>NZ_MUMF01000298.1 GCF_002155905.1 Streptomyces tricolor | reverse complement strand
GGCTACCACACCGGCGTCGACTTCGCCGTGCCGACCGGCACCTCCGTGAAGGCGGCGGCGGCCGGGCGGGTGGTGACCGCGGGCTGGGGCGGCTCGTACGGCTACCAGGTGGTGCTCCGGCACGCCGACGGCCGCTACACCCAGTACGCCCACCTGTCGGCCATCTCCGTGCGGGTCGGCCAGAGCGTCACCGCGGGCCAGCGCATCGGCCGCTCCGGCGCCACCGGGAACGTCACGGGCCCGCACCTGCACTTCGAGGTGCGGACCGGGCCCGGATTCGGCTCGGACATCGACCCGCTCGCCTACCTCCGGGCCGGCGGCGTCAGGATCTGACACGGCTGCCGCGCCGGTCCAGCACCGGCAGCAGCACCGGCACGCCCGCGGGCAGCGGGGTGTACGACGTGGGGAGCACGGCGCCGGCCGGTGCGCCGGCACCCCCGGCGTTCGCCCCGCGCCGGGGCAGGCCCGGCACGAGCAGCGCGCGCGGCACCGGGCGGTCCGGCCCGACGCCGCCGGCCCCCTCCGTGCCGGTACCCGAGGCACCGCGCTGCCGCGGCACGCCGAAGCGCGCCGGCACAGCGGCGCGCGGGGCCTGCTCGGCGGCAGTCGGCCCACCGGGCGCGGCGGCCGGCCCACCGGAAGGGGAGGACGCCTCCGCCACCGGGAGGACAGCCGGTGACGGCCCAACCGGTGAAGCGTCAGGGGCTGTTGGGGCAGCCGGTGAGGGGACAGCCGGTGTCGGGGCAGTCAGTGACGCAGCCGAGGGGGCGGCACCCGGCGCGTCCCCGCCCGCCGATCCGGCCGGTGCGGCGGTGGCCGGCTCCGCCGTGCGCTCCAGCCGCTCCGTCGTCAGCATGATCAGACCGCCCGCCGCCACCACCCCGCAGGCAAGGGCGAGCAGGGTGCCCGTGGTGCCGTGGCGGAACGTCTCGCCGAACATCAGGATGCCGACGGCGGCGGCCAGCACCGGATTGACCACCGTCAGCGTGGCCAGCGGGGCGGCGAGCCCGCCGCCCCGGTACGCGGCCTGGGACAGCAGGACGCCGGCCGCCGCGAACACGCCGATCACCGCGAGCGAGACCAGTCCGCCCAGGCCGATGCCGTGGGCCCAGTCGACGGCCACGGTCTTGGTGAACACCGACGACATGCCGAAGGCGATACCGGAGGCGGTGGCGAGCAGCACGCTGCGCACCGCGGGATGCCGGTGCGCGGCCCGGCCCGCGCACATCAGCGCCGTCACCGCCCCGCCGGTGACCAGCGCGACCGCCAGCCGCTGCGCCGGGTCGAGCGAGTGCGCGGACGAGGAGCCGACCAGGGCCAGCAGGACGGCCAGGCCCACCGTGGCCATGAGGGCGCCGCGCCAGGCGGCCGCACCGGCCCGGCGGCCGACGCACAGCGCCGCCATGGGCAGCGCGAAGACGATGGTCAGCGCGCCGAGCGGCTGGACCAGGCTGAGCGGCCCGAAGGCCAGCGCCACGACGTGCAGCACGCCGCCGAGACCGTTGAGCGCCAGCGCACCCCACCAGCCCGGCCGGCGCAGCGGGAGATACCCGCTGTCCGGGGAGGACACCGCCACCTGCTCCTGCACGATCGCTCCGCCCGCGTAGGCGAGGGCGGAGACGACCGACAGCAGCACGGACAACGCCAGGGCGCTCATCGCTGTCTCCTCTGCGTGCAGCGGGCGTCCTGGGCCCGGCGGGGCGTACGGTCGGCATCCATGGCCAACACTCTGCCCGCCCGCGCACGTCCCGTCGTCGTACCTGAGCACGCAATGCGCCCTACTCCCGATGGAGTACGCCAGCCGGTCGATCATCCCCTGGTCGGGTGACGCGGGGGGAAACCCCGCCTCCTCGCCCTCGCGGCGCGCCTGGTACCAGTAGCTGTCGTGGACCTCGACCCCGATCTCGCCGCGCTGCGCCCGCTCGGCGGATTCTTCCCCCTGCGCACGCTCCGGCACACGGCCGGCGGTGCCGGGCCGCGGCGGCTGCCGACCCTGGCGGACGGCTGTGCGGAAGGCACCTCGGACACCCCCGGCGATCCGGTGACCGCGCGAGTCGCCACCGTCGCGGACCGGTTGCGGATTGCCGAGCCGCGGGTCGCCGCCTCCCTGGCCCAGCAGGGGCTGGCCGCCCGGCTGTGGTCGGTGGCCCTCGGCTGCGCCGTCCTGTACGGCCGGGTGCCCGACCTGGACCCGCGGCTGCTGCGCTGGGACGTCCGCGCCCCCGTCCCCGACGAGTTGTGGCTCACCGAGGTGCGCCCGCTGCCCGGCGACGCGGCCACGCTCACCGCCACCGTGCTGCACGGGCATCTGGAGCCGCTGACCGCGGCCCTGCGCGCCCGCTACGGCGTCGCGCCCGGCCTGCTGTGGGGCAACGCGGGCTCCGCGCTCGCCGCGACCGCCCGGGAGCTGAGCCGCTGGGCCCGCGCCCGCGGCCGTACCGACGTCGCGGCCCGCACCCGCGGACTCACCGGCGAACTCTTCGCCCACCCCCTGCTGAGCGCCACCGGCACCCGCACCGGCACGGCCTTCCGGCGCCGCAGCTGCTGCCTGTACTACCGCGTCCCCGGCGGCGGACTGTGCGGCGACTGCTGCTTCACCCGTCCGCCGCGCTCGACCCCGGCTTCCTCCCCGGCTTCCTCCCCGCGCTCTTCCCCGGGCGCCGCATCTGGGTGACCATGAAGGGGACCTGCCGACGAGACCAGGGGGTTGTCGGGTGCGAGTGGGACTGCTGACCCGGGAGTACCCCCCGGACGTGTACGGCGGCGCCGGCGTCCATGTGGAGTTCCTCGCCCGCGAGTTGGCCGCCCTGGTGGACCTGGAGGTGCACTGCTGGGGCGAGGGGCGCGGGGACGGCGTCGTACGGCACCGCCCCTGGTCCGCCCTCGACGGCTCCAACGACGCGTTGCGCACCTTCTCCGTGGACCTCGCCATGGCCGCCGCCCTCGAAGGCCGCGAACTCGTCCACTCCCACACCTGGTACGCCAACCTCGCCGGCCACCTCGCCAAGCTCCAGTACGGCGTCCCGCACGTGATCACCGCGCACTCGCTGGAACCGCTGCGCCCCTGGAAGGCCGAGCAGCTCGGCGGCGGATACGCCCTGTCGGGCTGGGCCGAACGCACCGCGGTGGAGGCGGCCGACGCGGTGATCGCCGTCTCGGGCGCCATGCGGGACGACGTCCTCGCCTGCTACCCGGCGCTCGACCCGGCCCGCGTGCACGTCGTGCACAACGGCATCGACACCGGGCTGTACCGGCCCGACCACGGCACCGACGCGCTCCTCCGGCACGGCATCGACCCGGCCCGTCCCTACGTGCTGTTCGTCGGCCGGATCACCCGGCAGAAGGGCGTGCCCCATCTGCTGCGCGCGGTACGGGACATCGACCCCGGCGCCCAGGTCGTGCTGTGCGCGGGCGCGGCCGACACCCCGGAGATCGACCGGGAGTTCCAGGAGCTGTTCGAGGAGCTGCGCCGGGTGCGGGCGGGCGTCTTCTGGATCCCGCAGATGCTGCCGCGCACGGAGGTCATCCAACTCCTCACGCGTGCGGCTGTGTTCGTCTGCCCCTCGGTGTACGAGCCGCTGGGCATCGTCAACCTGGAGGCGATGGCCTGCGGCACGCCCGTGGTCGCGTCCCGGGTGGGCGGCATCCCCGAGGTCGTGGCGGACGGCCGTACCGGTCTCCTGGTCGACGCGGACGGCGACTTCGCGTCCGGGCTGGCCCGGGCGCTGGACACCGTCCTCGGTGATCCGGCCGCGGCGCGGCGGATGGGGGAGGCCGGACGGGCGCGGGCGGTGGGGGAGTTCGGCTGGGACGCGGTGGCCCGCCGCACGGCGGGGCTGTACGAGGAGATCCTCAAGCAGGCTTAGTCCGGTCTGCTCGGGGCAGCCATGGTTCAACCACGGTGAGGGGAGCGGCCATGCGTCGTGGAGGGCCTTCCGTACTCGGGATCGTGCTGGCGGGCGGCGAGGGCAAGCGCCTGATGCCGCTGACCGCGGACCGTGCCAAACCGGCCGTCGTCTTCGGCGGCACCTACCGGCTCGTCGACTTCGTCCTGTCCAACCTCGTCAACGCCGACGTGCTGCGCATCTGCGTGCTGACCCAGTACAAGTCGCACTCGCTGGACCGGCACATCACCACCACCTGGCGGATGTCCAGCCTGCTCGGCAACTACGTCACCCCGGTCCCGGCCCAGCAGCGCCTCGGCCCGCGCTGGTACCTGGGCAGCGCCGACGCGATCCTGCAGTCGCTGAACCTGGTCCACGACGAACAGCCCGAGTACGTCGCCGTGTTCGGCGCCGACCACGTGTACCGCATGGACCCGCGGCAGATGCTCGCGCAGCACATCGAGGGCGGCGCGGGGGTGACGGTGGCCGGCATCCGGGTGCCGCGTACGGAGTCCTCCTCCTTCGGGGTGATCACCCCGGGCGCGGACGGCCGCAGCGTGGAGCGCTTCCTGGAGAAGCCCGCCGACCCCCCGGGACTCCCGGACGACCCGGAGACGGTCTTCGCCTCGATGGGCAACTACGTCTTCACCACCAAGGCCCTGATCGAGGCGCTGCACCGGGACGCCGAGGACGGCCAGTCGGTGCACGACATGGGCGGCTCGATCCTGCCCCAGCTGACCGCGCGCGGCGAGGCGCAGCTGTACGACTTCAGCGACAACCACGTGCCCGGCGAGACCAGCCGCGACCAGGGCTACTGGCGGGACGTGGGCACCCTGGACGCCTACTACGAGGCGCACATGGACCTGATCGCCGAGCGTCCCGCGTTCAACCTCTACAACCGCCAGTGGCCCATCTACACCCATTCCAACCAGCTCTCCCCGGCCCGCTTCAACGCGGGGGGCATCGCGAGCGAGTCCATCATCAGCGCGGGCTGCCTGATCCGCGGCCAGGTCACCCGGTCGGTGCTCTCCCCGGGCGTCCGCGTCGACCCGGGCGCGGTCGTCCAGGGCTCGGTGCTGCACGACAACGTGCACATCGGCCGGGGCGCGGTGGTCCGCGGCGCCGTCCTGGACAAGAACGTCGAGGTACCGCCGGGCGCGACGATCGGCGTCAACCCGGAGCGCGACGCCGAGCTGTACACCGTCTCCGAGGGCGGCGTCATCGCGCTGGGCAAGGGCCAGCGGGTGCCCTGACGGACGGGGCGTCAGGGGCCTTCGCCGCGCGACGCGTTATGCATATATCTTCCCGAATGCCCGGGTTTGCATCGTCTGCCGTTCAGGATGCAGGCAACGATGTCCAACCTGCGGAGGTCATCCGACATGAGAGGGACCCGGCGCACGCGGCTGTGCCTGGCCGGGGTGATGGCAGCGTCCGCGTTGATCGCCACCCCCGCCGCACGCGCCGCCGAGCGGACCGACGGCCGCCTCACCGATCTGGTCAACCCGTTCATCGGGAGCCAGAACGAGGGCAACACCTTCCCCGGCGCGACCGTGCCCTTCGGCATGGTGCAGCTCTCGCCCGACACCGGGCACAGCACCGGCTACGACTACACCCACCACCGCATTCGCGGCTTCTCCCTGGTCCACCTCTCGGGCGTGGGCTGCCGCATCGGCGGGGACCTGCCCGTGCTGCCCACCACCGGCGACGTCACCCAGACGGACTACGCCCGGTACGCGGCGGCCTTCTCGCACGACGACGAGGAGGCGAGCCCCGGCTACTACCGGGTGGGCCTGGCCTCCGGCATCCGCGCCGAACTGACCGCCACCGCCCGCACCGGCGTGCAGCGCTACACCTTCCCGGCCACCGGCAAGGCCAACGTCCTGCTCAACGCCGCCCAGTCGCTGCACAAGCCGGTGCGCAGCGCGGTGCGGATCCTGGACGACCGCACGGTGCGCACCGAGATCACCGGCCGCGGCTTCTGCCGGGACACCGGCCCCTACACCGTCTACACGATCACCCGCTTCAGCCGGCCCTTCACCGCCTACGGCACCTGGGACGGCGGGACCGTCACCCCGGGCGCCCGCACCGGATCCGGCGGCGCCTACGTCCGCTTCGACACCACCCGGGACCGCACGGTCGAGGCGACCACCGCCCTGTCGTACGTGGACGCGCGCGGCGCGGCCGGCAACCTGCGCGCCGAGGGCGGACGGTCCTTCGACGCCGTACGCCACCGTGCCCGCGACGAGTGGGAGCGCCGGCTCGCCGCCGTCCGGGTGCGGGGCGGCACCCCCGCGCTCCGCCGCACCTTCTACTCCTCGCTGTACCGGTCGTACCTCGCACCCAACATCGGCGGCGACGCCGACGGCCGCTACTTCGGCTGGGACCGCCGTACCCACCGCGCCCGGGGCTTCACGTACTACCAGAACTGGTCGCTGTGGGACACCTACCGCACCCAGGCCCAGCTGCTCGCCCTGCTCGCCCCGCGCGAGGCACGGGACATGGCCCGGTCGGTCGTCGCGGTCGACGAGGACGGCGGGTGGCTGCCCAAGTGGGGCTACGGCCCGGTCGAGACGAACGTCATGAGCGGCGACCCCGTCACCCCGTTCCTGACCACCGCCTACCAGATGGGGCTGCTGAAGGGCTTCGAGGAGCGGGCCTACCGGGCGCTGCGGAAGAACGCCGACGGCGTGCCGCCCGCCGCGTACCCGGGCATCGGGCGGGAGGCCAACGCCGAGTACATCGCGAACGGTTTCGCGCCCTACATCAAGGGACGGCCGCACGCCAAGATGGGCGACTCCGACTACCACCACGGCGCCTCCGTCACCCTGGAGTACGCGCTCGCCGACGCGATGCTCGCCCAGATGGCCCGCGGCCTCGGACACCATGAGGACGCGGCCCGCTATGCCGCCCGCTCCCGGAACTACCGGAACATCTTCGACCCCGCCACCGGCTTCTTCCGCGCCCGTGACGACTCCGGCGCCTTCACCGGCTCGCCCGACCCCGCCCGCGGCACCGGCTTCCACGAGGGCACGGCCTGGCAGTACCAGTGGCTCGTCCCGCAGGACGTCCCGGGCATGGTCGACCTGATCGGCGGCACCCGCGCGGCCAACGCCCGCCTGGACGCCTTCTTCGCCTACGACCGGCTGCTCGCCGACCCGGAGCGGACCGCCCGCGAGGTGTGGGTGCACGGCGACCCGTACGCGTACTACAACGCCGCCGTGTACAACCCGATGAACGAGCCCGACCTCATCGCCCCCTACACCTACCTGTTCACCGGCCAGCCCTGGAAGACCACGGACGTGGTGCGCGCCGCGCTGACCCTGTTCACCGACAGTCCGACCGGCATGACCGGCAACGACGACCTCGGCACCATGTCCGCCTGGCACGTCCTGTCGTCCATCGGCCTCTTCCCGGTCCAGCCCGGCTACGACACCTGGGGCCTGACCGCCCCGGTCTTCGAACGCGTCGACCTGCACCTGGACCACCGCTACTGGCCCGGCGGCCGGCTGACGGTGACCGCGCCCGGCACCTCCTCCGATGACCGCTACGTCCAGGCCGTGCACACGGACGGGACGGCGCAGGGCCGGACGTATCTGACCACCGGCGCGCTGCGCTCCCTGCGCTCGCTGGCGTTCACGGTCGGCCCGCGCCCGTCGGAGTGGGGTACGTCACCCGAAGCGGCGCCGCCCGTCCTGAGGTGACCTCAGGCGTCGCCCCTGTCCCGCCTCCCCCACCCGGAGGCGGGACTTAACCGGGCTTTAACTGAGCGTAGCCTCCCCGTACTTGACCGTAATCGCCCGCCGGGGATTGACTGCTGATCCACCCGTCGCCGACGCGTGAGGCAAGCCCTTGACTTCCGATCTGCTCGCTCCGCTCGACCTGGCTTTCTGGAACATGGAGTCCGACCGGCACCCGATGCACCTCGGGGCGCTCGGCGTCTTCGCCGCGCACTCGCCCACCGCCGGGGCCCACGCCGCCGACCTGCTCGCCGCCCGCGCCGCCGCCGTACCCGGCCTGCGCATGCGCATCCGCGACATCTGGCAGCCGTTCGCCTTCGGTGGCGCCACCCGCGAGGCCGACCCGGACTTCGACCCGCTCGACCACGTACGGCTGCACGCTCCGACCGACGACTTCCAGGCGGTCGCCGGCCGGCTGATGGAGCGCCCCCTGGAACGCGGCCGGCCGCCGTGGGAGGCGCATGTGCTGCCCGGCGCGGACGGGATGTCCTTCGCCGTGCTCTTCAAGTTCCACCACGCCCTCGCCGACGGGCTGCGCGCGCTGAAACTCGCCGCCGGCGTCCTGGACCCCGTCGACGTGCCCGAGCGCGCCCCCCGCGCCGTCGAGCCGCCGCAGGGACTGCTGTCCGACGTGCGCCGGCTGCCCGAGCGCCTCCCCGGGCTGGTCAGGGGGGCGCTGTCCGACGTGGGCCGGGCCCTGGACATCGGCGCCTCGCTCGCCCTGTCCACCCTCGGGATGCGCCCCGCCGCCGCGCTGACCTGCGCGCCCAGCGGCACCCGCCGCACCGCCGGGGTGGTGATCGACATCGACGACGTGCACCGGGTGCGCAAGAGCGCCGGCGGCACCGTGAACGACGTCCTGATCGCCGTCGTCGCCGGCGCCCTGCGCCGCTGGCTGGACGAGCGCGGCGACGGCAGCAAGGACGTGGCGCCCCGCGCCCTGATCCCCGTCTCCCGGCGGCGTCCGCGCACCGCCCAGCCCCAGGGCAACCGGCTCTCCGGGTATCTGATACGGCTCCCGGTGCACGATGCCGACCCGCTCCGCCGCCTGGAGACCGTGCGGACCGCAATGCTGCGGAACAAGGACGCGGGCCCCAACCGGGGGGCCGGCGCGGTCGCGCTGCTCGCCGATCACGTGCCGGCGCTCGGACACCGGCTCGGCGGGCCGCTGGTCGGCCAGGCGGCCCGGCTGTGGTTCGACATCCTGGTCACCAGCGTGCCGCTGCCCGGCTTCGGGCTGCGGCTCGGCGGGCACGAGCTGGCCGAGGTGTATCCGCTGGCCCCGCTCGCGCCCGGCCAGGCGCTGGCGGTCGCGATCTCCACGTACCGGGGGCGCGTGCACTACGGGCTGGTCGCCGACGCGCGGGCCGTGCCGGACCTCGACCGGTTCGCGTACGCGGTGTCGGCCGAGGTCGAGACCCTGTTGACGGTCTGCGACCACTGAGGACCGGCCCCGGCCGGACCGGGGTCCTCACCCGCGCCGTCCGGGCGGCTCGCGCCGCCCGGTGCGGGTGGGCCCCCGGGGCGCGGGGGAGCGGTTTGGTGCCCGGCCCGGCGCTCCGTAAAATGCCCTGTTCGAAAGCGGGCGCGAGTCGGAGCGCTGCGCGGGTGATCAGGGAAGCGGCAGCGCGATGACGGTGACACAGGACGGCTCGGCGTCCATGGACATGCCCACGGAGGCCTCCGTGGACGAGGCGGTCCACGGACCCGGTATCGACCCCGAGCGGCTCGCCGTCTGCCTCAGCGTGCTGGAGGAGCTGGACCGGCTCGACGTCGACCACCCCGACGCGATCAAGGTGCGCCGGGCGACCTCGCACATCTACCGCGTGGTCAAGCAGCGCCGCCGCCAGGAGCGCCGGGCCGCCAAGACCGCCCACGACCGCGCCGTCACCGAGGCCACCGCGACCGGCTCCGCCGAGCGCATCGACGACGAGACCGAGGGCATCCTGCCCTCCTCCAAGGTCGAGGCCGGCAAGATCGCGGGCATACTCCAGCGCCCCCGGTCCTGCTACACCTGCAAGACCCGGTACGTGGAAGTCGACTACTTCTACCACCAGCTCTGTCCCGACTGCGCGCGCCTCAACCGCGCCAAGCGGGACGCCCGCGCCGACCTCACCGGCAAGCGCGCCCTGCTCACCGGCGGCCGGGCCAAGATCGGCATGTACATCGCGCTGCGCCTGCTGCGCGACGGCGCGCACACGACGATCACGACGCGGTTCCCCAAGGACGCCATCCGCCGCTTCAAGGCGATGGAGGACTCGGCGGACTGGCTGCACCGCCTGGAGATCGTCGGCATCGACCTGCGCGACCCGGCCCAGGCCGTCGCGCTGGCCGACCAGGTCGCCGCGGCCGGCCCGCTGGACATCCTGATCAACAACGCCACGCAGACCGTGCGCCGGCTGCCCTCCGCCTACGCCGCCCTCGTCGAGGGCGAGAGCGCCCCGCTGCCCGCCGGGGAACTGCCCGCCCACCATGTGATCGGCGCCTTCAACTCCGGCGCCGTCGACGGTCTGGCCGCGCTGCCCGTCGGCACCAGCGGCCTGGACGCGCAGAAGGTCGCCGACCTCGCCCTGGTCGCCGGCAACGCCAGCGTCGCCCGGCACCTCGACGGCACCGCCATCGACGCCGGGGGCCTGCTCCCCGACGTGGTCGACACCAACACCTGGGTGCAGACGATCGACCAGATCTCCCCGGTGGAGCTGCTCGAGACCCAGCTGTGCAACTACACCTCGCCGTTCATCCTGATCAGCAAGCTCCGCCCGGCCATGGCCGACGCGGCGCGGAAGGCGGCGAGCGGACGGGCGTACGTCGTGAACGTCTCGGCCATGGAAGGCGTCTTCGGGCGCGGCTACAAGGGCGCGGGCCACCCCAACACCAATGCCGCCAAGGCCGCGATGAACATGGTGACGCGGACCAGCGCCCAGGAGATGTTCGAGACCGACGGCATCCTCATGACGTCGGTCGACACCGGGTGGATCACCGACGAGCGCCCCCACTACGACAAGCTGCGCCTCGCCGAGGCCGGCTTCCACGCCCCGCTCGACCTGGTCGACGGCGCCGCCCGCGTCTACGACCCGGTCGTGCGCGGCGAGGCGGGCGAGGACCTGTACGGCGTCTTCCTGAAGGACTACGCGCCCGGCAAGTGGTGAGCCGCCGCGCGGGTGACGCGCGGCGCAGGGGGCAGGGCGGCGGCCGGCCGTCAGTCGACCGCGCCGAGCCGCGCGTGCCGGGCCGCCACCAGCTCCAGCACCGTACGCCAGTCCTCCAGCACGCCCGCGTCGAAGCCGGCCGTGCGGCCTTCCTCGGCGGCCTGGCGCAGCCGCTGCGCGTCGTCGCCGGGCTCCGCGTCCCCGCGGACCAGCCGGAACACCCGTTCTCCGAGCAGGGCGCGCACCGCCTCCGCCGCGGTCCGCGCCCGGGCCGCCGCGTCGCCCGGGCAGAGCACCGGCCCGATGCCCTGCACCAGCCCGGCCACCTGGAGTTCCTTGTCGGCGGGACGGCCGCGGCGCAGCAGCGCGGCGGTCCGCAGCGCGTGCTGGTGCCGGCCGGCGCACAGCAGATCCATCAGCTCCTCGACGCTGCGCAGCTCCATGCGTCAGTCCTTCCGCGAGACAGCCGTTGCCGCGTCAGCAGACCATGGCCGGCTTGCCGGTCGGCCAACAGCACTTGAAGAGGTGTTCGCCGGTGTAGGCCACCTGGGTGATTCGCGGAGTCGTCCGAGTGAGCATCTTGTTTCAAAAGGCCCCATATTAGGGGGTATTGAGGGGCCGGACGCGGCACATCGCTTACCGCTTGTTTGCATTCCCTATCGAGCGGATGCCCGCTCATTTGGTTAACCTGGAGGGGACGGACCAGTAATCAGGGGTTCCACCCACACCCATCGTCCGTCCTGGGGCGAGCCGGTCGACAACGGGCCTGCTCCGGCAGAGGAACCGGCGCCACCGCGTCCGAACTGGCTTCCATCCAGACCTGAGCGGGCGTCCAGCGCCGCAGCGCACACTGTCCGGTATGCCCCGAGGGTCACGACACATAAGGAGTGCGCGGTGACACCGGAGAAGACGAATCGCGAACAGCGCCCCAAGGAACGCACGGAGCGTG
This sequence comes from Streptomyces tricolor, assembly GCF_002155905.1. Taxonomy (GTDB): domain Bacteria; phylum Actinomycetota; class Actinomycetes; order Streptomycetales; family Streptomycetaceae; genus Streptomyces; species Streptomyces tricolor. The sequence continues at coordinate 7,291 of NZ_MUMF01000298.1, read as the reverse complement.
TGGGCCGACGGCCCGGAGAACTCGGCAGTCTCGACGTGTGGGCCCGGTCCGCCCCGATCCGCCTCGCCGGGTACGAGGACGATCTCGCCGAGCCCCACATCCTGCCGAGCGTGGACTGACCCACCGGACCGGTCCGTTCGGACCGCCGCCCACATGGGCGTGAGGCACTCACGCCCATGCCGGTCGGAGAGAGCCGCGGCCGGGGACCGGCCGCTTTTTCATGACCGGTCGGCCACGGGCGCCGTCCGCCGCCACGGGCTCAGCTCCTCCAGTTCCTCCGCCAGCTCCAGCAGTACGGCCTCCGTGCCCGGCAGGCCCACGAGTTGTACGGCGCAGGGGGCGCCCGAGGGCAGGGTGCCGGCCGGGACGGACATCGCGGGCCAGCCGGTCAGGTTCCAGGGCGGGGTGAAGGGCGAATACGCGGTGTTGGCCAGCAGGTTGCGCAGCCAGCCGCGTTCGTGCCACGGGCCGGCCTGCGGGGAGCGCCGGGCCAGCGCGGGCGTGAGCAGCACGTCGTACTCGGTGAGGAACGGCGTCAGCCGGGCGCGCAGCCGCTCGCGGGCGTCGCCGGTGCGCACCGGCCGGACGAACCGGCGGCCCACGGCCGCGTGCACCCGGGTCCGGCGGGCCAGCCGCGCCGGGTCCAGGCCCGCGGCGTCCACCGCCGTACCCGCCGTCCAGTGCTGGAGCGCGGTCACACCGAGGGAGAGCGGGTACGGCGGCTCGGCCCGCCGCACCCGGTGCCCGGCCCGGGCCAGCACACCGGCCGCCTGCCGGACCGCGGTCGTGTACGACCGGTGCACGCTCACCCCGGCGAGCGGGCTGCGCACCGCCGCGGCGATCGTCCGGCGGGGCCGCTCGGCCCGGCGCCCGAACTCCGCGTCCGCGAGGACCGCCAGCATCAGCCGCAGATCCCCGACCGTGGTGGCCAGCGGGCCGTTCTCCGACATGCCGAACCAGTCGCCGTTGCCGATCCCCGCCGGCACCACCCCGGTGCCCGGCTTCAGTGTGACCAGCCCGCAGTTCGCGGCCGGGATGCGCAGCGAGCCCATCCCGTCGTTGCCGAGCGCGAGCGGCACCAGACCCGCGGCGACCGCCGCCGCGCTGCCGCCGGAGGAGCCGCCCGCGGTGCGGGAGAGGTCCCACGGATTGCGGGCGGTGCCGTACGGCCCCTCCGTGGTGCCGAAGACGCACAGCTCGGGCACGTTCGTCAGGCCCACGACCACCGCACCGGCCGCCCGCAGCCGGGCCACCGTCACATGGTCCTCGGCGGCCGGGGCGTCCGGGGTGGCGGCGGAGCCGTTGCGGCCCGACTCGCCGCGCACGGCCAGGTTGTCCTTGACCGCCAACGGCACGCCGGCCAGCGGCAGTTCGGTCAGAGCGGTGCGGGAGGCCAGCGCGTCGGCCTCGGCGAGCGCCGCTTGGGCCCGGACCTTCCGGAACGCCCCGATCCGGCCGTCGAGCCGCTCGATCCGCGCGAGGTGCTCGGCCACCACCTCCCGGGGCGTGACCCGCTTCTCACGGACGGCGGCGGCGATCTCGACGGCACTCCGGCCGGCCCAACTGCTCACGGCGCTCCTCGTTACTCATCGGTACGGAAGAGGGGTAGGAGAACTGTGCCCGGTCGGACGCGGCCCGTCGAGAGGCCGTGGCCGGTCATTCACGGACCCGGCGCCCGCCGGCAGGTGCCGCCCTCCCCGTGCTGCCCCGCCCCGTCAGCCGCGGCACCGGCACCCCCACCGACCGCGCCGGGGCGCCGTCCAGCAGGGCCAGCAGCTCCCGGGCCGCCGTGCGGCCGAACGCGGCGCTGTCGCGGGACAGGGCGGACAGCCGGGGGGTGACCATGCGGCACAGCGCCGAGTCCTCCCAGGAGACCACCGACACGTCCTGCGGGACGCAAAAGCCCAGGTCGGCGGCGGCGGCCACGCCGGCCACGGCCATCACGTCGTTGTCGTAGATGAGCGCCGTCGGCGGCGGCGAGCCGCCGAGCACCCGGCGGGTCACCGCGGCGCCCTCCGTGTCGGAGTAGTCCGTGGTCACCGAGCGGACCTCGCCCAGGCCGCGCCGCTCCGCCTCCGCCCGCAGGGTGGCGATGCGGCGTCGGGTGTGGGCCAGGTCGGGCAGGCCGGCGATGTGCACGATCCGCCGGTGGCCGAGGGCGGTCAGCTCGTCCACGACGGAGGCCATCGCGCCGGCGTCGTCCGCCCAGACCGTGGACAGACCGGGATGGCGCACATCGGGCGCGCCGCCGATCACCACGGCGGGCAGCCCCAGTTCGTCCAGCAGCTCGGGGCGCGGATCGGCGGCGCGCGGGTCGGCAACCAGGACGCCGTCCACGCGGTGCTCCGCCCACCAGCGCCGGTACACCGCGCACTCGTCGGCCACGTCCTCGGCCACCTGGAAGAGCAGGCCCAGGTGCCGCTCGGCCAGGACCTCCTGGATGCCGGAGACGAGCTGGAGGAAGAACGAGTCCACGCCGAGCGTGTGGGCGGGGCGGGCCAGGACGAAGCCGACGGTCGCCGCGCCTTCCCCGGACAGCGCGCGGGCCGCCGTGCTGGGGCGCCAGCCGAGCTGCTCGGCGACCCGGCGGACCCGGGCGCGGGTCGCCTCGGAGACGCCGGGGCGGCCGTTGAGCGCGAACGACACGGCGCTCTCGGAGACTCCGGCGCGCCGGGCGATGTCCTTCATCGTGGGCCGGCGGGCGGGGGACCGTCTGGTCGGCACGTTTCTCCCCTTCGGCAGGGTGCTCGCTAAAGCGCTTGAGTGTCAAGACTATAAAGCGCATTAGTGAAGTGGTGGGGGATTCCGTCAAAACGGCTCTGACCTGCACTAATGAAGAGCGTATTTCTTTAGCTCGACACATCCATTGACTTTCTCGGAAGGCCCCGGGCAAGGTCTCTTCCGCCCCCCCCGCAGCCCCGACACCGCAAGGGAGCCGTGTCACCGTGCCCATCTCCCGCAGATCCCTCGCCGCCGCCGCCCTCGCCCTCGTCCTGCCGCTGAGCGCCTGCGGCTCGGGCGGGGACGACGGCGGCCCGACCGACGCCTCCGGCAAGGTGGAGGGCGACATCACCTTCCAGACCTGGAACCTGCGCGCGAACTTCAAGCCCTACTTCGAGGACCTGATCGCCGACTTCGAGCACACGTACCCGGGCACCCACGTGAAGTGGATCGACCAGCCCGCCGAGGGCTATCCGGACAAGCTCAGCGCCGACGCGGCCGGCGGCACCCTGCCCGACGTCGTCAACGTCTCCCCGGACCTGGTCGCCCCGCTCGCCAGGGCCGGGCTCGCCCTCGACCTCGACAAGGCCGCCGGCACCTACCGGTCCGAGTACCTGCCCGGCGCCTGGGCCAGTCACCGGATACCGGGCATGAAGGGCACCTACGCCTTCCCCTGGTACCTCAACACCGGCCCGCTCTTCTACAACAAGGCCCTCTTCGAGAAGGCCGGGCTCGATCCGGAGCAGCCGCCGAAGACGTACGACGACCTCTTCTCAGACGCCCTGCGCATGGCCGAGAAGAGCGACGGCAAGGTCGCCACCCTCGCCAACGTGCCCACCATCGAGGACTTCGGCCGCTACGGCGTCCCGCTGATGAACCGGCAGGGCACCGCCTTCACCTTCAACAGCGCCAAGGGGGTCGAACTCCTCACCCGCTACAAGGAGTTGTACGACGCCAAGGCCCTCGATCCGCAGGCGCTGACCGCCACCCCGGAGTCCGCCGGAAAGAAGTTCCTCACCGGCGCCGTCGCCATGAACCCCGGCAGCGCCCTGGACCTCGGCAACTTCAAGAAGAACGCGCCGAGCCTGTACCGGAACATCGGCATCACCGACCAGATCACCAGCACCGGGCACGTCAACATGTACGTGATGGGCGTGATGGTGAACTCCCGCACCCGGCACACCCCGGCCGCGGTCGCCTTCGCGCACTTCGTCACCGACGCGCGCCACCAGATGTCCTTCGCGAAGAAGGTCGCCATCTTCCCGAGCACCGCAGGCTCCCTGGACGACCCGTACTTCACCAAGGAGGACGGCACCGACGAGACCCGGGTCCGCGTCGCCGCCGCCAAGTCCCTGAAGAACGCCGTCAACTACACGCCCGTGCTGTTCAGCGACCAGATGAAGACCGCGCTGCGCAACGAGGTCGCCAAGGCGCTCCAGGGCAGGCAGAGCCCCGAGGAAGCCCTCGACAACGCTGTCAACGCCGCCGACCGGCTGCTCCGGCAGGGCTGACCGCCATGGCCGCACCCCTCCGCATCAGACGCCAACTGCCGCTCAGCCCCTGGCTGTTCGCCGCCCCCGGCCTGCTGATCACCGGCGCCTTCGTGCTCTACCCGTTCGTCTCCACCCTGGTGAACTCCTTCACCGACCGCCGCACCCTGGTCCCCGGCCGCTTCGTGGGCCTCGCCAACTTCCGCGAGCTGCTCCACGACGACATGTTCTGGACCGGCCTGCGCAACAGCTTCCTGTACGTCCTGGGCGTCGTCCCGGCCCTGGTCGTCCTGCCGCTGCTGCTCGCCCTGCTGGTGCACAAGAACATCCCCGGGATCACCTTCTTCCGCTCCGCCTTCTACACCCCGGTCGTCGCCTCGATCGTCGTGGTGGGGCTGATCTGGGTGTGGCTGCTGGACGAACGCGGGCTGATCAACGCGCTGCTGGAGGCCATCGGGATCGGCCGGATCGGCTTCCTCAGCGACCAGTGGCTGCTCCTGCTCAGCGCCATGGCGGTCACGGTGTGGAAGGGCCTCGGCTACTACATGATCATCTACCTGGCCGCGCTGGCGAACGTGCCGCGCGAACTGCACGAGGCCGCGGCCGTGGACGGCGCCGGACCGGTGCGCCGCTTCCTCTCGGTCACCGTGCCCGCCGTGCGCTCCACCATGGTCCTGGTCGCCGCCCTGTCCTCCGTCGCCGCCTTCAAGGTCTTCTCCGAGGTCTACCTGATGGCCGGCCCGAGCGGCGGCCCGGCCGGCGAGGACACCACCCTCGTCATGCTGGTCCAGCGCACCGGCACCGGCCTCACCGGGCGGGTCGGCTACGCCTCGGCCCTCTCCGTCGTCGTGTTCGTCGTCACCGTCGCCCTGATGCTGCTGGTGCTCCGCGCCGACCGGAAGGAGGAGTCGTGAGCGTCCTGGAGAAGGTACGGCCCGAGCGGCCGGCCACCGAGGCGCGGGAGCGGCGCGTCACCGACGAGCACGGCCGCCGGATCCGGGCCGGCGAGCTGGCCTGGCGCTATCTGCTGCTCCTCGCCGTCCTCGCCCTGACCATCGGCCCCTTCCTCTGGCAGCTGTCCACCTCCCTCAAGGGACCCACCGAGGACATCTACAGCTCCCCGCCCCGCTTCCTGCCCGAGCACCCCACCCTGCACAACTACGCCCGGGTCGCCGACACCATCCCGGTCTGGGACTACGCCCTGAACTCCCTGAAGGTCGCCACCGCCAACGTCGTGACCAACTGCGTCGGTTCGGCACTCGCCGGGTACGCCCTGGCCCGGCTGCGCTACCGCGGCAGGGGCGCGGCAACGCTCGTGTTCGTGCTGGCGATGCTCGTGCCCGTCGAGGGCATCATCATCGCCCAGTTCACCACCATGCGCGAACTCGGCCTGAACAACACGCTGATCGGGGTCGTCCTGCCCGGCGCGGTCGGCGCGCTGAACGTCCTGCTGATGCGCAACGCCTTCCGCAACCTGCCCTACGAGATCGAGGAGGCGGCCTACGTCGACGGCGCCAACGTCTGGCAGCGGTTCTGGCGCATCGGCCTGCCGTCGGTCAAGGGCACCCTCGCCGTCGTCGCGATCTTCGCCTTCATGGGCGCCTGGGACGACTTCCTGTGGCCGTTGATCGTGCTCAGCGACCCGTCCAAGTTCACCTTGACCATCGGCCTCAACTATCTGCACGGCACCTTTGCCAACGACGAGCGCCTCGTCGCGGCCGGCACCGTGATCGCCGTTGCGCCGCTCATCGCCCTCTTCGCCTGCCTCCAGCGGTACTTCTTCCGCGGTGTCGGCGAGGGCGCCGTCAAGGGCTGAGCCTCCGCCGGGCTCCGCCCTCCCGAGCGCCGTCCCGCGGGTGCCGTCACCCGAGTGCCCCGAGTGCCCCCGAGTGCAAGGACACCGCATGCCTCCTGCCGTGCGTTTCGGCGTCAACTACACCCCCAGCGAAGGGTGGTTCCATCACTGGCTCGACTTCGACCTCGACTCCGTGCGCGCCGACCTCGACGCGATCGCCGCGCTCGGCCTCGACCACATCCGGGTCTTCCCGCTGTGGCCGTACTTCCAGCCCAACCGCACCCTGATCCGCCCCCGCGCCGTCGACCAGCTGGTGGCCCTCGCCGACGCCGCCGCCGAACGCGGCCTGGACGTCAACGTCGACGGGCTGCAAGGACACTTGAGCAGTTTCGACTTCCTGCCCGCCTGGACCCGCACCTGGCACCGCCGCAACCTCTTCACCGACCCGGACGTCACCGACGGCCAGGCCGCCTACCTGCGCACCCTCGCCGCCGCCCTCGCCGACCGGCCGAACTTCCTCGGCATGACCGTCGGCAACGAGGTCAACCAGTTCGCCGCCGGCCCTCACCCCGACCCCGACCGTGCCACCCCGGAGGAGATCGACTCCTGGCTGGCACGCATGCTCGCCGCCTGCGAGGAGGGCGCCCCCGGCCGGCTCCACCTGCATGCCGAGTACGACGCCACCTGGTACCAGCACGACCAGCCCTTCACCCCGGCCCAGGCAGCCCGGTACGGAGGCGTCACCGCCGTCCACTCCTGGGTGTTCAACGGCACCGCCCAGCGGCACGGCCGCACCTCCGTGCCCGCCGAGCACCACGCGGCCTACTTGGTCGAGCTGAGCAAGGCGTGGGCGGACGAGCCGCACCGGCCGGTGTGGCTCCAGGAGGTCGGCGCGCCCGCGCCGCTGGTGCCCGCCGAGCACGCCGCCGCCTTCGCCGAGGCGACGATCACGAACGCCCTGGACTGCCCGGACCTGTGGGGGATCACCTGGTGGTGCTCCCACGACGTCCCGCGCGCCCTCGCCGACTTCCCCGAACTGGAGTACTCCCTCGGCCTGTTGACCAACGACCGGCAGCCGAAGGACATCGCCCGCGTGCTCGCCGGCGCGGCCCGCCGGGCCCACCCCGCCCCGGCGGTACGCCGCACGGCCCTCGCCGTACCCGCCGAACCGGCCCACCGGTCCCGCTGCGCGCCCGGCGGCGACGTCTTCGACGCCTTCTTCCGGCTCGTCGCCGACGGGCGCGCAGCGGGACCGGTGGGCCGGTTCGGCGGGTACGGCGAGGGC
>NZ_MUMF01000297.1 GCF_002155905.1 Streptomyces tricolor | reverse complement strand
GAGCGAGCCGAGGCCGGGGCCGACCTCGACGACGACGTCGTCGGGGCGGACCTCGGCGGTCCGGACGATCCGGCGGACCGTGTTGGCGTCGATCACGAAGTTCTGGCCGCGCTGCTTGGTGGGGCGGACACCGAGCGCTGCCGCGAGTTCGCGGACGTCGGCCGGACCGAGGAGGGCTTCGGGGGTGGGGCTGCTCACGGGGACAAGGGTACGGGGGTGGAAGGAGGCGGCTTGCCAGGTGCCCATGCGGGTGGTGCCCCCGGAGGGGCGCGGGGCCGTCATCGGTATGCGGCGCCCGGAGCCGAGACGTCGGGGGAGCGACCGGCCACGACGCACTGCCACCGGGGAACGGCGCGCACCTCCTGCGGCGCTCCGCTACCCCGTCAGCCGGGCCCCGCAATGCGGCCAGGGGCTCGCCCCGCGCCGTACGTACAGCTTCTTCGCGCGGTACGTCTGCTCCTCCGCCGAGGCGTCCTGGGGGCGGCCCTTGCCGCCGAGGCTGTGCCAGGTGCGGGTGTCGAACTGGTACAGCCCGCCGTACGTGCCGGAAGGGTCGACCGCGTCCGGCCGGCCGCCGGACTCGCACAGGGCGAGCGCACGCCAGTTCAGGTGGTCGGCGCCGTGCACGGAGTCGGGCCGCGGCTTGGTGCCCACCCGCACCACCTGCTTGCGCGGGCTGCGCACCAGCTCGGTCTTCTCCCGGCGCGGTCTCTGCCGGACGCCGTTGACGGTGCGTACCAGGTAGGTGGTGCGCCGCAGGCCGAACTGCCCGGGCTGCGAGACGACCTCGGTGCCCGTGAAGAGCGAGGGGTCCTCGGTCCGCTCGACCAGGAACGGGATGTGCTCCTCGTGGACCTCGTGGGTGCCGGTCACCCGCAGCACGGTCACCGTCTGCCCGTCGCGCGGGAAGCTGTCCGGCGGGACGGAGGTGGTGTCCTGGCCGCGCAGGGTGATCCCGGCCTCCTCGACCGCCTCCCGGACGGTGGCCGCGTTGGTGCGGACGGTGCGGGTCCGGCCGTCCGCCATGACCGTGACCGCCCGCTCGGTGCGCACGTCGAGCGCGAGCCCGGCGCGTCCGATGCGCTGGGAGCGCGAGGCCGACAGGTAGGCGCCCTCGGCGCGCACCCCGAGTTCGTGCAGCGCGCCCTCCACCGTGTGCGCCGTCGTCCACACCTGGTGCCGCCGGCCGTCCAGGGTGAGCCGTACGGGGCGCCCGTACCGCACCGCGACCTCGTCGCCGCTGGCGAGGGCCGTGCCGGGGGCGGGCGCGATCACGTCGTGCGCCCCTACGCGCACGCCCTCCTCGACGAGCAGTTCGCCCACGTCGTCGGCGAAGGTGTGCAGGGTGCGCTGTTTGCCGTCGACGTTCAGTTCGATCGCCTTGTCCTTGGCGACGAAGGCGGTGGTGCCGCCGGCCAGGAAGGCCACGACCAGCGCCTGCGGCAGCAGCCGGCGCATGGGGGACTCCGGGCGCTCGGCGCAGCGCGTCCTGCGGCGGCGTGCGGCCCGCCCGCCGCTCTCCGCGGACGCCTCGGCCTCCCCGGGCGCCTCCGTCTCCTCGGGCGCCTCCCTCTCCTCGGGCGGCGCTCCGGCCTCGGGCAGCACCGGCGCGGGCGTCGCCTGCCGCGGCAGCGGTGGCGCCGGCTCGGTGACGAAGTACGCCTCGGCCTCGTAGGCGGGCCGGTAGGTGTCCTTGTACCTGCCGCCGTACGGCAGCGTCTTCGCGGTGTGCACGGAGGCGTCGTGGCCGACGTCGTCGTGCGTCTCGAACTGCGACTTGCTCACGCCGACACGCTCCAGAGAGCCAGAGGGGTCCGGATCGGGCCCCCAGAACCTAGCGGAGCGGCGGTCACTCTCCAAAGCGACTCGACTACGGACTGTCGCGCCTCGAACGGGTGATCAGTAGCCGAAGGCGCGGGCCGTGTTGGCACCCAGGGCCGTCGCCAGCGCGTCCTCGTCGATGCCGCGCACGGCGGCCATCGCCCGGACGGTGACCGGGACGAGATACGGGGCGTTGGGCCGTCCGCGGTACGGCGCGGGGGTGAGGAAGGGGGCGTCGGTCTCCACGAGGACCAGCTCCAGCGGGGCGACGGCGAGGGCGTCCCTCAGGTTCTGGGCGTTCTTGAAGGTGACGTTGCCGGCGAAGGACATGTAGTAGCCCTCGCGGGCGCAGACGGCGGCCATCTCGGCGTCGCCGGAGTAGCAGTGGAAGACGGTGCGCTCGGGGGCGCCCTCCTCCTTCAGGACGCGCAGGACGTCGGCGTGCGCGTCGCGGTCGTGGATGACCAGCGCCTTGCCGTGCCGCTTGGCGATCTCGATGTGGGCGCGGAAGGACCGCTCCTGGGCGGCCTTGCCCTCGGGGCCGGTGCGGAAGTAGTCGAGGCCGGTCTCGCCGACGCCCTTGACCTGCTCCAGCGCGGCCAGCCGGTCGATCTCGGCGAGGGCCTCGTCCAGCGCCGCGTCGCCGCCGGCCGCCCGGGCGCCCTGCCGGGACCAGCCGTCGGGGTCGCCGTGCACGATGCGCGGGGCCTCGTTGGGGTGCAGGGCGACGGCGGCGTGGACGCTGTCGTGGGCGGCGGCGATCTCGGCGGCCCACTGCGAGCCCTTGATGTCGCAGCCGACCTGGACGACGGTCGTCACACCCACCGCGGCGGCCTTCGCCAGGCCCTCCTCGACCGTGCCGGACTGCATGTCGAGGTGGGTGTGGGAGTCGGCGACGGGCACCTGGAGGGGTGCCGGGAGCGGCGGGGCCGCCTTCTTGTCGTCGTCCTTGGAGCGGGGGCCGGCGTTCGAGGGCATGCCCCGATCCTACGAAAGGGGGCCGCCCCCGCGGTCCGCCGACCGGCTCAGCCCGCCCGGCGCTGGAACATGTGCAGCAGGTCGGACAGGTGCCAGTGGTGCGGTTTCCCGGCCGGTGCGGCCGGCCCCGGCACCCGCGGCACCTCGACGGGGCCGGCCGGCGGCACCCGGTGCCGCCGCTCGGCCGCGCCGCGCACCGAGGAGACCTGGCCCGCGCGCATGATCCGCACGACGTGGCCGTCGCAGTTCTGGCAGGCCGGCCGGCTCAGCGGCGACGGCACGACCCGGCCGTCGGCCACGTACAGCACGAACTCCTCCCCCCGGGCGTCCGTGTGGTGCTCTATCTCGTACGACTGCTCCCAGCCGTGCCCGCAGCGCATGCAGGCGAACGCGTACGACTCGTGCCCGACGGCCCTGGCCGTACCGCGCAGGCCGGTCCGCCCTGCTGTGTCACTCATGCCGGCTCCCTGTCGCCCGGGTCCGTCCCTCGTGGACGGGTGCGTCCCTGCGCCCAGTGGACGCCTCCGCCCGGGCGAATGCATCAGGCCTGTCGAGTGTTGGAGCCGATTTGGACATCGCTTGCCGAACAGGCGCGTACGGGACGGCTGTGCTTTGCCGACGACGCCGGCCCTTTGCCTGCCCATGGGGCAGCGCCACGGCGTTACCGGGGCAGGCCCCCGTCACTCACCCCCACGCTTCGCGGCGACCACGGCGTCGAAGACCACCCGCTTCGGCAGCCCCGCCTCCACCGCCACCGCCGCGATCGCCTCCTTGCGCCGCTCGCCGGCCTCCTCCCGCACCCGTACCCGGCGCACCAGCTCCGCGGCGTCGAGTTCCTCGGGCCCGGTCTCGGGCGCGCCCTCGACCACGACGGTGATCTCCCCGCGCACGCCCTCGGCGGCCCACCGCGCCAGCTGGGCCAGCGGACCGCGCCGTACCTCCTCGTACGTCTTGGTCAGCTCCCGGCAGACGGCGGCGCGCCGGTCCGCGCCGAAGACCTCGGCCATCGCGGCGAGGGTGTCGTCGAGCCGGTGCGGGGCCTCGAAGTAGACGAGGGTGCGCCGCTCGGCCTCGACCTCGCGCAGCCGGGACAGCCGTTCGCCGGCCTTGCGGGGCAGGAAGCCCTCGAAGCAGAACCGGTCGACGGGCAGCCCGGACAGGGCGAGCGCGGTGAGCACGGCGGACGGCCCGGGTACGGCGGTGACCCGGATGTCCTGCTCCACGGCGGCGGCGACCAGCCGGTAGCCGGGGTCGGAGACGGAGGGCATGCCGGCGTCGGTCACCAGCAGCACGCGCGCGCCGCCGACCAGCTCCTGGACCAGCTCGGGCGTACGGGCGGACTCGTTGCCCTCGAAGTACGACACGACGCGCCCCTTGGGGGTGACGCCCAGCGCCTGGGTGAGCCGGCGCAGCCGCCGGGTGTCCTCGGCGGCGACCACGTCGGCTCCGGCCAGCTCCTCGGCCAGCCGGGGCGGCGCGTCCGCGATGTCACCGATGGGGGTACCTGCCAGGACAAGGGTTCCAGTCACACCCCCATCCTCCCAGGGCCGCCGCCCGCCGCGGGACGCGGAGGAGGCCGGCCGTCTCCGGACCGGTACCGCGCATGCACGGGACTCGCACAGCACGGTTCCCTACGATGGCGCGGTGACCAGTACCGCGTCCTCCATGGACCTCCGGCAGGGCCAGGCACCGCACGACCAGCGGCCGTCGTGGCAGCAGCGGCTGCGCCGATTCGGCTACGCGCCGGCCACGGACGCCCCCGCGGGCGACGTACGCGACCGGCTGGTGCCGCCGTACACCGAGCCGAGCCCCCGGCTGTGGCGGGCGCTCGGCGTGCCGCCGCTGCTCGCCGAGCGGCTCACCCGCTGGTCGGGCTGGGGCGGGCCGCTGCTGGTGACGCTGCTCGCGGGCGTGCTGCGGTTCTGGAACCTGGGCAGCCCGCGCGCGGTGATATTCGACGAGACGTACTACGCCAAGGACGCGTGGGCGCTCGTCCACCGCGGTTTCGAGGTCAGCTGGGACCAGTACGGCAAGAACGCCAACGACATGGTGCTCCAGCAGCACGGACAGCTGGCGCTCCCGACGGACCCGGCGTACGTGGTGCACCCGCCGGTCGGCAAGTACGTCATCGGGGTCGGCGAGCTGGTCTTCGGGTTCGATCCGTTCGGCTGGCGGTTCATGACGGCGCTGCTCGGCACGCTGAGCGTGCTGCTGGTGTGCCGGATCGGCCGCCGGATGTTCCGCTCGACGTTCCTGGGCTGCCTGGCGGGCACGCTGATGGCGGTGGACGGCCTGCACTTCGTGATGAGCCGGACCTCGCTCCTCGACGGCGTGCTGATGTTCTTCGTGGTGGCCGCGTTCGGCTGTCTGGTCGTGGACCGGGACCGGGCGCGGGAGAGACTGGCCGCCGCGCTGCCGGCGGGCCCGGACGGGCGGGTACGGCCGGACGGGCGGGTCGCGGACGCCTTCCGCTTCGGCTGGCGCCCGTGGCGCTGGGGGGCCGGCGTGATGCTGGGCCTGGCCGTGGGCACGAAGTGGAGCGGCCTGTACGTCCTGGCCGCCTTCTGTGTGATGACGGTCCTGTGGGACATCGGCACCCGCAAGGTGGCCGGCGCCCGCCACCCGTACCTCGCGGTCCTCAAGTACGACACGGGTGCCGCGTTCGTGGCGACGGTCCCGGTGGCGCTGGTGGTCTACGTGGCCTCCTGGACCGGCTGGATCCTCTCCCCCACCGACGGCACGGGCGGCTACTACCGCAACTGGGCGGCGACCGACGGCAAGGGCGGCACGTGGTCGTTCCTGCCGGACTGGCTGCGCAGCCTGTGGCACTACGAGCACGAGGTGTACAAGTTCCACGTCAACCTCGACCAGCCGCACACGTACCAGTCCAACCCGTGGAGCTGGATCGTGCTGGGCCGCCCGGTGTCGTACTTCTACGAGTCCCCCTCCCCCGGCTCCGACGGCTGCCCGGTGGACGCGGGCGAGAAGTGCGCGCGCGAGGTGCTGGCGATCGGCACGCCGCTGCTGTGGTGGGCGGCCTGCTTCGCGATCGGCTACGTGCTGTGGCGCTGGGCGTTCCGCCGCGACTGGCGGGCCGGCGCGGTCGCCTGCGGCATCGCGGCGGGCTGGGCCCCGTGGTTCTTCTACCAGGAGCGGACGATCTTCCTCTTCTACGCGGTCGTCTTCCTGCCGTTCCTGTGCCTGGCGGTGGCGATGATGATCGGCGCGATCGTGGGCCCACCACGCTCCAGTGACACCCGCCGGGTGATCGGCGCGACGGCGGCGGGGGTCCTGGTCCTGCTGATCGCCTGGAACTTCATCTACTTCTGGCCCCTGTACACGGGCCAGGCCATCCCGATCGACAGCTGGCGGTCGCGGATGTGGCTGGACACCTGGGTCTAGCGGGCGAAGTTCTGGGTCCAGTAGACACGGGAGTTGTGGCCGTCGGCCCTGCCGACCCCGATGACCCGGTAGGTGCAGTCGCGGATGGCGTCGCGGTGCCCGAAGTTGGATGCCGCGTCGTCGTACACCCACCTGTACATCGCCTGGGCGTACGTCTGGTTCGTGCCGTAGCTCCAGTTCTCTGCGCGCTGCGCGGGGGTGAAGTCGGCCGCTCTGACGCGGTCCGCCGGCATGGTGCCGTCCGAGCCTATGTGTCCCCGCCTGGAGTCGTTCCTGGCGTACGCGTCGATGAGTTGCGCGTAGTGGGCGGCCAGGTCGGCGCTGTGCTTGCGCGCCACCTCGCTGAGCCGGGGGTCGATGCGCACGCTGGGATCGGCGCACCTGCCCAGGCGTTCCTGGACGACCTGGTCGACCAGGTGTTTGGCGTCGGCGGGCAACGGCGGCAGCCGCACCGGTTCGTCGCCGGTCCGCCATGCCTGGTTGACCCACCAGGGGTCACCGGTGTTCCGCGCGCACCCCCATTGCTGGAGGCCGGCGCCCATCCGGGGCGGACTGGGGAATGCGGAGTTGCCCGAGTCGAGGCACTTGCCGCTGTGCTTGGAGACGATCAGGTATCCCACCACGTTCTCGGGGCAACCGCCGGAGGGCGGACACGACTTGGGATCGCCGATGTCCACGAACTCCCAGAGCTGGTTGGCGCCGCCGTGGCAGTCCCATTGGAAGACCTGCGCCCCGTCGGCCTTGGAGAAGCCCGAGACGTCCAGGCACTTGCCCGAATGACGTGCCACGATCTTGTACCCGCCCTGCACGGCGACGAAGCGGAACTGCTGGTTCTGCGCTGCGCCGTTGTGCGGCCACAGGACGATCGCCTGGCCATTGGCCGTCCCCGCGGCGGTGACGTCCACCGCCAGCCCGGAACTCTGGTTGTAGATACTGGCGCCGTCGTCCTGGGCATCAGCCGGGGCGGGCGCCCACAGGCAGAGCCCGGCGAGCAGCGCGATCACCAGAACGAGCCGGGACGTTCCTCTTCCTGGGCAGGACCGGGAATTTCCCATGGCGGCGCTCCACTCCATGCAGACCTGGGGGCCAACGTCCGAGGGGACGGTCCATCCCCAACGTAGGCCATCCGGGGAGGGTGAGCGACTCGAGTCCGAGCGCCCGGTGGGACGCAGAGGCCCACACGCCAGGTTTCGCCACCCCGCTGCCCGCCCTGCCTGGGGCTTCGCGATTCGCCACCCGGATACGCCACTCGAACGCAATTCGAAAAGCCACCGGCAAAAACGGGCAAGTCGCCGGGGATCGCCGGCGGACCCTTGAGCGTCCGGCCAGGGTGCGCTTACCTCGTCCCCGCACACGCACCGAGGCCCGGCTCCGGGCGGCCCCCCGGAGCCGGGCCGGTGCGCGGGGCGGGGTGGGTCCGGCCGTCCATGCATCGGCCGGGCTCACCTCCCGTGCGTCACAAGAGGCGTTCGACGCATCCCGCGATGGCGGTGACCGCGGTCAGGAAGAGTGCCGCCAGCTGCACCCAGTCGGTGCGGCGGTGCCGCCCTCGGCACGGTTCCCGTCTCGTCGCTCTCACCATCCGGTCCGGTCTCCCTTCTGCTCGGCCCTGAGGCCAACCCGCCCCGAGTGAGCAGGCGTTGACGGAGGGACACGACCGGACGTCCCGCAACATACCGGTGCGCCAGGGCACCGCTCGACCGCGCGCAACGGTTCGCCAGGCTTCGCCACGGCGCACCGCGGGGACCGCCACAGCCGGTGATCATCCGCGCACGGCAACGTCTCCGTTCGGACAACAATCGGCAACTCCGGTCACATCCGCGCCGCAACCGCTTACAGTGCTCTCTGCACCTGTTTTGAACACGTTCAACAGGTCGAACCGGGAGGGGATCCGCGCCATGCGCAACGGGGTCAAAGCGGTCGTCGTCGGCGGCGTGTGCGCCGCGATGCTGGGTGGGGCCGGCTACGGGGTCTACACCTTCGCGTCCGCGCTGAACGGCGACGGCGGCACGGGGGCGGCGGCGCCCGAGCGGACCGGTCCGCCCACCGGCTCCGAGGTGAAGGAGACGACCGGCGCGTTCTTCGCCGCCTGGGAGAAGGGCGACGCGGTGTCCGCGGCCTCCTGGACGAACTATCCGCAGGCGGCACAGGAGTTGCTGTCGGCCTACGCCGGCGACGCGCACATCGGCAAGGTGCGGATCACGCCCGGCAGGGCCACCGGCGACACGGTGCCTTTCACGGTGAGGGCGACGGTGTCGTACGACGGCGTCTCCCGGCCGCTCTCCTACCGCAGCCGGCTGACCGTCGTACGCGGCGAGACCTCGCACCGCGCCCTGGTCGACTGGCAGCCCTCCGTCGTCCACCCCCGCCTGCGCAAGGGCGACACGCTCACCACCGGCACGTCCGCCGCGCCGGAGATCGAGGCCGTGGACCGCGACGGGAAGGTGCTCACCCGGGTGACGTACCCGTCCCTCGGGCCGATCCTGGACGAGCTGCGCAGACGGTACGGCGACAAGGCCGGCGGCCGGGCCGGCGTGGAACTGGTGATCCGCCGTCAGGCGGCGGCGGACGGCAGCCAGGCCGCGGACACCCCGCTGCTCACCCTGGCCAAGGGCAGGCCGGGCAAGCTCCCCACGACGCTCAGCGCGAGCGCGCAGGCGGCGGCCGAGGCGGCCGTGGCCGCGTACCCCGAGTCCTCCGTCGTGGCCCTCAAGCCGAGCACCGGCGAGATCCTGGCCGTCGCCAACAACCGCAGGGACGGCTTCGACGCGGCCCTCCTCGGCACCCGCGCCCCCGGCTCCACCATGAAGATCATCAGCGCGGCGACCCTCATCGACAACGGCCTGACCACGGCGAACGGACCGGCGCCCTGTCCGCCGTCGGCCGTCTCGGAGAGCCAGACCTTCCACAACCTCAAGGGCCTGGAGCCGAACGAGGACGCCACCCTCGCCGACAGCTTCGCCCGCTCCTGCAACACGGCGTTCGTGAAGTTCGCGGACGAGGTGAAGACCGACTCCCTTACCCGGGAGGCGCAGGACCGGTTCGGGCTCGGGCGGAACGACTGGCAGGTCGGCGTGCCGACCTTCGACGGCCGGGTCCCCGCCTCCGGCGGCCCGGACACCGCGGCCAACCTGATCGGCCAGGGCCAGGTGCAGATGAGCCCGCTGAACATGGCGTCCGTCACGGCGACCGCGAAGACCGGCACCTTCCGCCAGCCGCTGATCGTGCCGCTGAAGCTGGACGGCCGGGAACCGGCACGCGCGCGCGGGCTGTCGTCGGGCACGGTCCGGCAGCTGCGCGCCCTGATGAACCGCACCGCGCGCAGCGGCACCGCGGCGGGCGTGATGGGCCGGATGAGCGGGGACGTCGGCGCGAAGACCGGGTCCGCGGAGGTCGACGGGGAGGCCCGGCCGGACAGTTGGTTCACCGGGTACCGCGACGACGTGGCCGCGGCGGCCATGGTCCAGGACGGCGGGCACGGCGTCGACGCGGCCGGGCCGATTGTCGCAAGCGTGCTACGGATCGCCCGCTGAGATCACCCGTGAAGGCGGGGACTTTAAGGTGAATGCCGTCGTTGGGGAATGTGAGGGCGTGCGGGGACCCTGGGGAAAGGTGCGGAGGAACTGAGGCTGTGGGCAAGAGAAGGCGCGTCGCCGAACGACGGAAGACCCGCCCCGCCGTGCTCGGCGGGATGATCGCCGTGGTGGTCGGCGGTGCCGGGTTCGGCGTCTACGCGCTGTACGGCGGGGCCGCGGCCGACGAGCGCACCGACACCACGGCCGGCCACCGGACGGTGCGGACCGGCCCGCTCACCGCGGCCGAGGTCCGCACGGCCTCCGCCCGCTTCCTGACCGCCTGGCAGCAGGGCCGGGTCACCGAGGCGGCAGCCGCCACCGACGACCCGTCCGCGGCCGGCAAGCTGCTCACCGGCTACGCCAAGGACGCCCGCCTGAAGGACGTCAAGCTCACCCCGGGCAAGGCCAAGGGCGCCACGGTGCCGTTCTCCGTCAAGGCGACGGTGGCCTACCGCAAGCTCAGCAAGCCGCTCACGTACGGCAGTTCGCTGACCGTGGTGCGCCGGACGAGCGACGGCGAGCCGCTGGTCGACTGGCACTCCGCGGTGCTCCACCCCGACCTCAGGGACGGCGACAGGCTGGTGACCGGCGAGTCCGGCACCCCGCCGGTCAAGGCCCTGGACCGGGACGGCGGCGAGCTGACGGCCGCCGAGTACCCGTCCCTGGGCACGGTGCTGGACGGGCTGCGGGAGAAGTACGGCAAGGAGGCGGGCGGCTCGGCGGGCGTCGAGCTGCGCGTGGTGCGGGGCAAGGCCGCCAAGGCCGCCAAGCAGTCCGACAAGACGCTGGTGGAGCTGAGCAAGGGCACGCCGGGCACGGTGAAGACGACGCTCAGCCCCGCGCTCCAGGCGGCGGCCGAGCAGCAGGTGGACAAGCGCGCACGGGCCTCGGTGGTCGTGCTGCGGCCCTCGACCGGGGAGATCCTCGCGGTCGCCAACAGCGGGCACGGCTTCAACACCGCCTTCCAGGGCTCCCTCGCGCCGGGCTCCACGATGAAGGTCATCACGTCGTCGCTGCTGATCGAGAAGGGCCTGGCCGCGGCGGACAAGCCGCACCCCTGCCCGAAGACGTTCACCTACGGCGGCTGGAAGTTCCACAACGACGACGACTTCCAGATCAAGGGCGGCACGTTCAAGGCGAGCTTCGCCCGGTCCTGCAACACCGCCTTCATCAGCCAGGCGAAGAAGCTGAGGAACGACGACCTGACCAAGCAGGCCCAGCAGGTCTTCGGGCTGTCCATGAACAACTGGTCGATCGGCGTGCCCACCTTCGACGGCTCGGTTCCGGTGCAGTCGGCGGCGCAGATGGCGGCCTCGCTGATCGGGCAGGGCGGGGTGCGCATGAACCCGCTGAACATGGCCTCGGTCGCGGCGACCGTGCAGTCCGGCACCTTCCGCCAGCCGTACCTGGTGTCCCCGTCCGTGGACCACCGCACGCTGGCCACCGCCCCCCGCACCATGTCGGCCAGGACGGTGTCCCAGCTGCGCGAGCTGATGCGGTACACGGCCGCGTACGGCACGGCGGCCGAGGCGATGGCGGGGCTCGGCTCGGACTCCGGGGCGAAGACCGGCTCGGCGGAGGTCGACGGGCAGAAGAAGCCGAACGGCTGGTTCACCGCCTACAAGGGCGACCTCGCCGCCGCCGGCGTGGTCCAGGCCGGCGGGCACGGCGGCGACACGGCCGGACCGATCGTGGCGAAGCTGCTGAAGCTCGGGAGCTGATCAGTTCCGCACGGGGTCCGCGGTGTACGTCCGGCGCAGGAAGCGGAGCAGGGTCTTCGACTCGAACTGCACCACTTCGACGCCGTGGTCGGTGTGGAACTCGACCACGGCCTGCACCCGCCCGCAGGGCCACACCCGGACGTCGCCGCTCTCGGCCGGCGTCCGCAGCCCCCGCTCCAGGAGCGAGCGGGAGAAGGTCCACTCGTGCGGTCCGGGCAGGCCGACCCGGACCGAGCGGGGATCACTGTCGGGGTCGTACCGCAACACGACGGGCACGGCCCCCGGGTCCTCCTCGTCCGTGACGATATGAGCGCGCGCGTACTGCTCGACTACAGACATCGGACCGCCCTCTCACGCACCGTGACCTATGTGAAAGCTGTGCATCCGCTTTCCATCAAGAGTCGCACATTTTCCTGTCTGCGCCCCGGTGAGAGACGAGACTTCGTCTCTCTTGCAAAGGGTTCGCAACAAGGGCCTAAAATCGTCTGGTGCATGTACCTGACGGATTCATCGACGCCCCCACCTCCGCGGTCACCGGAGTGGTCGCTGCCGGCGCCCTCGCGGTGAGCCTGCGCGGCGCCCGCCGCGAACTCGACGAGCGGACGGCCCCGCTGGCCGGTCTGGTGGCGGCGTTCATCTTCGCCGTACAGATGCTCAACTTCCCGGTCGCGGCCGGCACCAGCGGTCACCTTCTGGGAGGGGCCCTGGCCGCGATACTCGTCGGCCCCTACACAGCCGTGCTGTGCGTGTCGGTCGTGCTGCTCATGCAGGGTGTGCTGTTCGCCGACGGCGGTCTGACCGCGCTCGGTGTGAACATCACCGACATGGCGATCGTCACCACGGTCGTCTCGTACGCCGTCTTCCGCGGCCTGCTCGCCGTGCTGCCCCGCAAGCGGCGCTCGGTGACCGTCGCCTCCTTCGTCGCCGCGCTGGTCTCCGTGCCGGCCGCCGCGATCGCCTTCACGCTGCTGTACGCGGTCGGCGGTACCACCGACGTCTCCATCGGGAAGGTCGCGACCGCGATGGTCGGCGTGCATGTGCTGATCGGCATCGGCGAGGCGGTCATCACCGCGCTCACGGTCGGTGCCGTCATCGCCGTGCGCCCGGACCTGGTGTACGGCGCGCGCGGCCTGCGGCAGCGGCTCCAGCTGCGGGTGAACGGCGACCTGGTGGACGCCCCGGCGCCCGTCACGACGCCCGTGGCCGCGCGCACCTCGCGGCGCACGCTGTGGGTGACCGGCCTGGTCACCTCCCTGGTCCTGGCCGGCTTCGTCAGCTTCTACGCCTCCGCGAACCCCGACGGCCTGGAGAAGGTCGCCCACGACAAGGGGATCGACAAGAAGGCGAAGGAGCACGCCACGGCCGACTCCCCGCTGGCCGACTACGGCGTCAAGGACATCGCGGACGCCCGGCTGTCCGGCGGCCTGGCCGGCGTGATCGGCGTCGGCGTCACGGTCGTCGCGGGCAGCGCGGTGTTCTGGGCGCTGCGCCGGCGCCGCAGCGACGACGTCTCCCCCGTGAACACCCAGGTCTGACGTGGGAGCAGATGGGGGTACCTCCCGCGCGAGCGCAGCCGAGCGTGGGGGAGCGCACCGGCTCTACCGGCACGGGCACTCGCCCGTGCACGGCCTGCCGCCGCACACCAAGCTCGCCGCCGCCTTCCTGTTCGTGCTGGTCGTCGTGTCGACCCCGCGCGAGGCGATGTGGGCGTTCGGGGTGTACGCCGTGCTGCTGGCCTCGGTCGCGTACCACGCGCGCGTGCCCGCCGGTTTCCTGCTCAGGCGGCTGCTGATCGAGGTGCCGTTCGTCGCGTTCGCGGTGCTCATGCCGTTCGTGGCGGAGGGCGAGCGGGTGCACGTCCTCGGGCTCTCGCTCAGCGTGAACGGGCTGTGGGGCGCCTGGAACGTGCTCGCCAAGGGCACCCTCGGCGTCGCCACCTCGGTGCTGCTGGCCGCCACCACCGAGCTGCGCGAGCTGCTGCTCGGGCTCCAGCGGCTGAAGCTGCCGCCGCTGCTCGTGCAGATCGCGTCCTTCATGATCCGCTACGGCGACGTCATCACCGACGAGATGCGCCGGATGCGGATCGCCCGGGAGTCGCGCGGCTTCGAGGCGAAGGGCGTACGGCACTGGGGCGTGCTCGCCAAGTCCGCCGGCGCGCTGTTCATCCGCTCCTACGAGCGCGGGGAGCGGGTGCACCTGGCCATGGTGAGCCGGGGGTACGCCGGCACGATGCCGGTCATCGACGAGGTGACCGCGTCCGGCGCGCAGTGGCGGCACGCCCTCGCCCTGCCCTGTGCCGCCCTCGTCGTCTGCCTGCTGGGATGGATGCTGTGATGGATGCCGTGACGAACGCCGTACCCGCTTCGCTGGAGGTCTCCGGCCTCGCCTTCGCCTACCCGGACGGGCACCAGGCCCTGTTCGGTGTGGACTTCTCCCTCGCGCGCGGCGAGCGGGTGGCCCTGCTCGGCCCCAACGGCGCCGGCAAGACCACCCTGGTGCTGCACCTGAACGGCATCCTGAGCGGCGGCACCGGCACGGTGACGGTGGCCGGGCTGCCGGTCGGCCCGCGGCACATGGCCGAGATCCGGCAGAAGGTCGGCATCGTCTTCCAGGATCCGGACGACCAGCTGTTCATGCCGACCGTGCGGGAGGACGTGGCGTTCGGGCCGGCCGCCGCCGGGATCAAGGGCGCCGCGCTGGAGGAGCGGGTGCGCACCGCGCTGGAGCGGGTCGGGATGCAGGACTTCGCCGACCGGCCGCCGCACCACCTGTCCTTCGGGCAGCGCCGCCGGGTCGCGGTGGCCACCGTGCTCGCCATGGAGCCGGAGATCCTCGTCCTGGACGAGCCGTCCTCCAACCTGGACCCGGCCTCCCGCCGGGAACTCGCCGACATCCTGCGCTCCCTGGACGTCACGGTCCTCATGGTCACGCACGACCTGCCGTACGCCCTGGAGCTGTGCCCGCGCTCCCTCGTCCTCAGCGACGGCGTGATCGTGGCGGACGGCCCGACCGGCGCGCTGCTGTCCGACCCGGAGCTGATGCGGGCGCACCGGCTGGAGCTGCCGTTCGGCTTCGACCCGAAGTCCGTGACAATGGGCGCGTGACGAACGAGGACCCGGCCGCCGAGGGCTCGCTGCTGCTGGACGACCAGCTGTGCTTCGCGCTGTACGCGGCACAGCGCGCGGTGACCGCCGCGTACCGTCCGCTGCTGGACGACCTCGGGCTGACCTATCCGCAGTACCTGGTGCTGCTGGTGCTGTGGGAGCGCGGGGAGACCAGCGTGAAGGAGCTGGCGGCGGCGCTGCGGCTGGACTACGGCACCGTCTCGCCGTTGCTGAAGCGGCTGGAGGGGGCGGGTCTGGTGCGCAGGGAGCGCGCGCCGGGTGACGAGCGCTCGGTGCTCGTCACGTGCACCGGGCGCGGTGAGGAACTCAGGGAGCGCGCGGCGCGCGTGCCCGGCACCCTGCTCACCAGCACGGGGCTCGGCGGGCCGGAGGCCGCGCGGTTGCGCGAGGCGTTGTGGCAGCTCACGGAGCGCGCCGACGCGGCGGCCGACCGGCACTGATCCCGCGTTACCGGCGGTTGCGCCCCCCTGGCGGCGGACCCTGACCTACCGGCCAGTACCTTGTGCACGATGTACTTGTGCGCCACTTGTTCCGGGGGAGGCCGGCCATGACCGAGGGCACCGCTGTCGACACCCGTCCGACGAAGATCGTGTACGTCGCCGAGGCCACCGCCCACGGCGGCCGGGACGGCTATGTGACCAGCCAGGACGGCCGGATCGCGCTGAGGGTCGCGATGCCGCCGGAGCTGGGCGGCGACGGCGACGGCACCAACCCGGAGCAGCTCTTCGCGGCCGGCTACAGCTCCTGCTTCCACAACGCGCTGACCCTGGTCGGCCAGCGTGAGGGCTACGACCTGACCGGCTCCACGGTGGCCGCGAAGGTCGGCATCGGCCCCAACAAGCACCGCGGCTACGGCCTCGCGGTCGCCCTCAGCGTCTCCCTGCCGGTGCTGGACGCGGAGGTGGCGGCCCGGCTGGTGGACGCGGCGCACGCGGTGTGCCCGTACTCGAACGCGACCCGCGGCAACATCGACGTAACGATTCTGCTGGGCTGATCCCACCGAGGAATCGCAGGCCCGCGGCGCTTGTTGCACCCACTGTCGCAGGCGATCGGAAGGGACGGCGGACGTGGACGTGGACGTGAACGGCACGGTGGCCGAGGGCTTCGAGCCGGTCAGGGAGGCGTTCGCCGCGAACTTCGCGCTGCTCGGCGAGCGCGGCGCGGCCGTCGCCGTCTACCGCGACGGGCACCGGGTCGTGGACCTGTGGGCCGGCACCGCGGACGTGGACGGTACGGCTCCGTGGCAGCCCGGCACCGCGCAGATCGTGCGCTCCGCCACCAAGGGCGTCGCCGCCGCCGCGCTGCTGCTCCTCAGCCAGCGCGGCGAACTCGACCTGGACGCCCCGGTCGGCACGTACTGGCCGGAGTACAAGGCGGCGGGCAAGGAGCACACGCGCGTGCGCGACCTGCTGGCCCACCGCGCGGGCGTGCCCGTGCTGGACCGCCCGCTGACCCCGGCCGAGGCCGCCGACCCCGACCTGGGCGCCGCGGCCGTCGCCGCGCAGGCGCCGGTGTGGGAGCCGGGCACGGACCACGGCTACCACGCCCAGACGTACAGCTGGCTCACCGGCGAGCTGCTCCGCCGGGTCACCGGCCGCCCGGCCGGCGACTGGATCGCTGACCACATCGCCGGGCCGGCCGGCGCGGACCTGTGGCTGGGCCTCCCCGCGTCGCAGCACGCGCGCGTGGGCCGCGTCGGCCCCGTCGACGCCCCGGAGACAGCGGGCGGCCTGCGGACCCGCCCCAAGCGCGCGGTCGCCGAGGCCTACGCCGACCCGGAGTCGCTGACCCGCCGCGCCTTCGCCGCGATCACCCCGCTGCCCGACGAGAACGACCCCGGCTACCGCGCCGCCGCGCTGCCCGCCTCCAACGGCATCGCCACGGCCGACGGACTGGCCCGCTTCTACGCCTCGCTCATCGGCGAGGTGGACGGCGGTACCCGGCTGTTCACCCCGCACACCATGGAGCTGGCCCGCGCCGAGCGGTCCGCCGGGCCGGACCGGGTGCTGGTGGTGGGCACCCGGTTCGGCCTCGGCTACATGCTGCACGGCGCCGCGTCCCCGCTGCTGGCCCCCGGCTCCTTCGGCCACCCCGGCCGCGGCGGCGCGCTCGGCTTCGCCGACCCGGAGACCGGGATCGCCTTCGGCTACGTCACCAACGGCTTCCGGCAGAGCGTGACGGCGGACCCGCGAGCGCAGGCGCTGGTCCGGGCGGTCCGCACGGCGCTCGCCTGATCCGCGCGCCGCGCCCGGCGGGGCCCGGCGCGGGTCAGACGTTGATCGGGTGCGAGGTCCGCCCGGACGCCGCGTCGATCTCGTCGTGGGCCTTGGTCAGCAGTTGCATCGCCAGTTCGTTCAGGGCGCGGGCGCCGGCGATCTCCTCGCCGACCCGGGGCTGGTTCGCGTCCACGCGGTGCCGGCTGGCCCGGCCGTGCCCGCGCACCTCGGAGCCGTCGGGCAAGCGCACCAGCGCCGCGGCCCGCGTGTGCTGATCGTCCTCCTGGAATTCGAGTTCCACATGCCATCCGACAGCGGTGTGCATCATGACGACCACCTCCGAACGTCGCTGCTTCCAGGGTGCGCCACGGCACCCCGGACCGTCATGTCGGAGTGCCGTGCCAGCCGGCGCGCAGCGTCAGCCCGATCCCGACGACCACCAGCGCCGCCGCGGCGACCCGGGGCGCGCCGAAGCGCTCCTTGAAGAACAGGGCGCCGATGGCCGCGCCGACGATCACGGACGACTCGCGCAGGGCGGCGATCGGGGCGAGCGCGGCACGGGTCTGGGCCCACAGCACCAGGGCGTACGCGGCGACGGACAGGGCGGCGCCGAGGAGGCCCAGGGCGGCGTACGGCCGCAGCAGCCGTACCGTCTCGCCGCGCGCGCGAACGCAGAGGAACAGGGGCAGGACCGACCCCTGGACGACCATGAGCCAGGCGATGTAGCCGAGGGACGTGTGGGACGCCCGTACCCCCATGCCGTCGATGACCGTGTACGCGGCGATCGTCAGCCCGGTCGCCAGGGCCGCGCCGATCGCCGCCCACTCGGGCCGCTTCCCGCGCAGCCCCCACAGCCCGACCCCGCCGAGCCCCAGGCAGGACACGGCGATGCCGGCGCTCGCCCAGGCGCCGGGCACCTCGTGCGCGAACACGGCGGCGAACAGCGTGACGACGAGCGGGGCGCTGCCGCGCGCGAGGGGGTACGCCTGCCCGAAGTCGCCCAGCCGGAACGAGGTCATCAGCAGCGCGTAGTAGGCGATGTGCACGGCCGCCGAGGCCAGCAGGTACGGCCAGGCGGGCCCGGCCGGGAACGCCACGAAGGGGGTCGTCGCGAGCCCGATGAGCAGCCCGCCGCCGGAGATCAGGGCGAAGCCGACGAGCTTGTCGGTGATGCGGTGCGCGAGGGCGTTCCAGCCGGCGTGGGTGACGGCGGCGAGCAGCACCGCCGCCGTGACCAGCGGCGTCACCCGTGCTGCTCGCGCACGTCTACCAGCGTCGCGCCCGCGTGGGCGACGAGTTCCTTCGGCTCGACCGGAAAGACGGTGTACGGCGTGCCGGCCGCCGCCCACACCACGTCGTGCGCGAGCAGCGACCGGTCGGCGAGGACGCGCGTCCGCGTACGGTGCCCGAACGGCGGCACACCCCCGATGGCGTACCCGGTGGTCTCCCGCACGACGGCGGCGTCGGCCCGGGTGACCTTCCCGGCCCCCAGTTCCGCCCGCACCCGTTCCACGTCCACGCGCGAGGCCCCGTCCATGAGCACCAGCACCGGCACCCCGTCGGCGGCGAAGATCAGCGACTTGCAGATCTGACTCAGCTCGCACCCGATGGCGGCGGCGGCCTCGGCGGCGGTCTCAGGGGTGGTCGACAGCAGGTCGGGCGCGTGCCGCAGCGCGTCCCGCGCGGACGCCAGCGCGCGCAGCGCGGCCAGGTCCGCCCCAGGGGCGCCGTGCAGCCCCTCCGCCAGCCAGAACACCCGGTCGGCTGCACCGCCCACCACCGCGCCCAGCAGCCGGTCCCGGGCGACGCCGAACACCCGGTCGTGCCGCCACAGGCCCAGCGCCGCCGCGAGTGCCTCGCCCAGCGGACCCAGGTCGCCGACCCGTCCCACCCGGGCCGCGAGCGTTTCGAGCAGCTCGCTGCAGAGCGGGCCGGCTCCGCACAGCACGGTGTCGAACAGCAGCCCGGCCAGCGTGCCGACCTCCGGGCCGGCCGCGCGCACGCGCTCGCCGAGCAGCGCCGCCGCCGCCTCGTCCAGGCGTGCTCCGTAGGCGCCGGCCTCGATCAGCGCGGCCTCCCGGGCGGCTGCCGCCGGACGGGGCTCCCACACCTCGGTGAACACCGGATCCGCCCCGTCGGCCGGGCCCGAGACGCGGGTGAAGCCTGGGACGCCCAGGACGCGCAGCCGGTGCAGGGTGCGGCTGCGGGCCAGGTCCCCGTCCTTCGTCAGGTCGAGGGTGACCGGCGCGGTGGCGTCGGCGAGTCCCAGGCGGGCGAGGTGAGCGGCCACGTCGTGCACCAGCGGGGGCAGCGGCGTGTCGGGGTGCAGCCGGCCCACGGCCTCACCGGTGCAGGCGGCGACCATCTCCACCACCACCGGATGGGTGCCCGCACCGAGCACGCCCCGCGTCGTCCACGGCAGCGGCCGGTCCAGGTCGTCGCTGATCAGCGCGCCGGCCAGGCCGTCGAGCACGTCCACCCTGGTCTCGTACGGGTGGCCCCGCAGCCGGGCCAGGCCCTCGGACAGGGAGCGGGCGGCGATCAGGTCGGCCGTGGACAGCGGGATCCCGCGGGCCCGCAGCCGCTCGGTGACGGCGCGCAGCAGGCCCTGCCCGGCGGCCGTCGGGCCCGTCTCCCACAGCCGCTGGTAGTAGCCGGGCGAGGGCATGCCGGACTGGTATCCGGCGAAGGCGTCCAGCTGCCGGAAGGAGTACGGCACGAGGAAGCTGCCGCCGAGCGCACCACTGGGCGGTTCGGGCACCGCGGGCCAGTCGGCCGGGGCCGCGGCGGCTCCGGGCTGCGCGGACAGCGCCCGCAGGGCCGGCTGGTGGAAGCCGCCGGTGACCACCAGCACCGGGCGGTCGCCGGCCCGGGCCAGCGCGGCGCGCACCCAGGAGGCCATGTACGCCTCGCGCGCCCGGTCCCCGGCGTCCGCCTCCGCGTCGCCGCGCACCAGGTCGAAGTAGGCGTCGAGTCGGGCGCGCAGCTCCTCCGGGTCGGTGTCCGGCTCCGTGACCTCGAACAGCCCGTCCCACAGGGCGTCCGCGGAGTCGACGCCCAAGCGCTCGCACAGCCTGCGCGTGGCCTCTGCGTACCGCGCCTCGGCGTCCGCGTAGCGGTTGGCGCACCGGTCGGTGCGGTCGGCGAGGGCCGGGTGCCAGGCGGGCAGGTCGACGAACCGGACCTCGGCACCGGACGCGCGGCCCTCCCGCAGCGCGATCCACTCCGGGGAGTAGTCGCACAGCGGCGTCCAGGAGGTGGCGACGCGCTGCTCGTCGCGGTAGTGGCTGAACACGGCGACGGGCAGCTGGTGTCCGAGCAGCAGCTCGTCCAGCCGGTCGTTCATGTCCGCCGGGCCCTCCACCAGGACGAACGCCGGCCGCAAGGTCCGGATCACGTGGGCGACCAGGCGGGCGCAGGCGGGCGAGTGGTGGCGTACGCCGAGGAAGACGGCGGGCGGTGGCGGGTCCTGCGGTGCCGGGCGCGCCGGTGCCGCCGGCCGCTGCGACGCTGCGGCCGGCATCAGTCCGCCAGGAGGTGACGGGCCTCGTGCAGGGCCTGCCACTGCGGGCCGGACCGGCGCGGTGCCTCCTGTGCCAGGAAGCGGCGCAGCCGGGCGAGGTCCTCGGGGCTGTCCTTCGCGGCCGTGCCCGCCAGGCAGGCCACCACGTCGGCGGCGCTGCCCGGCTCGCCGCGCAGGAACCAGGCCCGCACGCCGACCGCGTGCGCGACGGACACGGCCTCGGCGGTGCTCATCACCGTCGACATCCGCTCGCCCTGCGCGGCCGTGCCCCGCAGTTCGCGGAAGGTGCCGACCAGCACCTCCAGCACGTCCCGGCGCGGCGGCGGCTCCACCCCGGACTGCCGCAGCAGCGCGGCGGCCTCGGCCTCGACCAGGCCGAGTTCGGTGTCGAAGTCGGCGATGGGCAGCACCGTCTCGAAGTTGAACCGGCGTTTGAGCGCGGCGCTCATCTCGTTGACGCCGCGGTCGCGGGTGTTGGCGGTGGCGATGACGTTGAAGCCCTGCCGGGCGAAGACCAGACCCTGGGACCCGTCCAGTTCGGGGATCGTGATGACCCGGTCCGAGAGCAGGGAGAGCAGGCAGTCCTGCACCTCCAGCGGGCAGCGGGTGATCTCCTCGAACCGTACGATCCGCCCCTCGGCCATGCCGCGCAGCATGGGCGCGGGCACCAGTGAGCGCGCGGAGGGGCCCTCGGAGACCAGCAGCGCGTAGTTCCAGGAGTACTTGATCTGGTCCTCGGTGGTGGCCGCGCCGCCCTGCACGGTGAGCGCGCTGCTGCCGCTGACGGCCGCCGCGATCAGTTCCGACAGCAGCGACTTGGCGGTGCCGGGCTCGCCCACGAGCATCAGGCCGCGGTTGGTGGCCAGGGTCACCAGGGCGCGCTCGACCAGGGAGACGTTGCCGACGAACTTGCGGCTGACGCCCGCTCGTTCGTCGCCGACGATGAAGCGGCGGGCCGCCCGCAGGCTGAGCTGCCAGCCCGGAGGGCGGGGGTCGTCGTCCGCGGCGCGCAGGGCGGCCAGCTCGTCGGCGTGGCGGACCTCGGCGGGCGGGCGCTGGAGCGCCTCCTCGCCGGTCTCTTCCAGGGTGGCGGTCACGGGGCGGTCACCTCGGTGAGGTCGGCGAGCAGTTCGGAGGCGATGACCGGGTCGAGGTCGCCGAAGCGCAGCGGGTACGCGCGGCTGCCCCAGTAGTCGCCCGGGGCGGAGTCGAGCCAGACCTTCTCGAAGGTCTGGTCGGGGAACACGTCCAGCGCGCCGACGGCGATGCCCTCGTCGAGTCCGATGACCAGGTAGCGGTCGTCGTCGATCCGCCGGTGGAACCAGCGTTCCACGCCCGCGTCCTGCGGTTCGCCGCGCTCCCAGCCCCGCTTGGTGAGGCCGAGCAGCTTGCCGACCGGCACCTTCGCGCCCTCGAACCGGGTCAGCCGGTGCCCGGCGGCCTCCTCCTCGGTCAGCGTGTGCACGGCCCGGCCCAGCTGCGGGAACGGCTGGAGGATCGCGTAGTCGGCGAACAGCTCCGACCATGCGTCGAGGTCCGCCAGGTGCAGCGGGTGCGCCACGCGGACCGTCGCCTCCTCGGGCAGCGTCAGCTCGTCGTCGTGGACGTCGGCGAAGGTGCGGTCCTCCGCCACCCGGAAGGCCGTCGCCACCCCGTCGGTGTCGCCGATCCAGACCAGGCGGCGGACCAGGTGCCACACCAGCGGGTGGGCGACGAACAGCTCCCGGAACTCCGCGGCCGTCCAGGTCCGCTGCGAGACCATCGCCGCCTCCAGGCGCCGCACCTGGTCGCCGGCGACGGTGCGGACGTCCTTCTTCAGCGCGGCGAACCGCTTTCGCTCGGCCGGGGCCAGCTGCGGGTCGTCCTTGGCGCCGGGCGCGGGCAGCGCCTTGCGGTGCTTGCCGTCGGCGTCCCGGACGTAGGGGCGCAGCTGTTCGTCGAAGCCCACGGTGAACTGCCGGGGGCCGTAGTCGATGACGGTGCTGCCGTCCGCGTCGAGGCCGAAGTCGGGCACGAGCCGGTCCCCGAGCTGCTCGCCGGTCAGGCCCAGGCCCTGGGCGACCTCGGCGATCTTCTCCTGGGCGCGCTGCTTGAGCGCCTTGAACGGCACCCGTTGGGCGATGCCGTGCAGGTGCATCAGCGCCACGTCCGTGCCGATCGTCGCGAGCACGGTCAGGCCCTCCACGGCCCGGTGGTGGCCGCCCTCGCCGGGCCAGGCCCGCACGACGGGCGT
Source organism: Streptomyces tricolor (assembly GCF_002155905.1). Classification (GTDB taxonomy): domain Bacteria; phylum Actinomycetota; class Actinomycetes; order Streptomycetales; family Streptomycetaceae; genus Streptomyces; species Streptomyces tricolor. The sequence continues at coordinate 1,856 of NZ_MUMF01000297.1, read as the reverse complement.
GAGCCGGCGCACGGTGTCGTCGTCGCCGAGCCAGCCGAGCGCGTGCAGCGCCCAGCTCTCCTTGGGCGGCATGCCGGCCAGCCGCCACTGCTCGAACAGGCCCCAGGCGAAGCGGGCGAGGGAGTCGGCGGTGCAGTGCGTGGTGAGCACCTCCAGGCCCGGGTAGATCTCGCCGGGCTTGGACAGCGCCAGCAGCATCAGGGCGTTGCGGACCGCGTCGGCGGGCAGGGCGCCGCCCTCGGTGAGCAGGATCTGCGGCAGCAGCGCCGGGTCCGCCCAGCCGCCGATCACCGGCAGGCGCGCCGGCAGGGCGCCGACCAGCGGGTCGACGGCCAGCGTCTCGGCGACGACGCTCGCGGCCTCTTCCCCGCATCCGGCGACGGCCGCGGAGAGGGCCGCTTGGCCGTGGGCGTCCGCCAGCAGCCGCAGCGCCTTCTCGGCACCGCGCCGGACCGTGCCGGCCGGCCCCACCGCGTGCGGGACGAGGAACGGCACCGCGTCCAGGCCGTGCCGGGCCAGCCACGCGCGGGCGGTGGCGTCGGCGGACTTCAGCCGGACCAGCCAGTCGCAGACCAGCGCGGCAACCTGGCCGCAGCGGTACGGCAGCAGCAGTGCGCCCAGGGTGCTCGGGTGCCGGGCCGCGGCGCGCCGCATCAGCGGCAGGGCGGCCAGACCGTGCTTGGCGGCGACCGGTTTCAGCGCCGCCTCGCCGTCCCAGAAGTCCTCGGGAGCGCAGTCGGCGAGCAGCGGTCGTACGACGTCCTCGGGGCCGTCGACGAACAGGCGCACGTCCTGGAAGGTCCTGAGCTGCCCGGTCCGCTTCAGGTGCTCGATCGCGCGGGACCAGTCGTGTCCGACGCGCCACCCGCCGTACCAGGTGTCGGCCTTCTCCCAGGCCTCCTGTTCGCCCGGCTGCCACGCCAGCTGCGGTGCGGGGGCCGCGGGCGGTTCGGCGATCACACGGGCCTTGCGGGCCGTGCGCTGCCCTGCCCACGGCGGGCTGACCAGCAGCGCGGGCAGCGCCTCGGCGGGTGCCTCGGCCACCCGGTCGGCGCGGGTGAGGTGCGGCGCCACGAGGTCGGCGACCTCGGCGGGCAGGTCGGGCAGCGCGGCGGCGGTCACGGCGGTGTGCGCGAGGACGTGCGCGACGAGGAGCTGACCGGCCATCGACGCGTTCTTGGCGGAGCCGGCCGCCGCCGCGCCCAGCAGGCGCAGGGCGCGCACCGGGTACCGGCGCATCGCCTCCAGCAGGTGCGGGCGGACGTGCTTGTCGTCGATGCGGTCCAGGAGGAGCCGGAACGCCTCGTCCGTCGGGAGTTCGACCAGGGTATGGGCGATCGTCCTGGTCGACTCGGCGTTGTAGGCCTGGTCGAGGGCCTCGTCGAGGAGCGGGACGAAGGCGGTGCCGGTGCCCTCCGCGAGGGTGGCGACGAGCGCCGGCGTCCAGCCGTACCAGCCGAGGCCGGCCCGGCGGCCGAAGTGCTTGAGCTGCTCCGGGGAGTTCAGCGAGCACAGCAGCATCGCCCGCAGCGGCCCGTCGGCCTGCGGGACGTCGGCGCAGCACTCGTCCACCCAGACCTGCTCGGCGGGCAGCAGATAAGACACGACGATCCGGCGACGCACACCGGTCCGGCAGCCGGCCAGCGCGGCGACCGTCTCCCGGTAGGTGTCCTCGTCGGTCACGGACAGCAGGGCGCGTACGCGGTCGGCGAACTTCGCCCGCTCCCAGTGGGCGCCCCCGGTCGCGTCGGGGCGGAAGCCGAGCCAGGGGTGTTCGCGGCGGACGCCGTGCTGCTGGTAGTGCGGCTCGACGTCGAAGTACTCCACGAGCGCCTGCGCGGCGAAGGCCAGGCCGT
>NZ_MUMF01000296.1 GCF_002155905.1 Streptomyces tricolor | reverse complement strand
GGTGCTGGCCTGCGCCGTCGTGGCGGCCGGGGCCGTGCTGGGGTCGGCGGCCGGGTGCGCGGCCAGCCTGGGCGTCCTGCTGTGCTCGCTCGTCGCGGGCGCGGCGCGCAGCCGGGGCGTGTGGCTGGCGGCGCCGGCCGTCGCGGCGGGGCTGGTGGCGGGGACCGTCTGGGCGGTCGCCGCGGACGCGCTGCCCGGCGGTCTCGCCGGGGCGCTCGGCGGCCGGTTCACCGCGCACCGGACAGGGCTGTGGCGGGACGCGCTGTGGCTGGCGGGCCGGAACGGCGGCCTGGGGGTCGGGCCCGGCCGGTTCGGCGACCCGGGGCCGCAGGCGCCGCGGACCCTGCTGTCCGAGGGCAAGCCGCACTCGGCCCTGCTGCAGCAGGCGGCCGAGCAGGGCCTGGTCGGGGTGTTCCTGCTGGCCGCCGTGTTCTGCTGGGTCCTGTACGCGCTGTGGCGCATCCCCCGCTCCACACCGATCGCCGTCACCGCGGGCGCGGCCCTGACGGCGCTGGCCGCCCTCGCCTCGGTGAGCAACGCGCTGAGCTTCACGACGGTGACGGCGGGCGCGGGCCTCCTGGCCGGCTGGGCCACGGCCCGGCCCTGGGCGGGCGGCGCCCCGGAGCCGTGACGGTGAGTGCCGGGTGCCCGGCGGGCGATCCGGCGGAGCCCTGCGGTTCAGCCGGCCGTGCCGGGCCTGGTCGTGCGCAGGCGGTCCCTGATGGCCCGTACCGCCGACTCCGCGTTGTCCACGGTGATGGTGAACGTGTGGCCGTCCCACAGGCGCAGCACGACGCCCTCGCCGCGGCGTACGACGACCGCGGTGCCCCTTTCGGGGCGCCAGCGGTAGCCCCAGCCGCCCCAGTGCCGGGGGGTGACGAGGGCGGTGAAGTCTGCGCCGGCCACGTGGGAGAGCGGGATGCGGCGGCGCGGCAGCCCGATGTGCCCGCAGCGCACCTCGACGCACTCCTTGTCGAGCCTGAGGTCGACGTGCACGAAGGCGAGCGTGCCGAAGAGGACCAGCAGACCGGCCGCGATGCAGCCCACGACGGACATCGCCAGCGGGGCGACACCGGAGGTCCAGGCCGAGTCGACGGCCAGCTGGATGCCGAGCGCCAGGCAGGCGGCACCGGCCAGCGCCAGCAGCCATTGGACGCGGTTGGTGGCGCGTCCCGTCCAGACGTCCGGGTGCGGAGTGTCGTCGGCGTCGGGGTGCCTCATGGTTATGAGGTTACTCAGGTTCGGCCGCGCGGGTAGGGCGTGCCGCCGGGGCACTGGCCCGGGCGGAGCACGGCGGTCCGCAGGATCCGGGCTCCGGGCGGAGCACGGCGGACCGGACGGGCCGGCTCCGCGCCGGTCAGCGGACGGGGCTGACGGCCTGCAGGAAGCGGCCTTCCGCGTAGGACAGCGCCGTGTCCGGCAGCGTCGCCTCGCGGCCGCTCAGCAGCACCGTGAGGGTGCCGCCGCCACCGGCGGCGGGGGCCGGCTCCGCGCCGATCCGGCGCAGGGCCTGGGCGGCGACCGCTCCGGCGGTGCCGTGCAGGATGAGGGGCGGGCGGCCGGGCTGCTGGACGGCCGCCCGGATGCGCTCGGCGACCAGCTCGTAGTTGGTGCAGCCCAGGACGAGCGTGGTCACGTCGTCGGGGGTGCGGGCCGCGGCCGAGGCGATCGCGGCGTCGATCGCCGCCTCGTCCGCGTGGTGCACGGCGTCCGCGAGGCCGGGGCAGGCCACCTCGGTCACGGCCACGTCCTGGGCGAACCTCTCGATCAGCCCGCGCTGGTAGGCGCTGCCCGTGGTGGCCGGGGTCGCCCAGATCGCGACCGGCCCGCCGCCCGCGGCAGCCGGCTTGATCGCCGGGACGGTACCGATGATCGGCAGGTCGGGCTCGAAGCGGGCCCGCATGGCCGGCAGGGAGTGCACCGACGCCGTGTTGCACGCCACGATCAGGACGTCGGGCTCATGCGCCGCGGCGGCCCCGGCGACGGCGACGGCCCGCTCGGTGATGTCTTCCGGAGTGCGCGGCCCCCAGGGCATTCCGTCCGGGTCCCACGACAGCACGAGATCCGCGTCGGGCCGCAGTCGACGTACCGCGGCAGCGGCGGGCAGCAGGCCGATTCCGGAGTCCATGAGCGCGATCTTCACCCGGCCACGATAGACGATGCGGCCTCGGAGGCCGTTCGGGTGGGGCAGACTGCGGCCGTGAGCGCCTTCCTGTGGATCACCGTCGTGTCCCTGGCCGCCTGGTGCTGGCTGCTGCTCGGCCAGGGCTTCTTCTGGCGCACGGACGTGCGGCTGCCGCGGCGCCGGGAACCGGACGTCTGGCCGTCGGTCTGTGTGGTCGTACCGGCCCGGGACGAGGCCGCCGTGCTGCCGGACAGTCTGCCGTCGCTGCTGACGCAGGACTATCCGGGGCGGGCGGAGGTCTTCCTGGTGGACGACGGGAGCACGGACGGCACCGGGGAGCTGGCCCGGGAGCTGTCCCGGCGGCACGGCGGGCTGCCGCTCACGGTGGGGTCGCCGGGTGAGCCGCCGGCGGGCTGGACGGGCAAGCTGTGGGCGGTGCGGTACGGCATCGGGCTGGCACGCGCGCGTGAGCCCGCGTACCTGCTGCTGACGGACGCGGACATCGCGCACGCGCCGGACAGTCTGCGCGAGCTGGTGGCGGCGGCCGGCACGGGGGGCTTCGACGTCGTGTCGCAGATGGCGCGGCTGCGGGTGGCGAGCCCGTGGGAGCGGCTCGTGGTCCCGGCGTTCGTCTACTTCTTCGCGCAGCTGTACCCCTTCCGCCGGATCGGCCGGCCGGGCTCGCGCACGGCGGCCGCTGCGGGCGGCTGTGTGCTGCTGCGCGCGGACATGGCCGAGAAGGCACGCATCCCGGAGGCCATCCGGCACGCGGTCATCGACGACGTGGCGCTCGCGCGCGCGGTGAAGGGCTCGGGGGGCCGGGTCTGGCTGGGGCTGGCCGACCGGGTGGACAGCGTGCGTCCCTATCCGCGGCTGGGCGACCTGTGGCGGATGGTCTCGCGCAGCGCCTACGCCCAGCTGCGCCACCAGCCGCTGCTGCTCCTCGGCACGGTCGCCGGGCTGGCGCTGGTGTACCTGGTGCCGCCGGCCGCCGTGGTCGTGGGCGCGGCCGGCGGCGGTGCGGCGACCGCGCTCGCCGGGGCGTCGGCGTGGGCGGTCATGGCGGGGACGTACGTGCCGATGCTGCGCTACTACCGGCAGCCGCTGTGGCTCGCCCCGCTGCTGCCGTTCACCGCGTTCCTGTACCTGCTGATGACGGTCGACTCCGCCGTGCAGCACTACCGCGGGCGCGGGGCCGCCTGGAAGGGCCGCACCTACGCGCGCCCGGACGCCGTGCCCGACGAGGGCTGAGCCCGGCTCACTTGCGGCCGGGTGTCCAGTTCATGCCCCAGCCGTAGGCGCGGTCCATGGTCCGCTGCGGGCTCGATCCGCGCTCCGGCACCAGATACCGCGCCTCGCGCTGGACGAGGAGGTCGCCGCCGGTGTTGGTGAGCAGCGCCAGCGCGCACACCGGGGAGGGGACGGTGCACTCGTCCAGCGAGAACTCGATGGGGGCGCCGTGCTGCGGCCGGAGGGTGACGGTGGCGTGCAGGTCGGCGAAGGAACGGGCGCCCTCGTAGATGGTGACGAAGACGAGGATGCGCCGGAAGTCCCGGGTGTGGTCGAGGTTGATGGTGAGGTTCTCGCCGGCCGCCACGGCTCCGGTGCGGTCGTCGCCGTCGAGGTGGATGTACGGCGGCCGGTGCAGCGAGCCGAAGGCGTTGCCGAGGGCCTGGACGACTCCCTTGCGGCCGTCGGCGAGTTCGTACAGGGCGCACAGGTCGAGATCGACGCCGCCCCGGCCGCCGCCCCACCGGCTGCCCCAGCCCGGGAACTGTTTGCGCATCTCCCAGTTGAGGTTCACACGCATGACACCGGAGGTGCCGCCCTGTTTGGCCAGCGAGACGGACGGGGCCGCCTTGGTGAGGGTCACCTTGGACAGGCGGACCGGCTGG
>NZ_MUMF01000295.1 GCF_002155905.1 Streptomyces tricolor | reverse complement strand
CCGCGCCCGGGGCGGGTTCCGCCGTCGTCAGACGGTCGGAGGAGACCGGACGCAGCGTCACGGCGTCGGCGGTCAGGACCGGGCCGCCGGTCTCGTCGGCGGCCTCCACCGACAGGGCGCCGGCGGTGGACCGGACGAGCCGGGCGCGCAACACCGTGGCGCCCGTGGCATGCAGGACGACCCTGTTCCACTCCAGCGGCTGCCACACCTGGGCGCCGTCGCCGGCGACGGCCTCCCGGACGGCCGGGTGCAGGACGGCGTCGAGCAGCGCCGGGTGTACGCCGTACCGGTCGGCCTCGGCCTGGTCCTCCTCCGCGAGCGCGGCCTCGGCGAACAGCTCGTCGCCGCGCCGCCACAGCCCGCGCAGGCCCTGGAAGAGGGGGCCGTAGGCGTGGCCGTGGGCGACCAGCTCGGCGTACAGGTCGTCCGTCCCGGCCCGCTGGGCGCCGGGCGGCGGCCAGGCGGTGAAGTCGAATCCGCCGGTCGCCGCGGCGCCGGTGGCCGGGGCGAGGATCCCGGTGGCGTGCCGGGTCCAGGTGGCCGGCCCGTCCGCCGCGGTGGTGTCGTCGGGGGCCGCGTACACCTCCACACTGCGGGTACCGGTCTCGTCCGGCCCGCCGACGGTGATCTGCACCCGTACGGCACCCTGCTCGGGCACGACCAACGGGGCCTCGACGACGAGTTCGTCCAGCACCCCGCAGCCGACCTCGTCACCGGCCCGTACGGCGAGTTCGACCAGTCCGGCGCCGGGCATGACGACCGCTCCCCCGACGGCGTGGTCGGCCAGCCAGGGGTGCGTGCGCAGCGACAGCCGGGAGGTGAGGACCAGCCCGTCGGACTGGGGCAGCGGCACCACCGCGCCCAGCAGCGGGTGCCCGGCACCGGCCAGCCCCAGGGCCGCCGCGTCGACCACCGACTCCGACATCCGCAGCCAGTAGTGCTGGTGGTCGAAGGCGTACGTCGGCAGGTCCACGTGGGCCTCGGTGGCACCTTCGGGCAGCACGGCCGCCCAGTCCACCTGCGCCCCGCGCACGAACAGCTCCGCCACGGCCAGCAGCAGGGTCTGCGCCTCGCCCCGCTCGTCCCGCAGCGCGGGCACGCTCACCGTGTCCTCGCCGGCCGACTCCCCGATGGCGCCGCTGAGCGCGCCGCCGGGGCCGAGTTCCAGGAACACCGAGCCGCCGGAGGCGCTGATCCCCTCGGCGAAGCGAACCGGGCGGCGGACGTGCTCGACCCAGTAGGCCGGGTTCGTCAACTGGCCGGGCTCGGCAGGCTTTCCGGTCACATTCGATACGACCGGAATCACCGGCTCGTTCCAGGACAGCCCCGACAGGGCCTCGGCGAACTCCGCCAGCATCGGCTCCATCAGCGCCGAGTGGAAAGCGTGGGAGACGGTGAGGCGCTTGACCCGGCGGCCCTGCTCACGCAGCTTCTCCGCGACGGCCTCGACGGCTCCCTCGTCACCGGACAGGACGACCGAGCCGGGCGCGTTCACCGCCGCCAAGTCGACTCCATCGCCGAGGTGTTCGGCTATCTCCTCCTCGGTCGCCGCCACTGCCACCATCGCACCACCCGACGGGAGCGCCTGCATCAACCGGCCGCGCGCCGCGACCAGCGCCGCCGCGTCCGGCAGCGACAGCACACCGGCCACATGCGCGGCGACGACCTCGCCGATCGAGTGCCCGGCCACCACATCCGGCCGTACGCCCCACGACTCCACCAGCCGGAACAACGCCGACTCCACGGCGAACAGTCCGGCCTGCGTGAACACGGTCTGATCCAGCAGACCGCCGCCCACATCCCCGAAGATCACGTCCTTGACCGACTGCTCCACACCGAGCTGCGCGTCCAACGCGGCGCACGCCTCGTCCAGCGCCTGCGCGAACACCGGATACCGGCCGTACAACTCCCGTCCCATACCGACCCGTTGCGACCCCTGCCCCGGAAAGACGAACACCGTCTTCCCGTCGGCACCCGAGCCCGTGACCACCGAAGAAGCCGACTCGCCCGCGGCCAGCGCCCGCAGCCCGGCCACCGCCTCCTCCCGCGACCCGGCCACGACCACGGCCCGCTCGGACAGCAGGGCCCGTCGCGCGACCAGTGCCCCGGCGACGGTCGGCAGCGGGGTGTCGCTGTCGCCGATGAACGCCGCCAGCCGCCCGGCCTGTCCGGCCAGCGCGCCGGTGGTCCGTGCCGACACGAGCACCGGCACCACACCGTCGGCCGAAGCCGGCGGCTCGGTCTCCGGCTCCTCCGGTGCCTGCTCCAGGATCACGTGGGCGTTGGTGCCGCTGACGCCGAAGCCGGAGACGCCGACCCGGCGGGGCCGGTCGACCGCTGGCCAGGGGCTGGTCTCATGGAGGAGCCGGACGGCGCCGGACTCCCAGTCGACGCGGGTGCTGGGCTGTTCGGCGTGCAGGGTGGCGGGCAGGATGCCATGGCGCAGGGCCTGGACCATCTTGATGACGCCGGACACGCCCGCGGCGGCCTGGGTGTGGCCCACGTTGGACTTCAACGAGCCCAGCCACAGCGGCTGTTCGCGGTCCTGGCCGTAGGTGGCGAGCAGGGCCTGGGTCTCGATCGGGTCGCCGAGGACCGTGCCGGTGCCGTGGCCCTCGACCGCGTCCACGTCCGCCGGGGTCAGCCCGGCGTTCGCCAGCGCCTTGCGGATCACCCGCTGCTGGGACGGGCCGTTGGGCGCCGTCAGGCCGTTGGACGCGCCGTCCTGGTTGACCGCGCTGCCCCGGATGACCGCGAGGACCCGGTGGCCCTTGCGCTGCGCTTCCGACAGCCGTTCGAGTACGACCACGCCGGCGCCCTCGGCCCAGCCCGTGCCGTCGGCGGTGTCCGCGTACGACTTGCAGCGGCCGTCGGACGCGAGGCCGCGCTGGCGGGAGAAGTCCACGAAGGTGTGCGGGGTGGCCATGACGGTGGCGCCGCCGGCCAGGGCCATCGAGCACTCGCCGCGCCGCAGGGCCTGGGCCGCGAGGTGGATGGCGACCAGGGACGAGGAACAGGCCGTGTCCACCGTCACGGCCGGGCCCTCGAAGCCGAACACGTAGGAGATGCGGCCGGAGGCGACGCTGCCCGCGCCGCCGGTGCCGGCGTAGCCCTCCAGTTCCGGCGGGAGACTGCCGCCGATGAAGTAGTCGACGCCCATGATGCCGTTGAAGACGCCGACGTCCGCGCCCTTCAGGGAGAGCGGGTCGATGCCGGCCTGTTCGAGCGCTTCCCACGATGTCTCCAGCAGCAGGCGCTGCTGCGGGTCCATCGCCAGCGCCTCACGCGGGGAGATGCCGAAGAACTCCCCGTCGAACCGGCCGGCGTCGTGCAGGAAGCCGCCCTGGCGGGCATAGGTGGTGCCCGTCCTGTCGGGGTCGTCGTCGAACAGTGCGTCCAGGTCCCAGCCGCGGTCGGCGGGGAAGTCGGACACGGCGTCCCGGCCCTCGGCGACCAGGCGCCACAGCTCCTCCGGCGTCGTCACGCCGCCGGGCAGCCGGCAGGCCATGCCGACGATCGCGACCGGCTCGTCCGCGCTCCGCCGGACCTGACGGCGCAGGTCGTGCAGTTCGGTCGTGACGCGCTTGAGGTACTTGAGGAGTTCCTGCTCTGTGGCCATCTTCCATTCCTCACCGAGGGTTTGACGGTCCGCGAAAACGTGGCGGTCAGACGATTCCGAGTTCGTCGTTGATGAAGTCGAGGACTTCATCGGCGGAGGCGGATTCCAGTTGCTCCGCCACGGCGGACCCCTGTGTCTCCTCGACCGCTCCGTTGCACTTCGCGACCAGGCCCTGGAGGCGAAGCACGATGTCGGCCTTCTTGGACTCGTCGGAAAGCAGTCCGGCGATCAGTGACTCGATGTCCTCGATCTTTTCGTGCACCAGCGACAGGGCGTCGTTGGTGGTGCCCAGTTCCGCGTGGAGATGGCGGGCCAGAGCGAGCGGGTTCGGGTAGTCGAACACGACGCTGGCGGCGAGCTTGAGTCCGGTGGTCTCGCGGAGCCGGTTGCGCAGTTCGACGGAGGTGAGCGAGTCGAACCCGGCGTCCTTGAACGCCGTCTCGGGGCCGACCTGTTCCGCCCCGGCGTGGCCGAGGACGGTCGCGACGTGGCCGCGGACGAGGTCCAGGAGCAGGGCCTCCTGCTCCGCGGGGTCGAGTCCGGCGAGCCGGCGGGTGAGTCCGCCGGTGCCGTCCGCGGCCGTGGCGCGGACCGGCTGGCGGCCGGTGCGGACCAGGCCGCGCAGCAGGGGTTGCACGGCGCGTCCGGCTGCCGCGTCGGCGCGCAGGGCGCGCAGGTCCAGCTTGATCGGGACGAGGAGCGGCTCGGCGGTGTCCAGGGCCGCGTCGAGGAGCCGCATGCCCTCGGCGGGGCCGATCGGCAGGACGCCGCCCCGGCTCATCCGGGCCTGGTCGGCGGTGCCCAGGTGGGCGGTCATGCCGCTGGTCTGCTCCCACAGGCCCCAGGCGAGCGAGGTGGCGGGCAGGCCGGCCGCCCGGCGCTGGTGGGCGACCGCGTCGAGGTAGGCGTTGGCGGCGGCGTAGTTGCCCTGGCCGGCCGAGCCGAACAGGCCGGACGCGGAGGAGAAGACGGCGAACGCCGTCAGGTCCAGGGTGCGGGTCAGTTCGTCCAGGTGCCGTACCGCGCTCACCTTGGGTGCGAAGACCCCGGCGAGGCGTTCGGGGGTGAGGGCGCTGATCACGCCGTCGTCCAGGACGCCGGCCGTGTGGATCACACCGGTCAGGGGGTGCTCGGCCGGGATCGTGTCGAGCAGTCGTGCCACCGCCGTACGGTCGGAGACGTCGGCGGCGACGAGGGACACGGACTCCGCGCCCAGTGCGGCCAGTTCGGCCGCCAGCTCGGTGGCTCCCTCCGCTTCCGGGCCGCGCCGGCCGGCCAGCACCAGGTGCCGTACGCCGTGCCGCTCGACCAGGTGCCGGGCCACGAGTGAGCCGAGCGAGCCGGTGCCGCCGGTGACCAGGACCGTGCCGTCGGGACGGAACGCGACGGCCGGTTCGGCCTCGGGGGCGCGGACCAGGCGCGGCACCGACAGCGCCGTGCCGCGTGCCGCGAGCTGCGGCTCGCCGGAGGCGAGGGCGGTGGCGAGGACGGCGGTGAGGAGGTCGTCGGCCGGGGTGTCGGTGGCCGGGTCCAGGTCGAGCAGGACGAGCCGGCCGGGGTTCTCGGCCTGGGCCGCGCGGACCAGGCCCCAGACCGCGGCGCCGGCCGCGTCGGTCAGCGTGGCGGCGCCGCCCGCGGGCACCGCGCCCCGGGTGACCACCAGCAGCCGCGTGTCCTCGAACTCCGGGTCGGCGAGCCATGCTTGGACGACGGCCAGCGCGGCGGCGGTCCGGGTGAGGGACTCCGCGTCGCCGTCGCCGTCACCGGAGCCGTGCAGTTCCAGGACGGCGGCCTCGGGCACCTCGCCCTTCAGGGCGGTCACGTCGGCGGCGGTGGCGATCCGCGTCCACGTGGGTGCAGTCGCCGGTGCCTCGGCCGGGGCGGGGAGTTCGGTCCAGGCGACGCCGAACAGCGCGTCGCGGCCCTCGTCGGCCGTCGCGGCCGCGTCGAGCTGCTCGACGTCCACCGGGCGGAAGGTCACCGAGTCGACGGTCAGGACGAGACCGCCGTTCTCGTCGGCCGCGACGAGGGACAGCACGTCGGTTCCGCGCGGGGCGATCCGCACCCGCAGGGCGGCGGCGCCGGCGGCGTGCAGGACCAGCCCGTTCCAGGCGAACGGCAGGACGTTGTGTCCGTCGTCCGGCTGGGCGAAGGCGTCGGTGTGCAGGGCGGCGTCCAGCAGGGCGGGGTGAAGGCCGAACCGGGCCGCCTCCTCGCGCTGCTCGTCCGGTAGGGCGACCTCGGCGAAGATCTCCTCGCCGCGCCGCCACACCGCGCGCAGGCCCTGGAACGCGGGGCCGTAGGCGTAGCCGTGGCTCGCCAGGTCGGCGTAGAAGGCGGTGGTGTCGAGGCCGACCGGTTCGGCGCCGGCCGGGGGCCAGACCGTGGTGTCGAAGGCGGGGGTGTCCGCCGCCGTGCCGGTCAGGGTGCCGGTGGCGTGGCGGGTCCAGGCGTCGGCGCCGATCTCGCCGGCGGTGTTCTCCCGGGCCGAGTAGACCGCCACGGTCCGCAGGCCGTTGGCGTCGGGGCCGCCGACGGCGACCTGGACGCGGACGCCTCCCTGTTCGGGCACGACGAGCGGGGCCTCGATGACGAGTTCGTCCAGCACGCCGCAGCCGACCTCGTCACCGGCCCGTACGGCGAGTTCGACCAGACCGGTGCCCGGCACGAGGACGACTCCCCCGACGGCGTGATCGGCCAGCCAGGGGTGCGTGCGCAGCGACAGCCGGGAGGTGAACAGCACCCCGCCGGTCTCGGGCACCTCCACGACCGCCCCCAGCAGCGGGTGATCGGCCGTGCTCTGGCCGAGGGCGACCGCATCGGTCGCGGGGGCCGTCTGCAACCAGTAGTGACGGTGCTCGAACGCGTACGTCGGCAGGTCCACGTGAGCCTCGGTGGCGCCCTCGGGGAGCACGGCCGCCCAGTCCACCTTGGCACCGCGCACGAAGAGGTGCGCGACGGAGGCCAACAGCGTCTGCGCCTCGCCCCGGTCGTCCCGCAGGGCAGGGACACTCACCGCGTCCTCACCGGCCGACTCCGCGATGGCGCCGCTGAGTGCACCGCCGGGGCCGAGTTCCAGGAACACCGAGCCGCCGGTGGCGCTGATCCCGTCGGCGAAGCGGACGGGACGGCGGACGTGCTCCACCCAGTACTCCGGGTCCGTCAACTGGCCGGGCTCCGCGAGCCGGCCCGTCACGTTCGACACGACCGGGATGGTCGGCTCGTTCCAGGTCAGCCCGGCGAGGGCTTCGGCGAACTCCGCCAGCATCGGCTCCATCAGCGCCGAGTGGAAAGCGTGCGAGACGGTGAGGCGCTTGACCCGGCGGCCCTGCTCACGCAGCTTCTCCGCGACGGCCTCGACGGCTCCCTCGTCGCCCGAGAGGACCACCGAGCCGGGCGCGTTGACCGCCGCCAGGTCGACGCCCGCGCCGAGGTACTCCTCGATCTCCGTCCCGGTGGCGGCGACGGCGACCATCGCGCCGCCCGGCGGGAGCGCCTGCATCAGCCGGCCGCGCGCCGCGACCAGCGCCGCCGCGTCCGGCAGCGACAGCACGCCCGCGACGTGCGCGGCGACGACCTCGCCGATGGAGTGTCCGGCCACCACGTCCGGCCGTACGCCCCACGACTCCACCAGCCGGTACAGCGCCGTCTCCACGGCGAACAGTCCGGCCTGCGTGAACACCGTCTGGTCCAGCAGGCCGCCGCCCGCGTTGCCGACCTGGCCGAAGATCACGTCCTTGACGGCGTGGTCGGCCCAGCCGGCGAGCCGTGCGTCCAGCGCGGCGCAGACCTCGTCCAGGGCGCGGGCGAAGACGGGATAGCGGTCGTACAACTCGCGGCCCATGCCCAGGCGTTGCGAGCCCTGACCGGGGAAGACGAACACCGTGCCGCCGGTGCTCTCCGAGCCGGTGACGACGAGCGGCGAGGGCTCGCCCGCGGCGAGCGCCGCCAGTCCGGCCGCCGCCTCCTCGCGGGACCCGGCGACGACCACGGCGCGTTCGGGCAGCACCGCCCGCCGGGCGACGAGCGCTCCGGCGACGGCGGCCGGCGCGGCCTCGGTCGCCCGGACGAACGCGGCCAGCCGTGCGGCCTGGCCGGCGAGTGCGGCGGTGCCGCGGGCCGTGACCACCATCGGCAGCACGCCGTCGGCCGGGGCCACCGCTGCCGGGGCCGGTTCCTCGGGGGCCTGCTCCAGGATCACGTGGGCGTTGGTGCCGCTGACGCCGAAGGCGGAGACGCCGGCCCGGCGCGGGCGGCCGGTCTGCGGCCAGGCGCGGGCCTCGGTGAGCACCTCGACGGCGCCCGTCGACCAGTCCACCTCGGTCGACGGCTGGTCGACGTGGAGGGTGGGCGGCAGCACCGCGTGCCGCAGCGCCTCGACGGTCTTGATGACACCGGCGACACCGGCGGCGGCCTGGGCGTGGCCGATGTTGGACTTCACCGAGCCGATCCACAGCGGCTCTTCGCGGTCCTGGCCGTAGGTGGCCAGCAGGGCCTGGGCCTCGATCGGGTCGCCGAGGACCGTGCCCGTGCCGTGTGCCTCCACCGCGTCCACCTCGGACACCGACAGCCCCGCGCTGGCCAGCGCCTTGCGGATCACGCGCTGCTGGGAGGGTCCGTTGGGTGCGGTGAGGCCGTTGGAGGCGCCGTCCTGGTTGACGGCGCTGCCCCGGATCACCGCGAGGACCCGGTGGCCCTTGCGCCGGGCCTCGGAGAGGCGTTCCAGGACGATGACGCCCGCGCCCTCGGCCCAGCCGGTGCCGTCGGCGGACGAGGAGAAGGCCTTGCACCGGCCGTCGGGCGAGAGGGCCTGCTGCCGGGAGAACTCCACGAAGGTGTAGGGGTTGGCGAGGATGGTCGCGCCGCCCGCGAGGGCCATGGAGCACTCGCCGTTGCGCAGGGCCTGGGCGGCGAGGTGGATGGCGACCAGGGACGAGGAGCAGGCCGTGTCCACGGTCACCGCGGGACCTTCCAGTCCGAAGACGTACGACACCCGGCCGGAGGCCACGCTGCCGGCGGAGCCGGTGGCCGTGAACCCGGCGAGCTCGGGCGGGAGTTCGCCGCCGAAGCCGTAGCCCTGGGTCATCACGCCGGAGAAGACGCCGACGTCCGTGCCCTTCAGGGCGAGGGGGTCGATGCCGGCCCGCTCCAGCGCCTCCCAGGAGGTTTCGAGGAGCAGGCGCTGCTGCGGGTCCATCGCCAGCGCCTCGCGCGGGGAGATGCCGAAGAAGCCCGCGTCGAACTGGCCGGCGTCGTAGAGGAAGCCGCCCTGGTCGACGTACGAGGTGCCGACGCGTCCGGGGTCGGAGTCGAACAGGCCCTCCAGGTCCCAGCCGCGGTCGGACGGGAAGCCCGACATGGCGTCGCGGCCCTCCGCCACCAGGTCCCACAGGTCCTCGGGGCCGGTGACGCCGCCGGGCAGCCGGCAGGCCATGCCGACGATCGCGATCGGCTCGCCGGGGTCGGCCGTGGCGACGGCCGGTTCCGGGGCGGCCGGGGCGGCGGTGACATGGCCGAAGTGGCTGTGCAGGTGGCGGGCGAGGGCGAGCGGGGTCGGGTAGTCGAAGACGACGGTGGTCGGCAGGCTGAGGCCGGTGGCCTCGCGGATGCGGTTGCGCAGTTCGACGGAGGTGAGGGAGTCGAAGCCGGCGTCCTTGAACGCTTTCTCGGCCCTGACCTGGTCGGCCCCGGCGTGCCCGAGGACGGTGGCGACCTGGCCGCGGACGACGTCCAGGAGCAGCGCCTCCTGCTCGTCCGGGGCGAGTCCGGCGAGCCGGTCGGCCAGGCCGCCGCCGGTGCGGTCCGCGGCGGTCGTCCGGGCGGCCTGCCGGGTGACCCGGATCAGGCCGCGCATCAGGGGCTGGACCGTGCCGCCGGAGGCCGCGTCGGCGCGGGCGGCCCTGAGGTCGAGCTTGATCGGGACGACGAGGGCCTGCTCGGCGCCGAGCGCCGCATCGAAGAGGGCCAGGCCCTCCTCGGGGGTGAGGGCGCGGACGCCGCCCCGGCCCATGCGGGCCTGGTCGGTGGCGCTGAGGTGGGCGGTCAGGCCGGTGCTCTGCTCCCACAGGCCCCAGGCCAGCGACACGGCCGGCAGTCCGGCGGCGCGGCGGCGGGCCATCAGGCCGTCGAGGTAGGCGTTGGCGGCGGCGTAGTTGCCCTGGCCGGCCGAGCCGAACAGGCCGGCGCCGGAGGAGTAGACGGCGAAGACCGTCAGGTCCAGGGTGCGGGTCAGCTCGTCCAGGTGGGCGGCGGCGTTCGCCTTCGGGCCGAAGACGCCCGCCATCCGTTCGGGGGTGAGGGCGCTGATCACGCCGTCGTCCAGGACACCGGCGGTGTGCACCACGCCCGTGAGGGGGTGCTCCGCCGGGACCGCGTCCAGCAGCCGGGCGACCTGCGCCCGGTCGGAGACGTCCGCGGCCACGAGGGACACCGACTCCGCGCCCAGTTCGGCGAGTTCGGCCGCCAGCTCGGCGGCTCCCGGCGCCTCCGCGCCGCGCCGGCCGGCCAGCACCAGGTGCCGTACGCCGTGCCGCTCGACCAGGTGCCGGGCGAGCAGCGCGCCCAGCGAGCCGGTGCCGCCGGTGACGAGGACCGTGCCTCCGGGCCGGAACGCCACGGCCGGCCCGGCCTCGGCGGCCCGGACCAGGCGGGGCACCGACAGCACCGCACCGCGCACCGCCACCTGCGGCTCGCCGGCGGCGAGGACTGTGGCGAGCAGCGGTTCGACGGCGGTGCCGTAGGCGATGTCCGGGTCGGTGTCGGTGTCGATCAGGACGATCCGGCCGGGGTTCTCGGCCTGGGCCGCCCGGACCAGGCCCCACACGGCCGCGCCGGCCGGGTCCGTCACCGTGCCGTCGCCGTCGGCGGGCACGGCTCCGCGGGTCAGCACCACCAGCCGGGACTCCTCCAGGCTGGGCGCGGCGAACCAGGCCTGGAGCACGGCCAGCATGCGGTTGGTCTGGGCCAGGGCGTCGTCGGCGGTGCCGTGGGGGGTCACGGCCTCGACCACGGCGACCAGGGGGCCGGTCGCCGCGCCGGCCAGGATCTCGACCTCGTCCGCGTGGAACAGCGGCACCCACTGCGGGACCTGCTGGGTCTCGGCGGAGGCCGCGGGCAGCTCCGTCCACTCGACGCGGAACAGGGACCGGCCGCCGTCGCCCGTGGCCGCCGTCAGCTGGTCGGCGGAGACCGGCAGGAAGCCCAGCGCGTCCAGGGTCACGACGAGGCCGCCGGCCTGGTCGGTTGCCTCCAGCGAGAGCCGGCCGGATCCGGACGGGGCCAGCCGCACGCGGAGCGTGGTCGCGCCGGTGGCGTGCAGTGTGAGCCCCTGCCACGCGGCGGGCTGCCACAGCCGCTGTCCGGTGCCGTCCGGGTCGGCCGTGGCCGCGTGCCGCAGCCCGGACTGTACGGCGGCGTCGAGCAGCGCCGGGTGGATGCCGAACCGCTCGGCTCCGGCTCGCTGCTCCTCGGGCAGGGCGATCTCGGCGAAGACCTCGTCACCGCGCCGCCACAGCGCCGTCACGCCCCGGAAGGCGGGGCCGAAGGGGTGGCCGAGGCGGAGCAGGTCGGCGTACAGCTCGTCGGCGTCGGCGGGCCGGGCGCCGGTGGGCGGCCACA
>NZ_MUMF01000294.1 GCF_002155905.1 Streptomyces tricolor | reverse complement strand
CCGGCCCTGGCCGCCGGCGCCGCCTGCATCGCCGCCGCCTGCGCGGGCGCGGTCTACCGGCTGTACGGCCGCAGACGCCTCGCGGGAGGCCGGCCCGGGATGTGATCCGGGCAACTTCGACACCCCCCATGGAGGGCCGTCCGGCGGGTACACACCTTCCCGAAGGCATCGCGAGGAGATCGCGGCAGCAGCTCCCGGCCGGCTGCACGCGGGCCGGGCGCGCCCACGGCCCACGAGGGCGGCACGGCAGCCCACGACGACAGCGGACAGCCCGGCCCGCACGGGGCGGGACGGGACCACGGACTGCGCGGAGGCGGACATGCGGCGGACGGACCCCGCGGAGGACCACGGCCCCGTCCGCTACGGCCCGCCCCTCCCGGCCGACGGCCTGCCCGTGCTGCCCGAACTCTCCGCCGTGCTCGCCGCCGCCGCGAACCGCTCCGACGCCCAGCCGGTCGGCGGCGCCCCCGCCCTGCTGGAGGCCGCCTGCGGCTACTGGACCCGGCGCGGACTGCCCACCGTCCCCGACCGGGTGGCCGCCGGACCCGGCGCCCCCGCCCTGCTGCTCGCCCTGACGGCAGCGCTCGCCGGCGACGGCGCGGACATCCTCGTACCCCGCCCCTGCGCCGCCTGGTGGGCGCCGTACGCCCGGCTGCTCGGCCGGCCCGCCTTCCATGTGCCGACCCCGGCCGAGGGCGGCGGCGTCCCCGACCCGTACGCCCTGCTGGAGACCGTGCGCCGGGTCCGCGCCGAGGGCGGCGACCCGCGCCTGCTGGTGCTGTCCGTCGCCGACGACCCCACCGCCACCGTCACCCCGCCGGAACTGCTGCTGGAGACCGTCGAGGCCGCCACCGCCGAGGGCCTGCACCTGGTCAGCGACGAGACCTGGCGCGACACCGTGCACGACCCGCACCAGACCGTGCTGCTCAGCCCCGCCGAGATGCGGCCCGACCAGGTCACCGTCGTCACCGACCTGGCCGGCGCCCTGCTGCCGCCCGGCTGGCCCGCCGCCGTCGCCCGCTTCCCGGCCACCGACGCCGGACGGCACCTCCACGCGCGCGTGCTCGACATCCTCACCGCCCTCGGCGCCCGGATCGCCGCACCGGTCGCGGCGGCCACCTGCTACGCCCTCGACGAGCCCCCGCCCGTCACCGAACGCCGCGAGGCGACCGTACGGCTGCACGCGCGCGTGGCCGCCGCCGCGCACGCCGCGGTCGTCGCCGCGGGCGCGCTCGCCCGGCCCCCGCAGGCCGGCCGCCACCTGTACGCCGACCTCGCCCCGCTGCGCGAACCGCTCGCCGCCCAGGGCGTCGGCGACGCACAGGAACTGGAGGACCTGCTCACCGCCCGGCTCGGCCTGCCCGCGCCCGGCGGCCACCGCTTCGGCGACGACCTCGGCGCGCACCTCGTACGGCACCCGCAGCGCGACGACCTGCCCGGCGAGGGCGTCGCCGTGCCCGTACCGGGCCCCCTTCTCCCGGATCTCCGCCACCAGCCCGGCGACGGGGTCGGCCCGCTCGTCCAGCGTGATGTTGAGGAACCCCGGCCCGGTGACGACGACGTCCCGGATCCCCTCGGCGCCGACCAGGCGGCCCCGCAGGATCTCGGCCACCCGCCGCGCGGGCTGCCCGGCCGGCCGGGC
>NZ_MUMF01000293.1 GCF_002155905.1 Streptomyces tricolor | reverse complement strand
GGGTGTAGCCGACGAACCAGGCCGACTTGTTGCTGTCGGTGGTTCCGGTCTTGCCGGCGGCGGTACGCCCCAGGGACTTGGCGTTCGTCGCCGTACCGTTCTGGATCACGTTCTCCAGCGTGTCCGTGACGTTGTTGGCCACGTTCTCCGGAATCGCCTGCTTCACCTTCGGCTTGGTGAAGCCCGGAAGTTCCTGGCCGTCCTTCTTGACGCTCACCACCGAGTACGGATCCGCCTGCTTGCCGGAGGCGGCGAACGTCGCGTAGGCGTCGGCCATACGGATCGCGCTCGGCGTCGAGGTGCCGATGGCGAAGGACGGGTTGAGCGTGGCGAAGCTGGAGTCGAGGATGCCGGAGGCCTTCGCGACGTCCCGGACCTTCGACATCCCCACGTCCATGCCCAGCTGCACGAACGGCGTGTTGACGGACTGCTCCATGGCCTTGCGCAGCGAGATGTAGCCCCAGGGCTTGGGGCCCTCGTTGCGCTGGTAGAAGACCGAGCCGTCCTTCTTCAGGACGTACGTTCCGTCCTGGTTCTTCACCTTGAGCTTGTCGTTGCCGTTGTACTTGCTGAGCGGGGAGATGCCCTCGCCGCCGGACCTGTAGGTGCCGTACTCCATCGCCGCGGCCAGCACGAACGGCTTCCACGTCGAACCGACGGGGACACCGGAGGTGTCGGCGTTGTTGGTGAAGTGGCCGTTCTCGTAGCCCTCACCGCCGTACAGCGCGACGATCGCACCGTCCTTCGGGAGCACCGACGCCGCACCGAACTGGACGTACTTGTCCAGGTCGCGGCGCTTGGGGTCGAGGCGTTCCTTCTGGACCTTCTTCACGGCCGCGCTCAGGGCGTTGACGCTCTTCTTGTCGAAGGTCGTGTAGATCTGGTAGCCGCCCTGATCGAACTGCGCCTCGGTGATGGTGGAGTGGTTCAGGACGTACTTCTTGGCCGTGTCGACGAGGTAGCTGATCTGGCCGGTCATGCCCTTGGTCGCCTTGCGGCCCTGGGGCTTGGGGTACTTCTTGGTGGCTTCCTGGTACTGGGTGTCGGTGAGGTGCTTGTCCTTGTGCATCTCTTCGAGGATCCAGGCCCAGCGCTCCTTGGAACGCTTCTCGTTGGCCTGCGGGGTCGCCGACTTGTCGAGGTCCTGGTTGCCCGCGGGGTCGTAGTACGTCGGACCCTTGAGCAGCGCCGCGAGGAAGGCACACTGGCTCGGCTTGAGATCGACCGCGTCCACGCCGTAGTAGGTCTGGGCGGCCGCCTGGATACCGTAGGCGCCGCGGCCGTAGTACGAGGTGTTCAGGTAGCCCTGCAGGATCTGCTTCTTGTCGAGCTTCGTCCCCACCTTTATGGAGATGAACATCTCCTTGAACTTGCGGGAGACGGTCTGGTCCTGGCTCAGGTAGGTGTTCTTCACGTACTGCTGGGTGATCGTCGAGCCACCCTGCGTCTGACCGCCCCGGGCCATGTTGGCCAGGGCTCGCGCGATACCCATCGGGTCGACGCCCGAGTCCTGGTAGAAGCTCTTGTTCTCCGCCGAGATCACGGCCCACTGCATGGCCTCGGGGATCTTGTCGATGGTGACGTTCTGCCGGTTGACGCCGGTGCCCGTCGCCACCATCTGGGTGCCGTCGGCCCAGTAGTAGACGTTGTTCTGGGACTTGGCCGCGTCGTTCTCGTTGGGGATCGAGACCATCGCGTAGCCGATGCCGACCATCACCACCAGGCTGCCGACGAAGCCGATGAACAGCCCGCTGACCAGCTTCCAGGACGGCACCCAGCGCCGCCAGCCCTGCTTGCCGACCCGGGGGTAGTCGATGAACCGCTTCTTGCCGGGGGCCGTCGTCGCGCGGCCTTTCCCGCGTCCCGGACCGGTCGGCCCGCCCGGGCCGCCGCGCCGGCCGCCGGAGGACGTGTTGTCGGCGGCTCTGCGCCGACCGCCTTTCTGTGCGGCACGCCGGGCCTCGGCACGGCTGCCGTAGGGACGCTCCTCACCGGCCGGGCCAGTGGACTCCGACCCATAGGAACGGGACCCATAGGAGTCGGCAGGAGACCCGGTGGCGCCTCGCGGTGCCGCACGGCGGCCGGGGGACGAACCGGACTGGCCGCGTCGGGCCGCGGCACGTCCGCCTCCCTGCGGCTGCGGCGGTTTGCGACGGTGCTCGCTCATCGAACGATTACTCCTCGGGCAGGCGCACCCGTGCGCGCCTGGAACGGCGGCTGGTTTCCGGTCCCCCCGAAGTACGGATGTGGTCGGTCCTGCATTCACCCGTACTGCACCAGGGACGACGACGCTCCCCAGGCATCACGCGGTTCCCGGTGGTGTGCATGCCGCACAGACTACGCACCACCAAAACCCACCGAGCCCCGAAGTTCACCCCAAAACAGGCAAGTTGCCTCCTACGAATCGGTGATGTGATCCCGTTCACCATCGCCCCTCTTGTCGCCTGCGGTAGGCCGTTCTATCGTCGTGATGTATCGAGCCGATACATCAGCGCGAGATAAAGACGCTGACGGGCACTGCGAGACCTGCGGGGATCGACCTGCGGGACCGAGAGGAGGCGACGATGAGCCGGCGCTCCGGCATTCTCGAGTTCGCCGTGCTCGGCCTGCTCCGCGAGTCCCCGATGCACGGCTACGAGCTGCGCAAACGACTCAACACGTCACTGGGTGTGTTCCGCGCGTTCAGCTACGGGACGCTGTACCCCTGCCTGAAGACCTTGGTCGCCAACGGCTGGCTGGCCGAGGAACCCGGGAACACCCACGACGACGCACTCGCCGCCCCCCTCGCCGGACGACGCGCCAAGATCGTTTACCGGCTGACGGCGGAAGGCAAGGAGCACTTCGAGGAACTGCTCTCGCAGACCGGCCCCGACGCGTACGAGGACGAACACTTCGCCGCGCGGTTCGCCTTCTTCGGGCAGACCTCGCGCGATGTGCGCATGCGCGTCCTGGAGGGCCGGCGCAGCCGCCTGGAGGAGCGCCTGGAGAAGATGCGCGCCTCGCTGGCGCGCACCCGGGAGCGCCTCGACGACTACACACTTGAGCTCCAGCGCCACGGGATGGAGTCCGTGGAGCGCGAAGTGCGCTGGCTGAACGAGCTCATCGAGAGCGAGCGGGCCGGGCGGGACCTGAGGGGTTCCGCGTCCGGGGGGCCCGCTCAGCAGGACACCACCAATGGATCGACGGGCGGCCTGCCCCGTCCCGGGGACACCCCCCGGACGGATACGCCCGACGACACCGCCACGTGAGACCCAGTCAGGGCCTCACTCGTACACACAGGGAGCAACCGGAATGGGTTCGGTTCGCGTAGCCATCGTCGGCGTGGGCAACTGCGCCGCGTCGCTGGTGCAGGGAGTCGAGTACTACAAGGACGCCGACCCGGCGTCCAAGGTCCCCGGCCTGATGCACGTGCAGTTCGGTGACTACCACGTGCGCGACGTCGAGTTCGTCGCGGCGTTCGACGTCGACGCCAAGAAGGTCGGTCTGGACCTGGCGGACGCCATCGGCGCCTCCGAGAACAACACCATCAAGATCTGCGACGTGCCCAGCACCGGTGTCACCGTCCAGCGCGGCCACACCCTCGACGGCCTCGGCAAGTACTACCGCGCCACCATCGAGGAGTCCGCCGAGGAGCCGGTCGACGTCGTCCAGGTCCTCAAGGACAAGCAGGTCGACGTCCTCGTCTGCTACCTGCCCGTCGGCTCCGAGGACGCGGCGAAGTTCTACGCCCAGTGCGCCATCGACGCCAAGGTCGCCTTCGTCAACGCCCTCCCGGTCTTCATCGCCGGCACCAAGGAGTGGGCGGACAAGTTCACCGAGGCCGGTGTGCCGATCGTCGGTGACGACATCAAGTCCCAGGTCGGCGCCACCATCACGCACCGCGTCATGGCGAAGCTGTTCGAGGACCGCGGTGTCATCCTCGACCGCACGATGCAGCTGAACGTCGGCGGCAACATGGACTTCAAGAACATGCTCGAGCGCGAGCGCCTGGAGTCCAAGAAGATCTCCAAGACGCAGGCCGTCACCTCCCAGATCCCCGACCGGGACCTCGGCGAGAAGAACGTCCACATCGGCCCGTCCGACTACGTCGCCTGGCTGGACGACCGCAAGTGGGCCTACGTCCGCCTCGAGGGCCGCGCCTTCGGTGACGTCCCGCTGAGCCTGGAGTACAAGCTCGAGGTCTGGGACTCCCCGAACTCCGCGGGTGTCATCATCGACGCCCTGCGCGCCGCGAAGATCGCCAAGGACCGCGGCATCGGCGGCCCGATCCTGTCTGCCTCCTCGTACTTCATGAAGTCCCCGCCGGTCCAGTACTTCGACGACGAGGCCCGCGAGAACGTCGAGAAGTTCATCCGCGGCGAGGTCGAGCGCTAAGGCGCCCGGCGCCGCCGCTCGCACGAGAACGCTCCTGCCAGGGCTGTGAAGGTCCCCGGGTTTCGCGACCCGGGGACCTTCCGCATGTGTGAGGGTGTGGTCCATGCCCGTCGTCCGTGACCTGCGCGTCCTGCTGCGCCTGCGGAACTTCCGGCGCCTGCTGTACGTCCGGCTCGTGTCCCAGGGCGCCGACGGCGTCTACCAGGTCGCTCTCGCCGCGTACGTCGTCTTCTCCCCGGAGAAACAGGCCTCGGCCGCCGCTGTCGCCTCGGCGATGGCGGTCCTGCTGCTCCCTTACTCACTGGTCGGCCCCTTCGCCGGCGTCCTGCTGGACCGCTGGCGCCGCCGGCAGGTCTTCGTGTACGGCAATCTGCTGCGCGCCGTACTGGCCGCGGCCACCGCGGCCCTGATGATCGGCCGCGCCCCCGACTGGCTCTTCTACGTCTCCGCGCTGTGCGTCACCGCCGTGAACCGCTTCGTCCTCGCGGGACTGTCCGCCGCACTGCCCCGGGTCGTCGACGACGAGCGCCTGGTGCTGGCCAACTCGCTCTCCCCGACCGCCGGCACCCTCGCCGCGACCGCCGGCGGCGGCGTGGCCTTCGCCGTACGGGTGGTGGCCTCGGGTTCCGACGCGGCGGTGGTCCTGTCCGGCGCCTTCCTGTACCTGTGTGCGAGCCTCGCATCCCTGCGCCTGGCCCCCGGCCTCCTCGGTCCCGATCGGCACCCGGCACGCCCCCGGCTGGCTGCGGCGCTCGCCGAGACGGCGCGCGAGCTGCTCGCGGCGGTCCGGCACCTGGCGGCGCCCCGGCGCAGGGAAGCGGCCTGGGCCCTGGCCGCGATGACCCTGATGCGCTTCTGCTACGGCGCCCTGCTCGTGCTGCTGCTCATGCTCTGCCGTTACGCGCTCGCCGACACACCCGAGGAAGGGCTGCGGCTGCTCGGGCTGGCGCTGGCGCTGTCCGGCGCGGGCTTCTTCACGGCGGCCGTGGTGACGCCCTGGGCGGCGGGACGGCTCGGCCCCGGCTGCTGGATCGTGGTGTGCGCCGGCGCGGCCATGGTGCTGGAGCCCGCCCTGGGCCTCCCCTTCGCCACCGGGCCGCTCATGGTCGCGGCCTTCGTTCTGGGCCTGATCACCCAGGGCGCCAAGATCGCCACGGACACGATCGTCCAGGCCCGCGTCGAGGACGGCTTCCGCGGCCGGATCTTCTCCGTGTACGACGTCCTCTTCAACGTCGCTTTCGTCGGCGCGGCCGGGGTGGCGGCCCTGATGCTCCCGCCGGACGGCCGCTCGGCGGTACTGGTGATCCTCGTCGCCGTCCTCTACGGCGTGACCGCCACCGGGCTGGCCCGCTTCCGGCACCGATAGAGCCGCCTCCGGCTCCGGCCCGATGAAGCGAGGGGCGATGTTTCACGTGAAACATCGCCCCTCGGTATCGCCGTCCCGGACGGATGTTTCACGTGAAACAACGCCCGGTCCTCGCTCAGCCCTGCGCGGCCCACCACTCCTTGAGAGCCGTCACCGCGGCGTCATGCCCCATCGGGCCGTTCTCCAGACGCAGCTCCAGCATGTGCTTGTACGCCTTGCCGACGGCCGGACCCGGACCGATCCCCAGGATCTCCATGATCTGGTTGCCGTCCAGGTCGGGACGGATCGCGTCCAGCTCCTCCTGCTCCTGCAGCTGGGCGATGCGCTCCTCCAGTCCGTCGTAGGCCCGGGACAGCGCCACAGCCTTCCGCTTGTTGCGCGTGGTGCAGTCGGAGCGGGTCAGCTTGTGCAGGCGGTCCAGCAGCGGGCCCGCGTCACGGACGTACCGGCGCACCGCCGAGTCCGTCCACTCCCCGGTGCCGTAGCCATGGAAGCGCAGGTGCAGTTCGACGAGCCGCGAGACGTCCTTCACCAGCTCGTTGGAGTACTTCAGGGCGGTCATGCGCTTCTTGGTCATCTTGGCGCCGACCACCTCGTGGTGGTGGAAGGAGACCCGGCCGTCCTGCTCGAAGCGGCGGGTCCGCGGCTTGCCGATGTCGTGCAGCAGCGCGGCCAGGCGGAGCGTGAGGTCCGGGCCGTCCTGCTCCAGCGCGATCGCCTGCTCGAGGACGATCAGCGTGTGCTCGTACACGTCCTTGTGCCGGTGGTGCTCGTCGCGCTCCAGACGCAGGGCCGGCAGCTCGGGCAGCACATGCCGGGCGAGCCCGGTGTCGACGAGCAGCGTCAGCCCCTTGCGCGGGTGCGCGGAGAGGATGAGCTTGTTCAGCTCGTCCCGGACCCGCTCCGCCGAGACGATCTCGATACGCCCGGCCATCTCCGTCATGGCGGTGACGACCTCGGGGGCGACCGTGAAGTCCAGCTGGGCGGCGAACCGGGCGGCCCGCATCATCCGCAGAGGGTCGTCCGAGAACGACTCCTCGGGCGTGCCCGGCGTCCGCAGCACGCGTGCCGCGAGGTCCTCCAGACCACCGTGCGGGTCGATGAACTCCTTCTCCGGCAGCGCCACGGCCATCGCGTTGACCGTGAAGTCGCGGCGGACCAGGTCCTCCTCGATGGAGTCGCCGTACGACACCTCCGGCTTGCGTGAGGTGCGGTCGTACGCCTCCGACCGGTAGGTGGTGATCTCGATCTGGTAGCCGCCCTTGTGCGCGCCGACCGTGCCGAAGGCGATTCCCACCTCCCAGACGGCGTCCGCCCATGGTCGGACGATCTTCAGTACGTCCTCGGGGCGGGCGTCGGTGGTGAAGTCCAGGTCGTTCCCGAGCCGGCCGAGCAGCGCGTCGCGGACCGATCCGCCGACGAGGGCGAGCGAGAACCCGGCCTGCTGGAATCGGCGGGCGAGGTCGTCGGCGACGGGGGCCACCCGCAGCAGCTCGGCGACCGCGCGCTGCTGCGCCTGGCTCAGGGCAGAGGGAGTGTCTTCGTTGGGGTTCGGCACAACAGAAGAGGGTACGTGCCCCGCGCGACCAGGGGCGCCCCCATTAAGGCGGTCCGGACAGCTCCCGGCATACCCTCCGTAAGCGCTGCTCTTGCGGCGTACGGCCGCTCTCCCCTCGATACTGGATATAGAGGACGGGCCGCGGCTGTTCTTCGATCTTGTCGAGGAGACCGCGGCACTTCCGTTCAGCGCGCATCGTTACCATGCGTGGACGCACATTCCGACGACCACTGACGACGACGAGGGACGGGCGAGCGCGTGGCCGAGGCGGCTGACTTCCAGGGGACCAGTGCCTCACCTGCCCGCCGGTGGCTGCGGCGCGCCGGAGCACTGCTCACCGGGGCACCACTGCTGGCCGGTCTGCTCCAGCTGCCCGCCGCCGCGCCCGCGCAGGCCGCCTCCTCCGACACGGTGTCCGTCTCCGTGGACTCGCTCAGCCCCAGTGCCCCCACGGACGGCGACACGCTGACCGTGTCCGGCACGGTGACCAACAACGGCAAGCAGGCCGTCACGGACGCCCATGTGGGTCTGCGGGTGGGTCCCCAGCTGACCACCCGGTCGGAGATCGACTCCGTCGCCCGGCACTCCGACGAACTGCAGAGCAGCACCGGCTCGGAGGTCGACGAGAAGTACGAGGAGAAGTTCGACAAGCTGGCCCCGGGCGTCGCCCAGCACTTCACCCTCTCCGTCCCCGTGGACAAGCTGGACCTCGGTGAGGACGGGGTCTACGAGTTCGGGGTCACCCTCTCCGGCCAGACCTCCGCCCAGGCCTGGGACCACGTCCTCGGCGTCCAGCGGACGTTCCTGCCCTGGCAGCCGTCGGAGGCCGACACCAAGACGAAGACCACGTTCCTGTGGCCGCTGATCTCCACCGTCCACATGACGGCCAAGACGGGCGCGGGCGAACTGCAGACACCGGAGTTCCTCGACGACGACCTGGCCAAGGAGCTGGCCCCCGGCGGCCGGCTGGCCCAGATGGTGGACCTGGGCAAGGACCTCGACGTCACCTGGGTGATCGACCCGGATCTGCTCGCCTCGGTCGATGCGATGGCCGCGGGCAACTACCGGCTCCAGGGCGCCGACGGCACCAGCACGCCCGGCTCACGCGAGCACCAGGCGATCGCGAAGCAGTGGCTGGCCGGCCTGCAGAAGGCGGTGGCCGGCAAGGAGGTCGTCGCGCTGCCGTTCGGCGACCCCGATCTGGCGTCCCTGGCCCACAACGGCACCAGTGTCACCGGCTCGCTCAGCCATCTCAAGGAGGCCACCGACGTCGCCGCGACCACCGTCAAGACGGTGCTCCACGTCACGCCGAGCACCGACTTCGCCTGGCCGGCGGACGGCGCGGTGGACCCGTCGATCATGAAGGTCGCGACCTCCGCCGGAGCCGACCGGGTGATCGCCCGCAGCGACAGCCTCCAGGAGACCGCCGGGCTGCCGTACACGCCGTCGGCGCCCCGCCCGGTCGGCGGGGGCACCACGGCGGTGGTCGCCGACGCCCGGCTGTCCAAGGCCTTCGAGGGCGACCTGTCGAAGGCGGGCTCGGCCACCCTCGCCGTGCAGCGGTTCCTGGCCCAGAGCCTCCAGCTGAACGCGCAGACGGACAAGCAGCGCAGCATCGTCGTCGCCCCGCAGCGCATGCCCACGGCGAGCCAGGCGCAGGCGATGGCGGCAGCGCTCAACGCCCTCCAGGGCGGCACCTGGTCCCAGCCGCAGAACCTCACCGCCGCGGCCAAGGACAAGCCCGACCCGGGCGCCACCACGCGCATCCCGTCGGCGTCCTCCTACCCTTCCTCGCTGAGCCGGCAGGAGCTGCCGGGAACGGCCTTCGAGCAGATCGCCCGCACCCAGGACAAGCTCGACAAGTTCCGGGTGGTCCTCTCCGACCAGTCCCGCGTGGTCACCCCCTTCGGGCGGGCCATAAACCGTGAGATGTCCACGTCCTGGCGCGGCCGGGGCAGCGCGGCGGACGGCTACCGCGGCGGCGTGGAGGCATGGCTCGACGAGCTGGCCGACCAGGTCAAGCTGATCGACAAGTCCGAGACCAAGCTCTCGGGCCGCAGCGCCACCATCCCCGTCACCGTCCAGAACAACCTCGTCCAGCCCGTCGGCCACCTGGTCCTGCGCCTGCGGTCCACCATGCCGACCCGTCTGAAGATCGGCGGCGAGGCCTACTACGAGCAGCCCGTGGAGATCTCCGGCGGGCACAGCCAGTCGGTGAAGTTCACCACCTCGGCCAATGCGAACGGCCGGGTCACGGTCATCGCCCAGCTGTACACGGAGGACGGCCAGGAGTACGGCGACCCCGTGACCTTCGACGTGAAGGTCACCGAGGTCACGCCCACCGTGATGCTCGTCATCGGCGGCGGTGTCCTGCTCCTGGTGCTCGCCGGCTTCCGGATGTACACCCAGCGCAAGCGCGCCGCCGCCCGGCAGGCCGAGGAGGACGGCCCCGGCACGACGGGGGAGGACACGGACGAGCCCGGGAACCCTGGGGCGCCCGGAGACCGTCTCCTGGAGGAACCGGAGGAAACCGACTCCGCCTCCGGGGCAGACGACCCGGAGCAGCCGAGTGACCCTGCGCCGGACACCGCACCGGAAAGCGCCGACCCGTCCGGGACGGGTGAGAGAGTGGACCGTTGAGCGATGTCGTGGCCGGTGGGCCCGGGACGATGAGGTGGGGTAAGCATGAACGCGCCGTACGACGGTGACCGCGGCCAGGGCGCGGCCGGCTCGGGCTACCCCGAGCCGCCGCCCGAGCCCGGCCAGGTGCCGCCGCAGCACGCGGCGGACATGTATCTCCAGGACGCCTACGAGCAGGACCCCTACCGGGAGCAGGACCTGGCCGCCCAGGACCCGGTCGCCGAGGCGCTGTACGACCGCGCGGCGCATCCGCCGCCGCCCCCGGGCACGTACGACCAGCAGCCCCTGTACGCCC
>NZ_MUMF01000292.1:320-14644 GCF_002155905.1 Streptomyces tricolor | reverse complement strand
GGGCGGACCGTGCGGCGCGGGCCGGCCGTCCCGCGGTACAGGTCGGCGCGCGGGAAGGACAGTTCGCCGGGGACGACGGCGTCCCGTACCACGACGGTGTGGCTGCCGGTCGCGCGCATTCCCAGGCTCGCCCAGGTCTCCTCCACCGCGTACGCCTCCCGGGGCAGCGCGAAGAACCGGGCCTGCGTGACGTCGCCCCCGTCGGGACGGGCGAGCAGGAGGGTCCAGTCGGCCGCGGTGCACGAGCTGACGTACGGCCACCGGCCCCGGATCCGCCAGCCGCCCGGGACCCGCTCACAGGTGCCCTGCGGCAGCAGCGATCCGGCGATGAGCGTGTCGGGCCCGTCCTGCCAGATCTGCTTGCGCCCGTCCAGCGGCAGAAAGGCGGTGATGCGTCCCATGGTGGCCGCGAGGGAGGCGAACCAGGCCGTGGAGCCGCACGCCTCGCCCAGCGCCGCCGAGGCCCGCAGGAAGGTGAGGAACGTGCCCTCGTCGCCGCCGTGCGCGCGCGGTACGAAGTGCCGGGCGAAGCCCGCCGCGACGACCGCGGAGACCACCTCGGGGGAGAGCGCCGCCTCCCGGTCCGCGTCCGCCGCCCGCGCGGCGGCGAGCCGCGCCACCGGCCGCGCCGCGTCCACCAGCGACCGCGCACCGGACCCGTCCGGCGCGGCGGTCACCGGATCTCTCCCCGTACGGCCTTCAGCACATCCGGGTGGGCGCGCCGGGCGCCCATCGTGAACACGGTGTACTCCGAGACCCCGGACCGCACGAAGGGGTCCTCGGCGATGACGGCGTCGAGTTCGGCGCGGGTGACGCCGCGGGCGAGGATGACGCCGCCGTACTCCTCGGGCCGGGTCTGGCCGGACAGCACGAAGACGCCCGCTGCGTGGTGCTTCTCCAGGTAGGCGATGTGCCCGGGGGTGTGCTTCTCGACCTCGGCGGGATCCCCGACGTGGTGCACGATGAGCACGAAGAGCTCGGGTGACATGACCGTCCTTTGCGTTGGCGGAAGACCGGAAGCTGTGGTGCGGCGGGTGCGCGGCGTCACGCCGGGGTGACGGCGACCGGCAGGCTGCGCACGCCCCAGGTGAAGTTCGAGGCGTTGAACCGGGCCTCGCCGGTGGGCCGGAACTCCTTCACCCGGGCGGTCAACTCCTCGAAGAGAACCGCCAGTTCGAGCCGGGCCAGCCGGGCGCCGAGGCACAGGTGGCGGCCGGCGCCGAAGGTGAGGTGCCGGTTCGGGGTGCGCCGGACGAGGAAGGAGTCGGGGTCGGTGAACACGGCTTCGTCGCGGTTGGCGGAGGCGTTCCACACGGTGACCCGGTCGCCGGGAGCGAACTCGGTGTCCCCGATCCGGGCGGGGCGCAGGACGGTCCGCATCGCGTGGACGCCGGGCACGGTCCAGCGCAGGATCTCCTCGACGGCCGCCGGGATCGCCTCCGGCCCCGGCGAGGAGCGCAGGAGGTCCCACTGCCCCGGATTCTCCATGAAGGCCAACACACCGCCGGCCGCCGAATAGCGCGTCGTCTCGTTCGCGCCGGCCAGTACCCCGTTGCAGTTGAAGACGATCTCCTCGTCGGTGAGGGGCCGTCGTTCACCCGTCTCCTCGGGCAGCGCGCCGTCCGCCGCGATCCGGCTGAGGAAGTCCTCGCCGGGCGACTTCCTGCGGGCGTCGAGCAGGTCGCTGAAGTAGAGGAAGATCTCGCTGTGCGCTCCGGACCTCGCCTGTTCGTCGGCTCCCTCGAAGGCCTCGGTGGCGATGTCCCCGAGCCATTCCCAGTCCGCGCGGGGGACGCCCATGAAGGCGCAGACCACCCGGTTGGGCACCTGTTTGGCGATGTCGATGAAGTCGAACTCCACCCGGTCCAGCGCCTCGCCGACGGTCTCGCGGACCACCTGGCGGACCAGTGCTTCGAAGCGGGGCATCTCGTTGGGGGCGAAGGCGGCGGACAGGACCCGTTTCAGACGGGTGTGCTCCGGCGCGTCGGAGACGATGAGCATCCGCTGCGCCACGGCGGACACCGCCTCGGGGTTGCTGTCCAGCCGCATGCCGTAGCGGGAGCTGAAGGACTCGTGGTCCGTGTAGACGGCGACGATGTCCTCGTAGCGGGTGATCACCCAGAAGCCCCCGCCGTCCGGGTGGTCGTGCCAGTGGACCGGAGCCTGCCGCCGCAGGTGGCGCAGCGTCGGCCAGAAGGCGTTGGCGGCGAAGAGATCGGGGTCGAGGAGGTCAACGCGCATGCCGGTCCCCTTCCTCGGCGAGCAGCCGCAGCAAGGCGGTGATGTCGTCGGTGCGTTCGGCGCAGAAGTAGTGGCCGCCCGGGAACTCCCGCCGGCGGAAGTCGTCCGCGTAGTCGGCCCATTCGGCGAGGTGGGCGGCGGTGACGGTGGTGTCGTCCCGCCCGCCCCAGGCCTCGACGGGGACGGGAAGCACCACGCGGCCCGGATGCCGGTAGGTGAGCGACAGCTCCACGTCCGCGCGCAGGGTCTCCAGCATGAGTTCGCGGGTTTCGGCGTCCAGCAGCTCGGGGTCGAGGTCCCGGGCCGCCAGCAGCTTCTCCAGCTCGTCGTCCGCGGCGAGCAGCCCGTTGCCGGCTCCGACCCACCGGTGGGGGGCCCGGCAGGCCGCCACCACCAGCGCCTCCGGGAGCCGGCCGTGGTCCGCGGCCAGGCGGCGTACGACCTCGAAGCCGAGCAGTCCGCCGAAGCTCTCCCCGAACACCGTCCACGGCTGGCCCGGGGCGAGCAGCGCGTCGGCCTCCGCCGCGATCTGCCGCACCGCCTCGTCCAGCGTCCCGGGCATCGGATCCGACCAGCGCGACTCCCGCCCGGGCAGCGCGACCCCGATGACCGACACGTCGTCGCCGAGCAGGTCCTGCCAGGGCCGGTACTGCCCGCAGCCGGCGCCCGCGGGCGCCAGACACAGCAGCGCGGGGGCCTGCCGGGGTGCCGGGTGCCACGGGCGCAGCCAGGACGCGGCCATCAGTCGTTCACCGCCGTCGCCTCGTCGCCGGCGCCGGACTCCGCCGCGATCCGGTCGAGCGTCGCGGCCAGCCCGGCGATGGTCGGGGACGCCAGCAGATCGCGTACGGAGATCCGCAGACCGGTGCTGCGCCGCAGCTCGGACACGGCGCGGGCGGCCAGCAGCGAGTGTCCGCCGAGGGCGAAGAAGTCGGCGTCCGCGTCCGGCACGGAACGCCCGAGCACGTCCTCCCAGGCGGCCCGCACCTGGAGTTCGCGCGGTGTCCGCGGGGGGCGTCCGCCGGGGCGGGCGGAGATCTCGGCGGCCAGCCGGGCCAGCGCGGCCCGGTCCACCTTGCCGGACGGCGTGGTCGGCAGCGTGTCGAGGGTGATCACCACCGCCGGGACCACGGGGGCGGGGAGCCGGCCGGCGCAGTGGTCGATGACGCGCGCCGGCCAGTCCGGTGCGGCCGTCTCCGGACCGCCCAGGACGGCCAGGCCGAGGTTGTCGCCCGTGGCGGTGCGGAAGGCGGCGCAGGCGCGCACCCCGGGCAGTTCGCCCGCCGTCCGTTCCACCTCGGGCAGTTCCACCCGGAAGCCGCGTACCTTGATCTGCTCGTCGGCCCGTCCCTCGTGACGCAGTTGCCCGTCCGCGAGCCGGCTCACCAGGTCGCCCGTGCGGTACATCCGCGCCCCGGGGCCGGCGCACGGGTCGTCGACGAAGGACTGCGCGGTGAGGTCCGGCCGGTTGCGGTAGCCGCGGGCCACGCCCGGCCCGCCGATGTACAGCTCGCCCACCTGGCCGGGCGGCGTGGGGCTGCCGTCCTCGGCCAGGACGTGGACGTGGTAGCCGGGCAGGGGCCGGCCGATCGTGGTGACGTCGTCGCCGCGGGCGCTGTCCGCCCAGGTCGCGGCGATCGTCGTCTCCGTCGGGCCGTAGACGTTGAGGACGCGCGGGCCGTCGGGCAGCCGGCGGACCAGACCGGGCGGGCACGGCTCGCCGGCCAGGACCAGCGTCTGCACGCCGTCCAGCGCCTCCGTGCAGGTGGCGAGCAGGGAGGGGGTCAGACAGACGGTGCGCGGCCGTGCCGCGGTGATCTGCTCGGCCAGGTCACCCGCGCCGTCGTGGTGCAGGTCGATGAGCGTGGTGCCCTGCCCGTGCAGGAGGTACAACAGGGTGCACCACAGCCAGCCGTCGAAGGCGGGGGAGACGGCGTTGATTCCCGTTCCGCCGGGAGGAAGCGCGAGTTCGGCGAGCGCGCCGAGGAACGCGTCCAGGTTCCCGTAGGTGACCTCGACGCCCTTGGGCCAGCCCGTGGTGCCCGAGGTGTAGACGACGTAGGCGGTGTCGTCGGGGTCCGCCGTCTGCGAGGGAGCGCTCAGGGCGGTGTCCGGCCCGGTCTCCGGGTCGGTGACGAGGCGCAGGCGCGGGACCGAGGCCCCGGCGGGAAGGCCGCCCAGCAGCATCCGGACGTCCGCGTCCTTGAGGATGTAGGCGAGCCGTTCGGCGGGGTTGCGGTCGTCCAGGGGCACCAGCGTCGCCCCTGCCCGCAGCACCGCCAGCACGCCGACGACCTGCCGGTACGACCGGCCGTAGCTGACGCCGACGGCCGTGCCGGGGCCGGCGCCGCCGTCCCGGAGCGCCGCGGCCAGGACGCGCACCCGTTCGCTCAGCCCGCGGAAGGTGAGTGCGCCGTCCGGCGCGGACACCGCCGTGGCCTCCGGTGTCCTGGCAGCCCATGCTTCGACTGCCTCCAGCAGGGGAAGCGGCCTGCCGTCGTGGTCTGCTCGGTTCACATTCCCTCCCCTTGCGTCCGGCACGCCCCGGTACAGCGGCGTGCCGGACGGCGTCAGGTGAACAGGTCCCATTCCGCACGGTTCTTGACGGCCCGCCGGGTGACGGGGTCGGCTTCGAGTTCCGCGAGCAGCCGGGCGTTGTGCCGCCGTACGAGATCGGAGGCCGGCCCCAGCGGGCTGCCGGGGGAGAGGTCGAGCATCCACAGCGGGCGCAGTTCGGCGCCGCGCAGGACCTTCGCCTCCAAGGCCTTCTTGCCGGCGTGCACCCAGCGGACCCCCAGCTCCCCGGCGAGCCTGATCTGGCTGTAGTAGACGAGGTTGAAGTACTCCTCGCAGCCCACCAGGCGGTCGTAGTCGAAGCTCGCCCACCGCAGATACACGGCGTCGCCCCACACGTAGTACAGGCAGAAGCCGATCAGGGTGCCGTCGGGCGCGTGGCACAGGGCCACCCGGCCGGCCGGCCCCGTCATCCGCGCGTACCGCTCGAACTCGACGCGGAACTCAGGGGTCCGGGTGGGGTATCCGTACTTCACCGCCATGGAGTTGGCCAGTGCGGGCAGCTGCTCCCAGCAGTCCGGCAGGCCGACGTGGGTGATACGGCAGCCGGCCTCCTGGAAGGCGCGTACCTCCCGGCGGACGGTGACCCGGCGCTTCGACGTCAGGGTGGCGAGCCAGGCGTCCCAGCCGCCGGGCGGCACCTCGATCCAGGCGTCGGGTTCCAGCAGCACGGGCTGTGCCGCCACGCCGGCGGACCGCAGCAGCCGTACGTCCTCGGTGCCGAGGTACATCGCCACGCACGCCTTCTCGCGCAGCTCCAGCCGGTCGTGGGCCTGCCGGACGCGGGCGACCAGTTCGCCGAGGAGGGCGGGGTCGTCGCTGTCGCGCAGCACGTGCGACTGGTAGGCGAGCCGGGGGCCGACGAGCAGTCCGGCGGCCGGCAGGGCGGGCAGGCCACGGCCGGCGAGGATCTTGTGCCAGTGGTAGTTGAGGGGCTGGGTCCCGTCGAACTCCACGGTGGGTACGGCCGCGAGCCCCGCGGCGGTGGCCGCGTGCACCGCGCCCACGGCCGCGCCGGGATAGTCGGCGCAGTGCCGCAGCCAGGTGCTCGACGAGTAGAAGTGGTCAGCGGCCAGGGCGTCCCAGGTCCCGGAGTCGAGACCGCCCAGCACAGTGTCGTCCGTCATGCCGATCGTTTCCTCACGCCGTCCGGTGGGACGGTCCTCCGTTTCCGTGCCGGCCCGTCCGCGACGGCGGGCTCGTCGCCGGGCCCGGCTCCCTCCGGCCAGCGGGCGTAGCGTCGCATCCCGTACAGCAGGGGAGGCCGGCCGCTGGTGACGGTGTGGGCCACCTCCCCGAGCACCACGGTGTGGTCGCCGACCGGGTGGGTGGCCCGCACCCGGCACTCCGCCATGGCGGCCGAGTGGTCGGGCAGCCAGGGGACTCCCGCGGGCGAGGGCTCCCACGAGACCGCCGAGAACCGGTCGACGTCACGGGCCGAGAACAGCTCGGACGTGTCACGGGCGTCCCGGTCGAGCATGTTGACGCCGAACGTGCCCGTCCGTACGGCCGCCAGCGTGGCGCTGTCGCTGCGCAGGCAGACCAGCAGGGTCGGCGGATCGGTGCAGACGCTGGCGACCGACGAGCAGGTCATGCCGACGGGCTCACCGCCGGGACCGCGAGCCGTCACCACGGTCACCCCGCTGGGGAAACGGCTCATCAGGTCCCGGAAGTCGTCAGCGGCCATGGCGGTCGCGGTCGTCGGGGCCGGCGGGCGCGCCGTGGAAGTCGCGCAGATAGTCGTACATGGTCGGCAGGGTCTCCACCAGTTCCCGCTGCCGCTGGGCCACGCCGTCGAACATCCGCTGCGCGGACGCGCGCCCGTCACGGCCGTAGGCGAGCGGCGCGATGGGGCGTTCGGGCAGCATTCCGAGGCCGGCGAAGATGCAGTAGTAGCTGCCGTTGGTCCAGAAGTTACGGAACTCCGCCTCGAAGTTTCCGTAGTACGTCGACTCGTCGGCCGTCGGGAGGTTGACAGGGATGCCCTTCCGGTACATCTCCGCCTTCTCGCGGATCTCCTCGCCCAGGGTGAGTTCCTTGTTTGCGCGCCAGAACTCCGTGTCCGTGCGCGGCGAGAAATAGAAATGCGCCTGCAGGAAGTCACGCGACTCGTCGAACATCGCCGCGATCTCTTTGTTGAAGCGATCGGCGAAAATCGGGCTGAAGCTCTTGTCCGGGAAATGCTTGGCCAGCTGGTAGATGGCCGCGTACGTGAAATACAGTCCGGTCGACTCCAGCGGCTCCAGGAAACAGGAGGAGAGCCCGATACTGACGCAGTTCTTCACCCAGGACCGCCGGTTGCGGCCCACCCGGAACCGGATCCGGTTGAACTCCTGGTCGGCGGAGAGCCCCCAGAGAGCGGTGAAGTCACGTACCGCCTCGTCCTCCGTCGCGAATGCGCTGGAATAGACGTATCCGGTGCCGAAGCGGCCGAGGAGGGGTGTTTTCCAGGCCCATCCGGATTTCATGGCGATGGAGGACGTGTACGGCTCGATCCCGTGCGCAGCGTCGTCGTGCGGCACGGGGCAGGCGAGGGCGCTGTCGCAGAGCAGGTGGTCGCTCTGGTCGAGGAACGGTTCCTCCATGACCTGGTTGATCAGCGCGCCGCGGAAGCCGGAGCAGTCGATGAACAGGTCGCCCTCGATGGTGCGCCCGCTCTCCGTGCGCAGCGAGCGGATGAAGCCGTTCTGGTCCAGCTGGACGTCCACCATGCGGTCCTGGACGTGCTGCACCTGCTGTTTCTCCACCGACCAGCGCCGCAGGTAGTCGGCCACCAGGTGGGCGTCGAAGTGCCAGGCGTACCGGGTGGCGGGCCGGCCGTCGGGGTGCCGCGGGGCCAGGTTCCGGTCCATCAGGACCGGGTCCACGAAGCAGCTGTAGTCGAACGGCAGGTCGGTCTCGCCGCGTGCCGCGCGGTCGGACCAGTGGTGGGTGATCGGGACGCCGTCCTCCTGCGGGAGGATGCCGAACGGGTGGTGGAAGTGGTCCGGCCGGCCGTTCAGTGTGCGCGCGGTCGGGCTTCCCTCGCCGGGGGTCCGCCAGTTGATGAACTTCACGGCCATCTTGAAGGAGGCGTTGCACTCGCGCATCCATTCGTCCTCGGGGATGCCGAGGAAATCGAAGAAGACGCGCTGCAAGTTCGGCACGGTGGCCTCGCCGACTCCGATTTTCGGGATGGCGGGCGCTTCGAGAACCGTGATGCGGACCGCTCCCTGTAACGCCTTGCCGAGATATGCGGCGCTCATCCAGCCGGCCGTGCCGCCGCCGAGGAGGTCGCGGACGCCCCGTGGGAGGAGGCCTCGCGCGGAGTCGACTGGGAGGCCCTCGGCGAGATCCGCCAGGCCGGCTTCGGACTGATGGAGGCCTTCGGTCAGGTCTGGAAGACCGGCAGCAAGGAGCAGCGCGAGAAGGCGCTGGCCGTCATCAACGACGCCCGCAAGAAGCTGTACCTCATCCTCGCCGACGAGCACTGAGCGCTCGGCACCGTGGGCGGTGCCGCCGCCCCTGTGGCGGCCCGGGCGCCCCGCGCGGCAACCGCGCGGGGCGCCTTCGCGTGTCCGGGCGGCTCAGGCCACCAGGCCGCCCAGCTTGCGCAGCGACTCGTTCAGCGCGGCCGTCGCCGAGTCCTTGAGCCTGCCCGCCATCAGCGACACGGCGGCACCGGTGAACTCGCCGTCGATCCGGACCGTCGTCGCGTTCCCGTCCGGGGTCAGCGTGTAGCGGGTGGCGACGGTGACCGCCATCGGGCCCTTGCCGCGGATGGCGAACAGGCGGGCCGGTTCCAGTTCCTCGATGGTCCAGTCGACCTCCGCCGGGAAGCCCATCAGCTTCATGTTCTCCCGGAACGTCCCGCCCACGGCGAGCGTCTCCGGACCGCCCCGGGGGAATCCGGTGTGGGTCGCGTTCCACGCCCCGTACGACGGCCAGTCGGTGAGCCTGGCCCACACCTTCTCGGCCGGTGCCTCGATGCGAGCCTCCGCGCTGACTTCGGCCATGCGACCACCCCTCCGGGTCGGGCGTATCGGGCTACGGTGTCGCGGAACGTAGCCTCAAGGGCGCGAACATTCAATATTGATGAACTGTCAGATCGGATCGCGCGGGAGTGCATCCCTGATGCGGCATCGGTCAGATCTCCTCCGTAAGGATGAGATCCGAGTCGGCGATGTCCACTCCGCGTGGGACGCGAAAATGGTTCCCCTCGTGGATGCCCCGTCCCGTTGAGGCTGATGAGGTAGGGGATGTGCAACCCCGTACAGCCCATCGGACCGCCCATGACGGAGCGGTTCCGCATCCGGACGGCGCTGCCGGGCTCGGTGCCGAGCTGGCAGCGGTGGTCGCCGGTGCCCGCCGCCGGGCCGTGCGGGACGGAGACCGGCAGACCGACACCGCCCATCTGCTCCACGCCCTGCTGGAACACGACCCCGAGGCCCGTGCGGCCGTCGGCGGGCCGCAGCGGCTCGCCCGGCTCCTCGGCTACCTCGTGCAGCGCAGCATCGGCTACGGGCTGCGCTGGCAGGGCAGCGTGGAGGACTCCGGCGCGATTCCCCTCGTACCGCCCCCGGCCCGACCCGTCGATCCGACCGGAGCCGTCGACCCGACCGGAGCCGTCGATCCGGCGGGACCCGTCGACCCGGCCGGCCGCGCCGGGCCGGACGGCTCCGCCGTCTCCGCCGCAGGTCGGGACGGCTCGGTCCGGGACACCGCGGGCTGGTCGCCCGCCGCGTCCGCCGCGCTCGCGGACGCCCGGGCCCGCGCCCGGCGACGGGGCGCGCCCCGCGTCAGCGGCACCGACCTGCTGGCGGCGCTCGTCGCGGACCCGCGCTCCCGGGCCGTCGAGGTGCTGGAGCGCGCCGGCGTCCCCGCCCGCGAGCTGCCCCCGCGGATCGAGGCCGTCGAAGCCGCCGAGTACGCCGACGGCGGCGGCGCGGCCTGCTGAGCCCCGGGCCGTCCGCGCGCCCACCGGCCCGGCCGTCTCCCCGTGCGGGCCGATCCGGCCCGGCTCGGGCCGTCTCGTGCCGTCCACCAGCTGAGACAGGTGTCAACAGGGGTGACGCTCCTGTCGTCGCCTGTCATCATGTGCCGGTGCATACGTCTGTTCGCAGTCACCACAGTCCCGGCAAGGGCGCCGGGCTCGGCCTCGCACTCGCCTCGGCGCTGGCCTTCGGCGGGTCCGGAGTGGCCGCCAAGCCGCTGATCGAGGCGGGACTCGACCCGCTGCACGTGGTGTGGCTGCGGGTGGCCGGCGCCGCTCTGGTGATGCTCCCCGTCGCGGTACGGCACCGCGCCCTGCCCCGCCACCGGCCCGCCCTGCTCGCCGGGTTCGGACTGCTGGCCGTCGCCGGTGTCCAGGCCTGCTACTTCGCCGCGCTCTCCCGCATACCCGTCGGCGTGGCCCTGCTCATCGAGTACCTGGCCCCCGCCCTGGTGCTGGGCTGGGTGCGGTTCGTGCAGCGGCGGCCCGTCACCCGCGCCGCCGCGCTCGGCGTGATCCTCGCGGCCGGCGGTCTCGCCTGCGTGGTCGAGGTCTGGTCCGGGCTGAGCTTCGACGCGCTGGGGCTGGTGTTCGCCCTCGGCGCCGCCTGCTGCCAGGTCGGCTACTTCGTCCTGTCCGACCAGGGCAGCGACGCCGGCGACGCGGCGCCGGACCCGCTCGGCGTCATCGCCTACGGACTCCTGGTCGGCGCCGCCGTGCTGACGGTCGTGGCCCGCCCCTGGTCCATGGACTGGTCGGTGCTGGCGGGCTCCGCGGACCTGAACGGCACCGCCGTACCGGCCGTCGCCCTGCTCGCCTGGATCGTGCTGGTCGCCACGGTGATCGCGTACGTCACCGGTGTGCTGTCCGTGCGCCGGCTGTCGCCGCAGGTCGCCGGCGTCGTCGCCTGCCTGGAGGCGGTCATCGCGACCGTGCTCGCCTGGGTGCTGCTCGGCGAGCACCTGTCCGCGCCGCAGGTCGCCGGTGGCGCGGTGGTCCTGGTGGGCGCGTTCATCGCCCAGTCGTCCACCCCGGCCAAGGGCTCCCCGGAACCGGTCGCCTCCGGCGGCGCGGAAAGGGAGTTGTCCGCCCGCGGGACCGCCGCCTAGAGTCCCGACCATGCCGCAGAACGCACTCGTCCTTCCGCCCCCGGCCGCCTGAGGCGGGCCTCCGGGTCATCGCCCGGCGCACACGCGCCGGGCCGGACGGTGCTGCCCGCAGACGAAGTCCGCGCGCCCCGCCGAAGCGGGACGCTTCCGAACTTCCGCACGTCCGCGTGCGCTTCTGCGGAGAGATTCCCTTGTCGACGTCGACTCTGTCGCATCCTGCTTCCGGCCTGCCCGTCGGGCGTGGCCTGCTCTAGCTGATCGTCACCGGTGCCGCCTGGGGCACCGCGGGCGCCGCCGCCTCGCTGGTCTACCGGACCAGTGACATGGGCGCCTTCGCGCTCTCCTTCTGGCGCTGCGCGCTGGGCCTCGCCTTCCTGCTGGCCGGCCGCCTGCTGCGCCCCCGCGTCCGCCGTCCGGCCACGATCCGCTCCGCGCGCGGAAGGGCCGCGCGCGGAACTGCCGTGCAACGCAGGGCCGTGCCACGCGGGGCCGCCCAACCTGGGGCCGTGCGTCGTACGGACATCCGCCGCACGCTCACCAGGGCCCTGGCCACCGGCCTCGGGCTCGCCGTGTTCCAGACCGCGTACTTCGCGGCCGTCGCCTCGACGGGACTGGCCGTGGCCACCGTCGTGACCCTCGGCGCGGGCCCCGTGCTCATCGCGCTCGGCGCCCGGCTGCTGCTCGGCGAGCGGCTCGGCGCGGGCGGTGTCGCCGCGGTCGCCGGTGCGCTCGCCGGGCTGGCCGTGCTCACCTTCGGCGGCTCGGCCGCGACCGTCCGGCCGGCGGGCGTGCTGCTGGCCCTGGCCTCGGCGGCCGGCTACGGCGTCATGACCCTGCTCACCCGCTGGTGGGGGAGGGGCGGCGGCACGGACGCCGCCGGCACCACGGTGGGCGCGTTCGCCGTGACCAGCCTGTGCCTGCTGCCGTTCGCGGTGCACGAGGGGCTGCTCCCGCACACCGCCCACCCGGCCCGGCTGCTGTGGCTGCTGCTGTACATCGCCGCCGTGCCCACGGCCCTCGCGTACGCCCTCTACTTCGCGGGAGCCGCCGTCGTCCGGTCCGCCATCGTCTCCGTGATCATGCTGCTGGAGCCGGTGACCGCGGCCGTGCTCGCCGTCGTCCTGCTCGGCGAGCGGCTCACGCCGGCCACGGTGGCCGGCACCCTGCTGATGCTCGGTGCCGTCACGGGCCTCGCCGTGAGCGAGGCCCGCCGGGCCGGCCGGCCGGAACCGGTTCCGGTGTGACCCTCCGCCGTCACCGCGCCGACAGGTAGTCCGGCAGCTCGATGCCGGGCGCCAGGTCGGCGTTGGGGACCGGCGCGTCGTAGCCCTTGCGGAGCGGGACGACCCCGGCCCAGTGCGGCAGGGAGAGGTCCTCCGGCTCGTCGTTGGCGCCGCCGGTGCGGACCTTGGCCGAGACCTCCTCCAGATCCAGCCGGATGACGGCGGTGGCGGCCAGCTCCTTCTTGTTCGCGGGCCGGGAGTCGGCGGCCCGGCCCGGGACCACATGGTCGACCAGCGCGTCCAGGGCGAGGCGCCGCTCCTCGGGGTCGGTGACCTCGTGCGCGATGCCGTGCACCACCACCGAGCGGTAGTTGATCGAGTGGTGGAAGGCGGAGCGGGCCAGCACCAGCCCGTCGACGTGGGTGACGGTCAGGCACACCGGCAGGCCCGGGTCCGTGCCGCCGGCCATCCGCAGCGGCCGGGAACCGGTCGAGCCGTGGACGTAGAGCCGCTCACCGACCCGGCCGTACAGCGTGGGCAGCACCACCGGGGCGCCGTCCCGGACGAAGCCGAGGTGGCAGACGTACCCCTCGTCCAATATCGCGTGCACCAGCTCCTTGTCGTACGACGCCCGGTCCGCGGAGCGCGTGGGCACGGTCCGGTCGGTCGGCGTGTAGGCGGCGGCCCGCGGTTCCTCGGTGGTGCCCTGCATGACGATCCCTCCATGGCGGCGAGTTGCGGCACGTTGTGCGGCGCTTTGCACTAGTGCATAATGTGCTTTGTGCTAGGAGAGTATCGGATCACCGGGCGCGGCGCAGCCGAGATCGCGGCCGACGTCGAGCGGGCGGTCGGCTCGGGCGAGCTGCGACCGGGCCAACCCCTGCCCCCCATGCGTGAGTTGGCCGTACAACTGGGGGTGAACCCGAACACGGTCGCCGCCGCCTACCGCATCCTTCGTGAACGGGGGGTGATCGAGACGGCCGGCCGCCGGGGCAGCCGGGTCCGCCCCAAGCCGGCCACCACCGCCCGCGAGCAGCTGCGCGTGGAGGTGCCTCCCGGCGGCCGTGACCTCTCCACGGGCAACCCCGACCCCGCCCTGCTGCCCCGCCTGGCCCCGGCCCTGGCCGTGGCGGCCGAGCAGGGCGACCGCCGGCCCGTCCGCTACGGCGACGACCCCGTGGACGCGGACCTCGCCCGCGTCGCCCGCGCCGAACTCGACGCCGACGGGGTCCCCGCGGGCCCGCTGACCGTGACCTCCGGCTCCCTGGACGCCATCGAGCGCGTGCTGACCGCGCACCTGAAGCCCGGCGACACGGTCGCCGTCGAGGACCCCGGCTGGGGCAGCCTGCTCGACCTCGTCCCCGCCCTGGGTCTGCACACCGCCCCGGTCGGCGTGGACGACGACGGGCCGCGCCCGGACGAGCTGCGCCGCGCCCTGGAGTCCGGGGCCCGCGCCCTGATCGTCACCGGCCGGGCCCAGAATCCGACCGGCGCCTCGGTGACCGCCACGCGCGCGCGTGCTCTGCGTGCGGTCCTGCGGGACCACCCGGGGACCCTGCTCATCGAGGACGACCACGGCCACGGCATCGTCGACCTGCCCCTGCACCCGCTGGCGGGCGTCACCCGCCACTGGGCCTTCGTCCGCTCCGCCGCCAAGGCCTACGGCCCCGACCTGCGCCTCGCCGTCCTCACCGGGGACGCCGTCACCGTGGACCGGGTCCGGGGCCGGCTGAGTCTGGGCCCCGGCTGGGTGAGCCTCCTCCTGCAACGGGCCGTGGCCCACCTCTGGGCGCGGGGCGCGGTGGACCGGGCGGCGGTGGCGCGGTCGTACCGGGACCGCAGGGCCGGTCTGGTCGACGCGCTGGCGGAGCGGGGTGTCGACGCCCACGGCCGCAGCGGCATGAACGTCTGGGTCCCGGTCCCCGACGAGACGGGCGCGGTGGCCCGCCTGATCCAGGCGGGCTGGGCGGTGGCCCCGGGCGCCCGCTTCCGCCTGGCCTCCCGGCAGGGCATCCGCATCACGGTCTCCCCGCTCACCGCGGAGGACATCACGCCGCTGGCGGACGCGGTGGCGGAAGCGGTACGACCGAGTCCGGCACGCACCTACGGCTAGGAGACCCCGCGCGCCTGCGGCCGGCCGCCCCGGCGCGCCTGCGGCCAGGAGCCCCAGCCCGCCTACGGCCTCGGGGTTCTGCGTGCCGACGG
>NZ_MUMF01000292.1:0-162 GCF_002155905.1 Streptomyces tricolor | reverse complement strand
GCCGCGGTGAACCGGACCGCCTTCCGTTAGGAGGTTCCGGGCGCCCCCGGCCGGCAGGCCCCGCGCGACGGGCCGCGGCGCACCGGACCGCCTTCCGTTAGGAGGTTGCGCGTGGCCACGGCCGGCAGGCCCCGTGCGATGCGCCGCGGTGAACCGGACCGC
>NZ_MUMF01000291.1 GCF_002155905.1 Streptomyces tricolor | reverse complement strand
CGGCTGGAGGGGCCTTTCTCAGCCCGCGGCCCGAACTCCTCCCTCAGCCCGCGAGAGACGGGTCCGCCCCAGCCCTCAAGACAGGTCCCGCCCCAGCCCTCGGCACAAGGGGCGCCCGCCTGCTTCACCCCGTGGCCGAAAGACCCGACCCCCTCGGCCCCAGGCCGCAGGCCCCCCATCAGGCCGCGACGGCCGGCGCACTTCAGGCCGCGGCGGCCGGCGCAGCGCCCCGCCTCACTCCTTCGCCGACGGCTCCTTCGGCCGTTCCACAGCCGGTCCGCGTCGGACCGCGCCCGGTGCGTTCCATTCCTGCCGCTTGCGGGCCCGCACCTTGGCGGCCTCGGAGGACGCCAGCTGGTAGGGGACGGAGGTGACCATCACGCCGGGCGTGAACAGCAGGCGGCCCTTCAGGCGCAGCGCGCTCTGGTTGTGCAGCAGGTGCTCGTACCAGTGGCCGACCACGTACTCGGGGATGATCACGGAGACCGCGTCGCGCGGGGACTCCTTGCGCAGGCTCTTGACGTACTCGATCACCGGCCGGGTGACCTCGCGGTAGGGCGAGTCCAGGACCTTCAGCGGTACGTCGATCCCGCGCCGCTCCCACTCG
This sequence comes from Streptomyces tricolor, assembly GCF_002155905.1. GTDB lineage: Bacteria > Actinomycetota > Actinomycetes > Streptomycetales > Streptomycetaceae > Streptomyces > Streptomyces tricolor. The sequence goes on along the minus strand of NZ_MUMF01000291.1, from coordinate 78,083 downwards.
TCGCGCAGCACCTTGGTCTCGGCCGGGTCGACGTTGACGGTGAGCGCCTCCAGGGTGTCGGAGCGCATCAGCTTGGCGTAGGCCAGGGCGCGGAGCGTGGGGCGGTGGATCTTGGAGATCAGGACGACCGAGTGCACGCGGGACGGGCGGACCATGTCGTCGCTCGGCCCCTCGGGCGCGGCGATCTCCTCGGCGACCCGGTCGTAGTGCTTACGGATCGCGGTCATGGTCGCGTAGAAGATGCACATGCCGAGCAGGGCCACCCAGGCGCCGTGCGTGAACTTGGTGACCAGCACGACGACGAGCACCAGGCCGGTGAAGAAGGCGCCGAACGCGTTGATCGCGCGGGAGCGGACCATGTGGCGGCGCTTGGCCGGATCCTTCTCGACCGCGAGGTGGCGGTTCCAGTGCCGGACCATGCCGGTCTGGCTGAGCGTGAAGGACACGAACACGCCGACGATGTACAGCTGGATCAGCCGGGTGGAGTCGGCGCCGTAGAGGAACACCAGCAGCATCGCCGCGCCCGCGAGCAGCACGATGCCGTTGGAGAAGGCGAGCCGGTCGCCGCGGGTGTGCAGCTGGCGCGGCAGGTAGCGGTCCTGGGCGAGGATCGAGCCGAGCAGCGGGAAGCCGTTGTACGCCGTGTTGGCGGCCAGGAACAGGACCAGCGCGGTGGCGGCGGCGAGCAGGATGAACAGCAGGCTGCCCTTGCCGAAGACCGCCTCGGCGACCTGGGAGATCACCGGGTTCTGGACGTAGTCGGCGCCGACCGGGACGCCGTTGTGCAGCAGGTCGCTCGCCGGGTTCTCGGCCATGCGGACCTTGGTCGCCATGGCGAGCGCGATGATGCCGCAGAACATGGTGACGGCCAGCAGGCCCATCATCGCGAGCGTGGTCGCCGCGTTCTTCGACTTGGGCTTGCGGAAGGCCGGGACGCCGTTGGAGATGGCCTCGACGCCGGTGAGGGCCGCACAGCCGGAGGAGAAGGCGCGCAGGAGGAGGAAGACGAGCGCGAAGCCGGCGAGGCCCTGGTGCTCGGCCTTGATGTGGTAGTCGGCGGTCGGTGCCCGCATGGTGTCGCCGAGGATCACGCCGCGGACGATGCCCCACGCGATCATGATGAAGACGCCGCCGACGAAGACGTACGTCGGGATCGCGAAGAGCTTGCCCGACTCCTTCACGCCGCGCAGGTTCATCAGCGTCAGGAGCACGATCACGCCGGCCGCGCAGAACACCTTGTGCTCGACCACGAAGGGGATCGCGGAGCCGAGGTTCTCGATGCCGGAGGAGATGGAGACGGCGACGGTGAGGACGTAGTCCACGAGCAGGGCGCTGGCCACGGTGAGGCCGGCCTTGGGGCCGAGGTTGGTCGTCGCCACCTCGTAGTCGCCGCCACCGCTCGGGTAGGCGTGGACGTTCTGCCGGTAGGAGGCGACCACGGTGAACATCAGCACGACGACCGCGACCGCGATCCAGGGGCTGAAGTGGTACGCCGACACACCCGCGATGGACAGGACCAGCAGGACCTCTCCCGGCGCGTAGGCGACGGAGGACAGCGGGTCGGAAGCGAAGACGGGGAGTGCGATGCGCTTCGGCAGGAGCGTTTCGCCCAGCCGGTCACTGCGCAGGGCGCGCCCGATCAGGATCCGTTTGGGCACGTCGGTCAGTTTGGACACGAGAGAGGATCGTAAGCCTTCGAACTGGCACCCGCCCACCCGGCGTGCTGGATCTGCCTCACGAGTGAAATCGGGGGCGCGTGGAACTTCGGAATCCGTGGTCCGTGTGCCCTGCGTGCCTAGATGGCAAACCCCGCCTGTTCATCGCGCTTCGGAGGTTCCATGCCCGCGACCGCGGAGCTGATCGGTGCACTGCTCGCCCTGGCCTGCCTCGGAATCCTGACTCTGTGCAGCGTGCGCAGCATCACGCGCCGGCCGCTCCGGCGGGCTCCGGCACGAGGGTGCCCGCCGCGCGGCGCCCGTGTGTAGCTTTGGGCGTCGGTCTGAGACCCTGATGCTGAGCAGTAACTTTTGGACACCGGAAGGACGGTCGTGCACATCGTCATCATGGGCTGCGGAAGAGTGGGTTCCGCTCTTGCCCAGACCCTGGAGCAACAGGGACACACGGTCGCCGTGATCGACCAGGACCCCACCGCCTTCCGCCGGCTGGGCCCGGGATTCGGGGGCCGCCGGGTCACCGGCGTCGGCTTCGACCAGGACACCCTGCGCGAGGCGGGCATCGAGGAGGCCGGCGCCTTCGCCGCGGTCTCCAGCGGTGACAACTCCAACATCATCTCCGCGCGCGTGGCCCGCGAGATGTTCGGCGTGGAGAACGTGGCCGCCCGCATCTACGACCCCCGGCGTGCCGAGGTCTACCAGCGCCTGGGCATCCCGACGGTGGCCACGGTGCGCTGGACCGCCGACCAGATGCTGCGCCGGCTGCTGCCCTCCGGTGCCGAGCCGCTGTGGCGCGATCCCACCGGCGGGGTGCAGCTCGCGGAGGTGCACGCCTCCCCCAAGTGGGTCGGCCACAAGATCAGCAAGCTGCAGGACGAGACGGGCGTCCGGGTGGCGTTCCTGACCCGCCTGGGCGAGGCGATCCTGCCGACCTCCCAGACGGTGCTGCAGGAGGGCGACCTCGTGCACGTGATGATGCGGACGGACGACGTGGAGAAGGTCGAGGCGGCGTTCGCCGGTGGCCCGGAAGAGGAGGGCGGTCACTGATGAGGGTCGCCATTGCCGGGGCCGGCGCGGTCGGCCGCTCGATCGCGGGCGAGCTGCTGGAGAACGGCCACGAGGTGCTGCTGATCGACAAGGCGCCGACCGCCATCTCGGTCGAGCGCGTGCCGCAGGCGGAGTGGCTGCTGGCCGACGCCTGTGAGATCACCTCCCTGGACGAGGCGGCGCTGCAGCGCTGCAACGTCGTGATCGCCGCGACCGGCGACGACAAGGTGAACCTGGTCGTCTCGCTGCTCGCCAAGACGGAGTACGGCGTCCCGCGCGTCGTTGCCCGCGTCAACAACCCCAAGAACGAGTGGCTGTTCAACGAGGCCTGGGGCGTCGATGTCGCCGTCTCCACCCCGCGCCTGATGTCCGCCCTGGTCGAGGAGGCGGTGAGCGTCGGCGACCTGGTCCGGCTGCTGCGCTTCAGCCACGGCGACGCCAACCTGGTCGAGCTGACCCTGCCGGAGGAGTCGGCCCTGGCCGGCACCCAGGTCGGGGACGTGGAGTGGCCGCAGGACACCTCGCTGGTCACGATCATCCGCGGCACCCGCGTGCTGACCCCCTCCAAGGAGGACTCCCTGGAGCCGGGCGACGAACTGCTGTTCGTGGCCGCGCAGGCCCGGGAGGAGCAGCTGGAGGACCTGCTGTCGGTGCGGCGCGAGAACTGACCGCGCGAGGGGAGGGCCCACCGCACACCCGGAGGGTCCACCCGGCCGCGAGCGGACCGACCGCACAGCGGGAGGACCGAACCGCACGGAGGCGGAGCCACGCCGCGGTCCCGGTGGGCTCACCCCACGGCAAGCGGACCGACCGCACAGCCGGAGGACCGAACCGCACGGAGGCGGAGCCACGCCGCGGTCCCGGTGGGCTCACCCCACGGCAAGCGGACCGACCGCACAGCCGGAGGACCGAACCGCACGGAGGCGGAGCCGCACCGCGGTCCCGGTGGGCTCACCCCACGGCAAGCGGACCGACCGCACAGCCGGAGGAGTGACCGCCCAGCCGGGGGAGTGACCGCCCAGCCGGAGGAGTGACCGCCCGGCGAGCGGACCGCACGCACGCGAGAAGGGCGCCCTTGGTGGCAAGGGCGCCCTTCGTCGTCGTACGTCCGGCTACGCCTCCCGGCGGTGCCGTCCGCCCGTGGCGTCGCCGCCCTCCGCGGCCAGCGCCGCCTTGCGCTCCTTCTCGGCCTTCTCCGCCTGCTCCGCCGCCTCCATCTCCGCGAAGACGTCGATCGGCGCGGGCGCCTTGGCGAGGAAGACCCAGGTCAGCCAGACGGCCAGCAGGAACGGCGGGATCTTGAGGGCGACGAGGACCCAGCCGAGCTGCGTGGTGTCGGCCCACCAGTACAGCGGGAAGAGGATCGCGCACTTGGCGAGCAGGATCAGGCCCCAGGCCCAGCTGGCCTTGGCGTACGCCTTCTTGCGGCCCGGGTTGCGGGTGCGCCAGGAGAGGTTCTCCTTGAAGACCGGGCCGAGGATCAGGCCGATCAGGGGGACGCCCGCCAGGGTCGTGATGATGTAGGCGAGCGCCAGGCCCAGCGTGTAGAGCATGCCGGGGAGGTAGAAGTCCTTGGCGTTTCCGGTGAACATCGCGAACACCACGCCGAAGGCCACCCCGAAGACACCGCTGAAGGCGTGCTTGACGGTGTCCTTCATGGCCAGCCGGACCACGACCAGGATCAGCGACAGGGCCAGCGCGGCGATCGCCGACAGGTGCAGGTCCTTTTCGACCGTGAAGATCGCGACGAAGAGCAGGCCCGGCAGGACCGTCTCGACCATGCCGCGGACGCCGCCGAACGCCTCGAACAACGCGGCCTCGGTCACCGCCCGGGCGTCGTGATGCTGGGGCTGACCGGCGTCTTCGGTCGGCTTGTCGAGGGACGTCACCGGCTACTCCCGTCCGAGGGGTCGCAGTTCGTATTTCGGGTTGAACAGCACCCGGCGGCCCCGGCTCATCGAGATCCGGCCCGATGCGATCAGCTTGCGCCCCGGTTCTATGCCCACGATGGAGCGCCTGCCGAGCCACACCACGTCCAGCGCGGCGGAGCCGTCGAACAGCTCGGCCTCCAGGGCCGGGACTCCGGCGCGCGGGCGCAGGGTGACCGTGCGCAAGGTACCAGTTACGGTGACGATCTGCCGGTCCCGACAGTCGCCGATCTTCGTACAGCCCGCCGTCTCGGCGTCCTCGCGCAGCTCCTCGGACTCCAGGTCCTCCTGCGACGAGGAGAGCCGGTCGAGCATGCGCCGGAACCGGCCGGCCGGCTTTTCGGAACGAGGAACAGCAGTCATATCTGAAGCGTACCGGGGACCGCCGACAGGGCTGTAAGGCCGCTCACTTCTCGAACAACGGCCCTACTTCTCGAACCGGTAGCCCATCCCCGGCTCGGTGATGAAGTGCTTCGGGTGCGACGGGTCCGCCTCCAGTTTCCGCCGCAGCTGGGCCATGTACACCCGCAGGTAGTTGGTCTCGGTCCCGTACGACGGGCCCCACACCTCCTGCAGCAGCTGCTTCTGGCTGACCAGCCGGCCGGTGTTGCGGACCAGCACCTCCAGCAGGTGCCACTCGGTCGGGGTGAGCCGGACGTCCTTGCCGCCGCGGTTGACCTTCTTGGCGGCGAGGTCGACGGTGAATCCCTCGGTCTCGACGGTCGTCAGGTCGTCCTCGCCCGGCCCGACCGGCTCGGCCCGGCGGACGGCGGCCCGCAGCCGGGCGAGCAGCTCGTCCATGCCGAACGGCTTGGTCACGTAGTCGTCGGCGCCCGCGTCCAGCGCCTCGACCTTCTCGTCGGAGGTGTGGCGGGCGGAGAGCACCAGGATCGGCACCCGGGTCCAGCCGCGCAGGCCCTTGATCACCTCGACGCCGTCCATGTCGGGCAGGCCCAGGTCGAGGACGACCACGTCGGGGTGGCGGGAGGCGGCGAGTTCGAGTGCGGTGCTGCCGTCGGGGGCGGCGTCGACCTCGTACTTGCGCGCCTTGAGGTTGATCACGAGGGCGCGCACGATCTGCGGCTCGTCGTCGACCACGAGCACCCGGGTCATAGGGCTTGCCTTTCTGGTTCTGTGATGTCCGTGCCCGTTCCGGGCGACTCGGCGTGCGATCCCGCCGCGCGGAGGCTGAGCACCATGGTGAGTCCGCCGCCCGGTGTGTCCTCGGCGTTGAGGGTGCCGCCCATGGCCTCGGCGAAGCCCCGGGCGACGGCGAGGCCGAGCCCGACGCCGGCGCCGCGCGGAGCGTCACCGTACCGCTGGAAGGGCTCGAAGATACGGTCCTTCGCCTCGTCCGGCACGCCCGGGCCGCGGTCCACCACGCGTACCTCCACCCGGTCCGCGATGGCGCTCGCGGAGACCAGGACGCGCCGCCCGCGCGGGCTGTACTTGACGGCGTTCTCCACCAGGTTGGCCACCGACCGCTCCAGCAGCCCGGGGTCGACGGCGACCATCGGCAGCGTCTCGGGCACCTCCAGGTCCACGCTGCCCTCGGGCACGCCGCCGAGGGCCATCGGTACGACCTCGTCGACGTCGATCTCCCGGATGAGCGGCGTGACCGTGCCGGTCTGGAGCCGGGACATGTCCAGCAGGTTGCCCACCAGGTGGTCGAGGCGGTCGGCGCCCTCCTCGATGCCCTCCAGCAGCTCCGCCTGGTCCTCCTCGGACCAGGCGACGTCGTCGGAGCGCAGGGACGACACGGCGGCCTTGATCCCGGCCAGCGGGGTGCGCAGGTCGTGGCTGACGGCGGCCAGCAGGGCGGTGCGGATGCGGTTGCCCTCGGCGAGCGCGCGGGCCTGGTCGGCCTCCTCCTGGAGGCGCCGGCGGTCCAGGACGACGGCGGCCTGGGCGGCGAAGGCGGCCAGCACCCGGCGGTCCGCGGCGGGCAGGACCCGGCCGGTGAGCGCGAGCGCCATGTGGTCGCCGACCGGCATGTCGACGTCGGCGTCCTCGGGGCGCTCCAGCGGCGGCCCGAGGCCCGCGCGGCCCGCACAGGTCCAGGGCGCGACGTCGCTCTCGCGTTCCAGCAGGGCGGCCGACTCCATGGCGAAGGTCTCGCGGACCCGTTCCAGCAGTTCCTCCAGGCCGGTCTCGCCGCGCAGCACATTGCCGGCGAGGAAGGAGAGGATCTCCGACTCGGCGCGCAGCCGGGCGGCCTGGTGGGTGCGGCGGGCGGCGAGGTCGACCACCGAGGCGACCGCCATGCCGACCCCGAAGAAGATCGCTATGGCGACGATGTTCTTGGGGTCGGCGATGGTCAGCCGGTGCAGCGGCGGGGTGTAGAAGTAGTTCAGCAGCAGGGAGCCGAAGGCCGCCGAGGCCAGTGCCGGCAGCAGGCCGCCGAGCAGGGCCGCGGCGACCGTGACGGCCAGGAACAGCAGCATGTCGTTGGCGAGGCCGAGGTCGACGGCGTTCAGCAGGACCGCGAGGACCGCGGGGCCGGCCAGGCCGACGGCCCAGCCCCAGAGGATCCGGGCCCGCCCGAGCCGGCCGCCGCGGGCCACGGGCAGTCCCCGGCCCTTGGCGACCTCCTCGTGGGTGACGATGTGCACGTCCAGGTCGGGGCCGGAGTCCCGGGCGACCGTGGCGCCGACGCCGGGCCCGAAGACGTACTGCCAGGCCTTGCGGCGCGAGGAGCCGAGCACGATCTGGGTGGCGTTGACCCCGCGCGCGAAGTCGAGCAGGGCGGCCGGTATGTCGTCGCCGACCACGTGGTGGAAGGTGCCGCCGAGGTCCTCGACCAGGGTGCGCTGGACGGCCAGCTCCTTCGGGGAGGCCGAGGTCAGCCCGTCGCTGCGGGAGATGTAGACGGCGAGGACCTCGCCGCCCGCGCCCTTCTCCGCGAGCCGCGCGGCGCGCCGGATCAGGGTGCGCCCCTCGGGGCCGCCGGTCAGTCCCACCACGATCCGCTCCCGGGAGCCCCATATCCGGGAGACCCGGTGCTCGCTGCGGTACTCGTTCAGGTACTCGTCGACCCGGTCGGCCACCCACAGCAGGGCCAGCTCGCGCAGGGCGGTGAGGTTGCCGGGGCGGAAGTAGTTGGACAGGGCCGCGTCGACCTTGTCCGGCTGGTAGATGTTGCCGTGGGCCATGCGGCGGCGCAGGGCCTGCGGGGACATGTCGACCAGCTCGATCTGGTCGGCCCGCCGTACCACCTCGTCGGGGACGGTCTCGCGCTGCCGCACCCCGGTGATCGACTCCACGACGTCGCCGAGTGACTCCAGGTGCTGGATGTTGACGGTGGAGATCACGTCGATGCCGGCGGCGAGCAGCTCGGCCACGTCCTGCCAGCGCTTGGCGTTGCGGGAGCCGGGGACGTTGGTGTGGGCCAGTTCGTCCACGAGGGCGACGGCGGGTGCCCGGCGCAGCACCGCGTCGACGTCCATCTCGCCGAACACGGCCCCCCGGTACTCCAGCCGCCTGCGCGGCACCTGCTCCAGGCCGTGCAGCATCACCTCGGTGCGCGGCCGGCCGTGGTGCTCGACGAACGCGACCACGCAGTCGGTGCCCCGCTCGATCCGGCGGTGCGCCTCGGCCAGCATGGCGTAGGTCTTGCCCACTCCCGGTGCCGCGCCGAGGTAGATCCGAAGCTTGCCGCGTGCCATGGCCTCATTGTCTTCCCGTGCCTGTCGCCTACGCAGCGTCGACCTTACGGCCAACAATCACGGCAAACGGGACAGGGGTGCGGGCAGCGGGCAACTTTGACGCAACCCTGATGAGCAGCGCGGTGAGCGGGGGCTCAGTGCTCGGTGATCTGCCCGTCGTGCAGCTCCAGCACCCGGTCGGCCAGGTCCAGCAGGGTCGCGTCGTGCGTGGCGACCAGGGCGGTGACCTTCCCCCAGTGCCCCAAAGGGCCTGGGAGGTGCCCCCAGCCGCGGACGACGGCCCGCAGCAGTTCCATGACGGCGTGCCCGGTCTCGGCGTCGAGCTGGCCGGTGGGCTCGTCGGCGACGAGCAGGGCGGGCCGGTTGGCGAGGGCCCGGGCGACGGCGACCCGCTGCTGCTGCCCGCCGGACAGCTCGCCGGGCCGCTGGGCCGCGTGCCCGGCCAGCCCCACGAGGGAGAGGAGCAGCTCGACCCGCTCCTCACGCTCGCGCGGGTGGGCGCGGCGCAGCCGCAGCGGTACGCCGACGTTCTCGGCGGCGCTGAGGATCGGGATGAGCCCGAAGGACTGGAAGACGAAGCCGATCCGGTCCCGGCGCAGCCGGAGCAGCTCGCGCTCGCCGAGTTCCCCGAGCTGGAGCCCGTCCACCTCGACCCGTCCCCGGTCGGGCGTGTCGAGCCCGCCGACGATGTTCAGCAGAGTGGTCTTGCCGGATCCCGACCGCCCCTTGAGAGCGACGAGTTCGCCGCGCGGCACCTCGAAGGACACTCCGCGCAGCGCATGCACGGCGGCGGCCCCCCGCCCGTACGACTTGTGCACGCCCTCGACCCGCACCATGGTCTCGGTGACCACGTGGCTCATGCCGCCTCCCCCGTCGACCGGACGTCAGTATCACCGGTCGGTACGGCGCCCCGGAAGGGGCGCGGGGCTGTGTCCGGCATGCGGCTGCCGCCGCGTGGGCGCGGACAGCCACGGCAGGTCCGCACCGGCGACGAACGGCACCCCGGCGGCGCGCCCCCGAAAAAGCGGGCCGCGCCCTTGAAAGGCACGGCCCGTGCAACCCCTGCGGAAGCCGTCAGCGGACTTCCGTGATCTCCGGTCCCCGCTGCAACTGCCCCATCCCGCCGGAGAAGCGCGAGCCGCCCTCCTCCTGCTGGACCCCCTCGGGGACCATCTGCGCGTCGTTCGGCAGCTTGAGGACGATCGGGTCGCGCGGGGCCATCGGGCCCTCGCCGCGGACCACGACGGTGTCCCGGAAGATCTGCTCCAGCAGTCCGGCGGCCTGCGGCTGCACCGCGCCCTGGCCGGAGATCACACCGCGCAGGAACCAGCGCGGGCCGTCGACGCCGACGAAGCGTACGACCTGGAAGCCGCCGGTGCCGTCCGGCAGCTGCACCGGCACCTGGGCGCGCAGTTCCCAGCCGAGCGGACCCTCGACCTCGTCCACGATGCCACCCTGCTGGGTGATGCCGGACGCGATCTCCTCGCGGACCTCGCCCCAGATGCCCTCGCGCTTGGGCGCGGCGAACGCCTGGAGCTGGATGGCGCTGTCCCGCAGGACGACGGTCGCGGCGACGATGGCGTCACCGGCCACCTCGACCCGCAGCTCCATGCCGTCGACGCCCGGCACGAACAGACCGCCGAGGTCCACGCGGCCCTCGGCCGGGTCGCGCACCTCGCTGCTGTCCCACGGACCGTCGGGCCGGGGCCCGGGCTCCAGCCGGACGCGCTCGCGCCCGGCCTCCTCCTCGTCCGCCTCGGTGTCGACGCTGTCGACGACCTGCTCGGCCTCGCCGGCCGCGTCCTCGGCGGCACCCTTCTTCTTGCGACGTCCGAACACGTCACTGTCCTTCCCGGTCGGATACGACCGCAGCGTATCGATTCCCACCCGTCGGGCCGCCCTCGGCGGTCCGACCGCTTGTGCCGCTCTCGCCGCCCACCGCGGCATGGCCGCCGGTGGACCCGAAGCCCCCCTCGGCCCGCGCCGAGTCGGGAAGCTCCGCGACCTCCTGGAAGCGGACCCTCTCGACCTGCTGGACGACCAGTTGGGCAATCCGGTCGAAGCGCTCGAACCGCACGCTCTCGCGCGGGTCGAGATTCACCACGATCACCTTGATCTCCCCACGGTACCCGGCATCAACCGTCCCCGGGGCATTCACGAGGGCGACACCGCAGCGGGCGGCGAGACCGGAACGCGGGTGCACGAAGGCCGCGTACCCCTCGGGCAGGGCGATGGACACCCCGGTGGGCAGGACGGCCCGCTCACCGGGCTTCAGCTCGCACGCCTCGGTGGTGCGCAGATCGGCGCCCGCGTCGCCGGGGTGCTCGTACGCCGGAAGCGGGACGTCCGGGTCGACGCGCCGGATCAGCACGTCCAGGGGGGCTCGGCTCACGGGTTCACCTCGAAGGCGCGGGCGCGCCGGATCTGGTCCGGGTCGTTCATGGCGGCCTGGATCTCCTCGCTGCGGCCGTGGTCGATGAAGTGATCCACCTTGACCTCGATGAAGAGGGCGTCGGCGCGGACGGCGACCGGCCCGTCGGGGCCGCCGATGCGCCCGGTGGCGGTGGAGTAGATCTTCCGCCCGTGGACGGCGGTGACCTCGGCCTCCAGGTACAGCGTGGTGCCGACGGGCACCGGCCGCACGAAGTCCGTCTCCAGCCGTCCGGTGACGGCGATGGTCCGCAGCAGCCAGTTCAGCGAGCCGAGGGTCTCGTCCAGGGCCGTGGCGAGCACGCCGCCGTGCGCGAGGCCGCCACCATCTGCCCGGCCGCGGCCATCCAGGTGCGGGAATGAGCACGCACCGCCCCCGCATCGCCGTCGTCGGCGCGGCGGCGGCCGGACTGGCCGCCGCGGAGGGACTGCGCCGCCTGGGCTGGGACGGGGAGATAGCCCTCATCGGCGACGAACCCCATCTTCCCTACGACCGGCCGCCGCTGTCGAAGCAGATCCTCTCCGGCGCCTGGGAGCCGGAGCGCACCGCGCTGCGCGACACCGAGCAGATCGCCGCTCTCGGACTGGACCTGAGGCTGGGCACCCGTGCCCTCGCCTACGATCCCGCACGCCGCGTACTCACCCTCGGCGACGACGGGCACACCGAGCTGCGCTGCGTCGGTGTCATCGCCGCCACCGGGGTGACGCCCCGCTCGCTGCCCGGCACCGACGGGGTCGAGGGGGTGCACGTCCTGCGCACCCTGGAGGACGCGTGCGCGCTGCGCCGGCGCCTCGCCACGCCGGGCCGGCGGCTGGCCGTGGTCGGCACCGGCGTGCTCGGCGCCGAGGCCGCCGCCGTGGCCCGTGCGCTGGGGCACGAGGTCACGCTCGTCGGCACCGGGGACACGGTGATGGAGCGGGTGCTGGGTGCCGAGGTCGGAGGGCTCCTCGCCGACGTCCACCGCGCCCAGGGGGTCACCCTGCGCACGGGGCAGGCGGTCACCGGGGTCCGGGCCGAGGCCGGCCGGGCGGTCGGCGTCGTCCTCGCGGACGGCAGCACGGTGGAGGCCGACGACGTCCTGCTGGCCATCGGCTCCGACCCGGCCGTCGGCTGGCTGCGCGGCCCCGGCGCCGGGACGGCGGGTCCGGACCTGACGGACGGACTGCGCTGCGACGAGTTCTGCGCCGCGGCCCCCGGGCTCTACGGCGCCGGTGACATCGCCCGCTGGTACCACCCCGTCCTGCGCCGGGAGCTGCGGATCGAGCACCGTATGAACGCCAGCGAGCAGGGCCTCGCCGCCGCCCGCAACCTGCTGGCCGAACTGGACCCCGAACGCTTCGGCGAGCGCCGCCCGTTCACCCCGGTGCCGTACTTCTGGTCCGACCAGTACGACCTCAAGCTCCAGGCCCATGGTGTGCTGACCGGCGCCGACCGGATCGAGGTCCGTACCCTCGGCAAGGACCCGCTGCGGCTGGCCGCCCTGTACGGCGGCGACGGCCTGGCCACCGGAGTCCTGGCGATCGGACTGCCCCCGCGTCGGACGCGGGGCCTGCGTGCCCTGATCGCCACGCCCGTGCCCTGGCCCGAGGCCGTCGCACGGCTGGCGGACGCGGTGGACGCCTGACGCGGGCCGCCGCGGCCGCTGTCCCGGCGGCAGACCGCGCGGTCGCACCGCGGGGTCTGCCGTCGCAGTCGCCCGCACGGCCCGCGCGCCCGGCGCGGCGCGGCACGTGGTCAGCCGGTCAGGCCGCCGGCGAACGGCGTCGTCCGCCACTGGTCGACGGCCGGCCGCAGATAGTCCATGAGCACGGGCAGCTGGGGCACGAGCGTGAGCGAGGCGATGACCCGCAGCATCCCCACGGCGTTCACGAACCGCAGGACGTCCTCGTCCAGCGGCCTCATGCCGTTGCGCCGGGCGCCGCGGTCGTAGGCGGCTTCGAGGTCCGGCCCGAGAGCGGCGAGGTCCCACTCGACGGGGCCCGACGTGACCAGCTCGAAGTCGGCGTAGAGGTTCCCGTCCACACCGTTGAAGACGTTCGCGGGCGGGCAGTCGCCGTGGATGGGCTGGAGGTCGATCCCCGGGAACCTGTCCTCGAAAGCCCTGCGCGAGCGCACGAAGGGTTCCAGGACGTGCCACTCCCGGCGCGCGCGGTCCAGTTCGGCCGGGCCGACGAGGTCGGGGCGCTGTTCGAGCAGGACGAGGCTTTCCCCGATGAAGTCCGGCTCGGCAGCGGACAGGAACGACAGCCGGCCCGGGTAGGCGCGCATCGCCGCGTGCAGATCGGCGACGCTTTCCGAGTTCGCCGGGTAGTCGGGGGCCTTGTCCCGGTCCTCCTCGACGAACGGCCAGAACGTCATGGAGAACCCGTCCCGCCGGACGGGTTCTCGTGGCACGAGCGGGCTGGGCGGGATCACGGGGCATCCCTGGTCCGCGAGCCACCGGGTCACGTCGAGTTCCGCCTGCTGGCGGCGGGCCAGGGCGTCGAGGCTCACGCTGTGCGGCAGGACGGTCGGGATCCGGACCACGACGGGCGCAGGCGTGAGGCGGACGACGACGGAGAACAGATCGTGGAGCACGTCGGCGTCCGTCACGGCGAGGCCGAGATCGCGCGCCGCCGCGACAGCCGCGTCGACGGCCGCGGAGGTGCGTGCGGTGAGCTGTTCCGGGGTCAGGGACTCGGCCATGGTCCGATCATGGCACGCACGCGGAGCGGCCGGGGAGGCGTTCGGCCGAAGATGCAGGGCCCCGGCCCCGTGGCCTGCTGCCCGCGGCCGTCCTGTGCTCCGGAGCCGCGTTCGGCCCGGTGTGGCCCGGGTCGACGGGCCTGTGGAGCAGATCGCGGAGGTCACCCGCCTGGCGGCGAGGGTCGCGGCGGGCTTCCCTTCGTGCCGTCAGGCGACCGCCGGCCTCCCTCCTTCTCCGGCCTCGTGGTGGATCGGCGTGGTCGAACCGGTCAGGGGCACGCCCGTCCCGCCCCGCCTGGTGGCGACGATCTCCGCGGCGATCGACAGGGCGGTCTCCTCCGGTGTGCGGGCGCCGAGGTCGAGGCCGATCGGTGAGCGGAGCCGGGCCAGTTCGCGTTCGGTCAGGCCTTCCGCCCGCAGGCGCCGGTCGCGGTCCTCGTGGGTGCGGCGCGAGCCCATCGCGCCGACGAACGCGGCCGGCGTCCGCAGGGCCACTTTCAGCAGGGGTACGTCGAACTTCGCGTCGTGGGTGAGCACGCACAGGACCGTGCGGGCGTCGGTGGCGGTGCGCCGCAGATAGCGGTGCGGCCAGTCGACCACGACCTCGTCGGCGTCCGGGAAGCGGTCGCGGGTGGCGAAGACGGGGCGGGCGTCGCAGACGGTCACGTGGTAGCCGAGGAACTTGCCGGCCCGGGCCAGTGCCGACGCGAAGTCGACCGCGCCGAAGACGATCATGCGCGGGGGCGGCACGTTCGACTCGACCAGCAGGGTCACTCCGCCGGGGCAGTGCGAGCCGTCCGCCGACAGATCCACCGTGCCGGTGCGGCCCGCCTCCAGCAGCGCCCGGGCCTCGGCCGCCGCCGTCCGGTCCAGGTCCGGGTGACCGCCGAGCCCGCCCTCGCACGTGCCGTCGGACCGGACCAGCAGGGCCCGGCCGAGGAGTTCGGCGGGGCCCCGGGCGACCCGGGCGAGGGCCGCCGGCTCGCCTCGGGCGGCGGCCGACAGCGCCGGGCCGAGGACCGTCCGGGCGGATGCCCCGGCGGGCACCGGCGTGATCAGCACGTCGATCGTCCCGCCGCAGGTCAGTCCCACGGCGAACGCGTCCTCGTCGCTGTAGCCGAACCGTTCGAGGACGCTCTCCCCGGTGCGGAGCGCCTCCTGGCACAGGTCGTACACCGCGCCCTCGACGCAGCCGCCGGAGACCGAGCCGACGGCGGTGCCCGCGCCGTCGACGGCGAGGGCGGCACCGGGCCCGCGCGGGGCGCTGCCGCCCACGGCCACCACGGTGGCGACGGCGAACTCCCGGCCCTCCTCGGTCCACCGGTGCAGTTCCGCGGCCAGGTCAAGCATCCCGCGCTCCCGCGGCGGCCGACAGGACGCGGTCCGGCCGGATGGGCAGGCTGCGGTGGCGTACGCCGGTCGCGTGCCAGACCGCGTTGGCGACGGCGGCCGCGGCGCCGACGACGCCGATCTCGCCGATGCCCTTGATCCCGACCGGGTCGTCCGGGTCCGTGTCGTCGATCCAGTCGGCCTCGATACGGGGGACGTCGGCGTGGGTGGCGACGTGGTAGCCCGCGAGGTCCGCGCCGACGGGGCCGCCGGAGGCGCGGTCCCGGACCGCCTCCTCGTGCAGGGCCATGGAGATGCCCCAGATCATGCCGCCCAGGAACTGGTTGCGCGCGGTGAGCGGGTTGACGATCCGGCCCGCCGCGAAGATGCCGAGCATGCGCCGTACGCGGACCTCGCCGGTGGTGACGTCCACGGCGACCTCGGCGAACTGCGCCCCGAAGGAGTGCCGTTCGGCGGGGGCGAGGGCGCCCAGGGCCTCGGTGGTGTCCGCTCGTACCGTCAGGCCCTCCACGGGGATGTCGGCGCCGAGGGCCAGCCGTTCGCGCAGTTCGCCGGCCGCCGTCTTGACGGCCCAGGACCAGGAGCGGGTGCCCATCGAGCCGCCGGCGATCATGGCCGGGCCGAAGTCGCTGTCGCCGATGCGCACCCGGACCCGCTCCGGGGGCACCTGGAGCGCGTCGGCGGCGACCAGGGCGAGCGCGGTACGGGCCCCGGTGCCGATGTCGGCCGCGGAGATCCGGACGGTGAAGGTGCCGTCCGGATGCGCGGTCGCGGTCGCGGTCGACGGGGCGGCACCGGCCGGGAAGGAGGCCGCCGCCGTACCGGTGCCGAGCAGCCAGCGTCCCTCCCGGCGCACTCCGGGACGGCTGTCCCGGTCCGCCCAGCCGAACCTGCGGGCGCCCTCCCGGAAGCAGGCGGCCAGATTGCGGCCCGCGAACGGCAGGCCCGACACCGGACCCGTCTCGGGTTCGTTGCGCAGGCGCAGCTCGATCGGGTCGATCCCGCACTTCTCGGCGAGTTCGTCGAGCGCCGCCTCCAGCGCGAACGATCCCGGGGCCTCGCCGGGGGCGCGCATCCACGTCGGGGTCGGCACGTCGAGCCGTACGACGTGATTGGCGGTGTGGTGGGCGTCGGCGTCGTACATCACCCGGGCCACCCCGGCGCTCGGTTCGACGAACTCGTGCACCGTGGAGGTGCGGCTGACGGAGCGGTGCTCCAGTGCGCGCAGGCGTCCGTCGGCGTCGGCGCCGAGCCGGACCCGCTGGGCGGTGGGACTGCGGTAGCCGGCCAGCGAGAACATCTGCCGCCGGGTCAGGACGACGCGGACGGGCCGTTGGAGCAGGGTCGCGGCCATCACGGCGGCCACCTGGTGGGCTCGCACCCCCTTGCTGCCGAAGCCGCCGCCGACGTGCTCGGAGCGTACGCGCACGGAGGCCGGGTCGAGCGAGAAGAGGCTGGCGAGTTCCCCGGCGACCCAGGTGACACCCTGGTTGGAGTCGATCACCTCCAGCCGTCCGTCGTCCCAGCGGGCGGTCGCCGCGTGGGGTTCCATCGGGTTGTGGTGCTCTTCGGGGGTGGTGTATTCGGCGTCCACGACGACGGCCGAGGAGGCCAGTCGGGCGTCCAGGTCGCCCTTCTCCGTCACCGCCGGCATGTGGCCGTCCACGGGGCGGGCGTCCGGGTGGTCGGCCGTGAACTCGACGTCGTGCGGCTCCTGTTCGTAGTGCACGACGAGGGCCTCGGCGGCCTCCCTCGCCTGCTCGGACGTCTCCGCGACGACCAGTGCCACCGGCCAGCCCAGGTGCGGCACCCGGTCGTGCTGGAAGACGGCGCAGGTCGGGTCGGGCTTGCCCAGCATTCCGGTGTAGTCGGTGTCGAGGTGCGGGGCGTTGCGGTGGTCGAGGACGGCGAGGACGCCCGGCATGGCGAGGACGGGGTCGGTGTCGAGGGCGCGGATGCGGCCGCGGGCGATGGTGGACAGCACCAGCCAGCCGTGGGCGAGGTCGGCGAAGGGCACCTCGGCCGCGTAGCGGGCCGCTCCGGTGACCTTGTCCCGGCCCTCGACGCGGGTGTGGCCGGTGCCGACGGAGGCTGTCCGGGCGGTTGTTCCGGTGGTGACGGCGGTCATCGGGGGGTCTCCTCGGCGAGTTCGGTCAGCACGGCCACCACGAGGTTGCGGATGAGGTCCACCTTGTAGCCGTTGTGCGGCAGCGGCCGTGCCGCCGCCAGCTCGGCGTCCGCAGCGGCGGCGTACGTCTCGGGTCCGGCCGGTGCGCCGGTCAGGACCCGTTCGGCCGCGGCGGCCCGCCAGGGGCGGGACGCGACGGCCCCGAAGGCCAGGCGTACGTCCCGCACGACGCCGTCGCGGATGTCGAGCGCGGCGGCCAGGGAGCCGATGGCGAAGGCGTAGGAGGCGCGCTCGCGCACCTTGCGGTAGCGGGAGTGGGCGGCGACCGGGGCGGGCGGCAGGGTGATGCCGGTGATCAGCGCGCCCGCCGGCAGGGCGGTCTCCCGGTGCGGGGTGTCGCCGACGGGCAGGTAGAAGTCGGTGAGCGGCAAGTCGCCGGGTCCGTCCGCCGTTTCGAAGTGGACCACGGCGTCGAAGGCGGTCAGGGCCACGGCCATGTCCGAGGCGTGCACGGCCACGCAGTGGTCGGAGGCGCCCAGGATGGCGTGGTTGCGGTGCTCGCCCGCGACGGCGGGGCAGCCGCTGCCGGGCACCCGCTTGTTGCAGGGCCGGCTGACGTCCGCGAAGTAGCCGCAGCGGGTGCGCTGCAGCAGGTTCCCGCCGACGGTGGCCATGTTGCGCAGCTGCCCCGACGCCCCGGCCAGGACCGCCTGGGCGAGCGCCGGGTAGCGGCGCCGGACCTCTGGGTGGGCGGCCAGGTCGCCGTTGGTGACGGTGGCGCCGATCCGCAGCCCGCCCTCGGGTGTCGTCTCGATCCGGTCGAGCGGCAGCTCGCGGATGTCGATGAGCCGTGCGGGGCGCTCGACACCGGTCTTCATGAGGTCGACGAGATTGGTGCCGCCGCCGAGGAAGCGGGTGTCCGGGTCGGCGTCGAGCAGGGCGACGGCGCCGGCGACGTCGTGCGCCCGCTGGTAGTCGAACTCCCTCATGCCACGGTCTCCTTCGTGCCCTCGGCGAGGGTCGCGTGTCCCTCGTCCGGGTGAGTTTCCGCCGCGCGGGCCACCGCTTCGACGATCGCGACGTACGCGCCGCAGCGGCACAGGTTTCCGCTCATCCGTTCCCGGATCTCGTCGGCGGTCAGGGGCGGCGGCCCCGCTTCGGGGCGGACGTCCTCGGTGACGGCGCTCGGCCAGCCCGCCGCGTGTTCCTCGATCATGCCGATCGCCGAGCAGATCTGGCCCGGGGTGCAGTAGCCGCACTGGAAACCGTCGAGGTCGAGGAAGGCCTGCTGCACGGGGTGCAGCCGCTCGCCGTCGGCCACGCCTTCGATCGTGGTGATCTCCCGGCCCTCGGCCGCCACGGCCAGTTGCAGGCAGGCGACGGCCCGCCGCCCGTCCAGCAGGACCGTACAGGCGCCGCACTGGCCCTGGTCGCAGCCCTTCTTGGTGCCGGTCAGGTCGAGACGCTCGCGCAGCGCGTCGAGCAGGGTGGTGCGGTGATCGACGGGCAGTGTGTGCTTCTCGCCGTTGATCTTCAATGTGATGACACTGGACGTCGATGAGGCCATGGGCTGCTTCTCTCGCATTTCAGGACAGACGGGTGGGCCGGCAGCCGAGGTGTCGGGCGGCGGGTAGTGCGTCGTGCGGGCCTGTGCCACGGGGGCGAAGCGAAGGTGCAAGGTGCTGGGACCGGAACAGTGCAGCTGGCGGCTGCCGCGGGGGTGCGTCCACCGCTATGGTGGACGTGACCGGACAGCTGTCCGCTACTTGGAAACTTAACGGACAGCTGTCCGCTTAGCAAGGGCGAGGTTTTGGCCACGCCTTGAGGAGGACGAGTGCCTCAGCAGAAGGACTCACCCCGGCGCTCCGACGCACAGCGCAACCGCGAGCGCATCCTGGAGGTGGCACTCACCGAGCTGTCGCGCTGCGCGAACGCCCCGCTGAGCGCGATCGCCAAGAAGGCCGGTGTCGGACAGGGCACCTTCTACCGCAACTTCCCCAACCGCGAATCCCTCGTGCTGGAGATCTACCGCCACGAGATGCAGCAGGTCGCCGACAGCGCGGAGCATCTGCTCGGCACCCGGGCGCCCGACGAGGCCCTGCGCGCCTGGATGGACCGGCTGTCCGAGTTCGCCATGACCAAGGCCGGGCTGGCCGACGCGATCCGGCAGGCCACCAGCGCGCCGGGCGGCCCCGCGAAGCCGTCGCCCACTCCGGTGGCCCGTGCGGCGGAACTGCTGCTCCGCGCGAACGAGGAGGCCGGCACCATCCGGCCCGGCGTCACCGCGGACGACTTCCTCCTCGCCATCGCCGGCCTGTGGCAGCTCGACCCGCACGACGACTGGCGGCCCCGCGCGACCCGGCTCCTCGACCTGATCATGGACGGACTGCGTACGGGAGCGCGCCGGGCGTGAGGCGCCGGACCGCCGGGGCCGGGCGTGCCGCGAGCGTGTCTCTGCCGTGCGCCTTCCCCTGCCCTGCGCGTTTCCCTGCGTGGCGCGTCTCGCTCCCGCGGGCGTCGGGCGCTACGGAATGGGAATGCCGCAGGCCTCCTCCCTGCGGCGAGGCGGCAGTCCGGGCAGCGTGGCCCGCAGGTGCGGCGCCTGCCGCGCCGGCCCGGCCGTGCGGCGCAGGCCGGCGGCGGCGGCCACGTAGTCCTGCGCCGTGAGCAGGCCGGTCAGCCGCCCGTGCGGGTCGGTGACCGGCAGCGCGTCTCTGTGTTCCTCCGTCATCACGGCCGCCGCGCGGAGGGCCGGCTCCTCGGGGTGGACCGTGACCGTGCGCCGCCCGCGCACAAGGTCCCGCACGCTGCGCCGGGACAGTGTCACCGTGGGGTCCGCGCAGGCGACGGCGAGTTCGGCGCGCTCCAGCAGGCCGGCGCAGGAGCCGTCCTGACGGACCACCGGCAGATGGCTCTGCCCGGACCGTTCGACCACCTCCCAGGCCATCAGCACCGTCTCGTCCTCGCCGATGGAGTACGGCGCCCCGTTCATCATGGCGCCCACGGAGAGCCTCTCGTCCATGGCCGTCTCCTCCCGATCGGCGCCGGCCGGGCCGGCGAACGTGCCCGGCGTTCTCGCCCGGCAGGGCGGGCGGCGGGTGCCCGACCTCGCCCACCCCCAGAATCACGCCTTCGGGCAGGCCGGACCAGCCCCGCAGAGCCCCGCGGCCCGACCCGGGTGACCGGGTGGTGCGGGCACCCGGTGGCGCGCAGGCTGGTATCGGCAGCCCATGCGGTCGGGGAGGAGGACGTTCCAGGAGGAGGTCATGGACAGCGGTCCTCACCGGGTGAGTGATGTGATGACGCGCGCCGTCGTCGCCGTGGGCCGCAAGGCCCTGTTCAAGGACATCGTCGAACGCATGCAGCAGTGGAACGTCGGCGCCCTGCCGGTACTGGAGGGCGACGGCCGGGTCATCGGTGTGGTGTCCGAGGCGGATCTGCTGCCGAAGGAGGAGTTCCGGGACCGCGATCCCGACCGGTCGACCCGGCTGCGCCGCCTGCCCGACCTGGCCAAGGCCGCGGCGGTGTGCGCCGAGGAGCTGATGAGCTCCCCCGCCGTCACCGTGCACGCCGACGCCACGCTCGCCGAGGCCGCGCGCATCATGGCGCTGAAGCGGGTCAAGCGGCTGCCCGTGGTGAATGCCGAGGGTGTGCTGGACGGCGTGATCAGCCGCGGCGACCTGCTGAAGGTGTTCCTCCGACCGGACAACGACCTCGCCGACGAGATCCGCCGCGATGTCGTCGACGTCCTCTTCCCGGCCCCGGTCGAACCCGTGCACATCATGGTCACCGACGGCGTCGCGACACTGACCGGACGCGTCGGCGACCCCGAGCGCATTCCCCTGGCCGTGCGTCTGGTCCGGGGCGTCGAAGGGATCGTGGGCGTGGACTGCCGGCTCACCGCCGCCGGCTCCGACTCCGGCTCCGACGAACCGGTGGCGGACAGCCGCCGCACCGGGTGACGGCAGGCGGCAGGGACGGGTGGCCCCCCGCTCGGGGCCGACCGGCACTGGGGGTACGTGTACGTCACCGGAGACAGTGAGTCCAGGAGCGGCATCGATCCCCCGCGGTGCCGCTCCGTCCACGTCGCGCCGGCGGACACCCCCTCAAAAATACCCCGGGGGGTAATCGTGCTACCGTCCAGACATACCCCCCGGGGTAATTTCGCTGGAAGGGAGTACCCCGTGTTCTTCGTCGACACGATCGAGGTGTCCGGACTCGGCAACCGCAGCCATCTGGCAGGCGGCGAGCGGACGGCCGTGGTGGTGGACCCGCCGCGTGACATCGACCGGCTGATCGCGGCGGCCGCACGGCGGGGGGTGCGGATATCCCACGTCGTCGAGACGCACGTCCACAACGACTACGTCACCGGCGGCCTGGAGCTGGCCCGCGTCACGGGCGCCGCGTACCTGGTCCCCGCCGGGGCCCGCGTCTCCTACGACCGCGTACCGGTGCACGACGGCGACCGCCTGGAGATCGACGCGACCGCCGGCCTGTCGCTGCGCGCGCTGGCGACCCCCGGCCACACCCCGCACCACACCTCCTACGTGCTGGAGGAGCACGGCACGGCCGTCGCCGTCTTCACCGGCGGCTCGCTGCTGATCGGCACCGTCGGCCGGCCCGACCTGGTCGAACCACGGCTGACCGAGGACCTCGCCCGGGCGCAGCACGCCTCCGCGCACCGCCTGGCCGCCGAGCTGCCGGACGACACCGCGGTGCTGCCCACGCACGGCTTCGGCAGCTTCTGCTCGTCCGGCCGGGCGGAGGGCGGGTCCACCACGATCGGCGAGGAGAAGACCAGGAACGAGGCGCTGGTGCGGGACGTCGACAGCTTCGTCACCGCCCTGCTCGCCGGTCTGGACGACGTTCCCGCGTACTACGCGCACATGGGGCCGGCCAACACCGCGGGGCCGGCGCCGGTCGACCTGACCCCGCCCGCCGTCGCGGACGCCGAGGAGATCGCCGCCCGGCTGGCCGCCGGGGAGTGGGTGGTCGACCTGCGCAACCGGGTCGCCTTCGCCGAGGGGCATGTGGCGGGTTCGCTCAACTTCGAGGCCGAGGGGCAGCTCGCCACCTACCTGGCCTGGCTGATTCCGTGGGGCAAGCCGGTGACCCTGCTCGCCGAGTCCGCCGGACAGCTCGCCGCCGCCCAGCGGGAGCTGGTCCGGGTCGGCATCGACCGGCCGGCCGCCGCGGCCACCGGAGGACCGGCGCGCTGGGCCCGCAGGGGCGAGAGCCTCGCCTCCTTCCGGCGGGCGACGTTCGCGGACCTCGCGGGGCGTCCGAGGGACGGCGTGGTCGTCCTGGACGTCCGCCGGGACGCCGAACGGGCGACGGGGTTCGTGGCGGGTTCGGTCCACCTCCCCCTCCACACCCTGCACCACCGTCTTCACGAGGTCCCCGAGGGACAGGTCTGGGTGCACTGCGCCGGCGGCATGCGCGCCGCCATCGCCGCCTCCCTGCTGGACGCCGCGGGCCGTGACGTCGTCGCCGTGGACGACTCCTTCGACGCGGCCGAGCGGGCCGGGCTCACCGTCCGGACGGCATGACGGCGCCCGCCGCCGATCAGCGCACCGGAAGACGGACAGGAGAGAGAACCACGATGAGCCTCTTCCGAGGCCACCCAGGAGTGCCGGGATCGATCCCCGGCGGACCACAGAAGGGCCTGCGGGAGGCCGCCGACCGCACCGGACGCGGAGGAGGCGCCGCAGTCGCCGTACGCCCGGACGTCCGGGGCCGGCGCCGGCTGCGGGCCGGCGCGGGCGGGACCGTCGCGTGAGCACCGTGATACTCGCTCTGGCCGCCGGAGCCGTCATCGGTCTGGCGCTCGGCGCGCTCGGCGGCGGCGGAAGCGTGCTGGCCGTCCCCGCCCTGATCTACCTGCTCGGCGTGACGCCCGTCGCGGCTACCACGGCGAGCCTGGTCATCGTCACCCTCACCTGCGCCGCCGCCCTGACCGCGCACGCCCGCGACGGCCATGTCCGCTGGCGCGAAGGGCTGGTGTTCGCGGCGGCGGGGATCGGCCCGGCGCTGCTGGGCGGCGCGCTCGCCGGGCACCTGCCCGCCGCCGTGCTGACCGTGTCCTTCGCCGTGGTCGCGGCCGGCGCCGCGGTCCGCATGCTCCGGCCCCCCTCGGCCGGGACCCTGCGCGGACAGCCGGACGGCGCCGTCCCCGTACGGCCGGGCCGGGCGGCGGCTGCCGGCGCCGGACTGGGCGGGCTCACCGGTGTCCTCGGCGTCGGAGGCGGCTTCCTCGCGGTGCCCGCGCTGGTCGGCGTCCTCGGTCTGCGGATGCGCGCGGCGGTGGGCACCGGCCTGCTCGTCGTCACGGTCAACTCGCTGGCCGCCCTGGCGATGCGCACCGGTACCGCCGACGGCCTGGACTGGGCGGTCACGGGGCCGTTCGCCGGTGCGGCGATCCTCGGCGCCTGGGACGGCAGGCGTCTGTCGGCGAAGCTGTCCGGGGACACCCTGCGGCGGGCCTTCGCCCTCGTCCTCCTGGCCGTGGCCGGCTTCATGCTGCTGGACGTGGTGGTGTGACGACCGCGCGCCGCGAACGGCTCAGGCCAGCGACAGGAACAGCTTCTCCAGGCGCGCGCGCATCGCCTCGGTGTCCTCGCCGTTCTTCCGGCCGGATTCGATGTCGGCCACGCACTGCTGCAGGCCGGTGGCGATGATCGCGAATCCGGCGCGGTCCAGCGCCCGGGAGGCGGCGGCCAGCTGCGTGATGACGTCCTCGCAGTCCCGCCCCTCCTCGATCATCCGGATCACTCCGGAGATCTGGCCCTGCGCACGCCGCAGCCGGTTCAGCACAGCCTTCAAAGAGGCGCCCTCGAGCTCCAGTTCCACCATCACTCCTCGCCGATACCCCTAGGGGTACTGTACGTCCCGGTCCGGGACGGCGGCGACCAGCCAAGGATCAGATCTGCCATGACCAGCCACCTCACCCTCGGCACCGACCAGGCCCACGCCCGGCTGCACGACCTCACCGTCATCGACGTCCGCACCCCCGGCGAGTACGCCTCCGGCCACCTGCCCGGAGCCCTGAACATCCCCCTGGACCAGGTCCGGCGGGCCCTGCCCGAGATCCGGCACGCGGCCGGCCGCGGTGAGGTGCTCCTGGTGTGCGCGTCCGGGGCGCGCTCGGAGAGCGCCCGCACGCTCCTCGCCGAGCACGGCATCCCGAGCGCCGCCCTGTCCGGCGGCACCAGTGCCTGGGCCGCCGACGGGCACGCCCTGGAGCGGCCCGCCGGCTACGACAGCCGTGCCGGCTGGAGCATGGAGCGTCAGGTGCGCTTCACGGCGGGCACGGCGGTCCTCCTCGGTCTGCTCCTCGGTCTGCTGGTCCACCCGGCTTTCCAGCTCCTCTCCGCCGGCATCGCGGGCGGCCTGGTCCTCTCCGCGCTCACCGACACCTGCGGCATGGCCGTCGTGCTGGCCAGGCTTCCGCACAACCGTCCCCGCCCGGCCGACCTCGCCGCGACACTCGCGGCGCTGCGCCGGGGCTGACCGCCGCCCCCGCGCCGGGCGCGGGCCCGGTGCCGGCGGCTCCGTCTCCGCCGCTGCTCCGTCAGGCCGCGGGCACCACTTCGGCGTGCTGCTCCTCGCCGAGCACCACCTTCAGCGCGCCGGTCTCCGCGGCCCGGGAGAAGATCTCGTACGCCTCCTCCATGCGGTGCAGCGGGAAGGTGTGGGTGACCAACTGTCCGGTCGGCAACCGGCCGGCGGCGGCCATCCGCAGCAGCGCGGGGACGGAGTAGGTGTCCACCAGGCCGGTCGTGATGGTCACGTTCCTGCTCCACAGGTCTTCGAGGTGCAGCGCGGCCGGCTTGCCGTGCACGCCGATGTTGGCGACGTGCCCGCCGGGGCGGACCATGCGGGTGCACAGCTCGAAGCTCTCCGGCAGGCCGACCGCCTCCACGACCACGTCCGCGCCGAGTCCGTCGGTCAGATCGGCGACCAGCTGGCCGGGCGCCTCGTGGACGTCGGCCACGGCGTCCGCGCCGAGCCGGTGGGCGGCCTCCAGCCGGGCCGGGGCCAGATCGACGGCGATGACACGTTCGGGGGACAGCAGGCGGGCCGTGGCGATGGCCGCGAGGCCGACGGGTCCGGCACCCACGACGGCGACGGTGTCCCCGGGGCGTACCCGCCCGTTCAGGACGCCCACCTCGTAGGCGGTGGGGAAGACGTCCGCGAACAGGACGGCGTCCGCGCCGCGCACGGCGCCCGGGAGCGGGTGGACGGACAGGTCGGCGTGCGGGACGCGGACGTACTCGGCCTGCGTGCCGTCGACGAGGTGGCCGAGGATCCAGCCGCCCCCGCCGCGGCACTGGCCGTAGGAGCCGTCCCGGCAGAACCGGCACCGGCCGCAGGAGGTGATGCAGGAGACCAGCACCCGGTCGCCCGGCCGTACGCCGCGGACCTCGCCGCCGACGTCGACGATCTCGCCGACCGCCTCGTGGCCGAGCACGGTACCGGGCGGCACCTCCGGCACGTCGCCCTTGAGGATGTGCAGGTCCGTCCCGCAGATGGTGACCGCGTCGACCTGGACGACGGCGTCGGTCGGTTCGGTGACGGCGGGGTCCGGGACGTCCTGCCAGGAGGCCTGTCCGGGACCGTGGAAGACGAAGCCTTTCATCGTGCTCCTCACCCTTCTCCGCGGCCGTACCGCGGAGTCCGGGGGGTTCCGGGCCGGTGCCGGGAGCGCCGCGCGCTCCTCGGTCGCGCCGGAGGCCGTGCTGCCCTGGCGTCCATGGGGTCTCCTTCCGGGCCGGTGTGTCAGCCGTGCGGGACGACCGCGACGGGGGCGGCGATGTGGTGCAGGGCGGCGTGCGTGACGTGCCCGATGTGCGCGCCGAGCGGGCGGGTGCGGATGCGCCGGCCGACGACGACCAGCGAGGCGTCGTCGCGGGCGTCGTCGACGAGGATCTGGGCGGCGCTGCCGCACCGGGTCGCCTCGGTCACGTCGACGTCCGGGAACTTCCGCCGCCAGGGGCGCAGCACCGTGGCGAGGTGGTCGGCCTGTCCGCGTGCGAGGGAGTCGTAGAGGTCGTCGTCACCGTAGAAGCCGTGGAAGGAGGTCGGTGCCACCCACCAGGCGTGTACGGCCCGCAGGGGGGCTTCGCGGAGTGCGGCGGCGACGAAGGCGAACTCCAGCAGCGTGTCGTCGGGGGCGTCGACGTCGAGGCCGAGCACGACGGGCCGGAAGGGCGCCGCGGCGGAGGGGACGCCCGCCGGGTCCATCATGTGCTCGTCGGCGGCCTGCTCCCCCGCCCGCACCAGCACCACCGGACGCTCGGCGCGGGCCACGACGGCGAGACTCACCGAGCCGACCAGGAACCCGCTCAGCGCGCTGTGGCCCCGCGAGCCCAGCACCAGCAGTCCGGCGCGGCCCGCCGCCTCGCCGAGGAGGTCGGCCGCGGTCCCCGAGCGCCGCTCGCCGGTCACCTCGACGCCGGGGTGGCGCAGACGGACGCCTTCCACGGACTCCCGTACCATCCGCTCGGCCCGGTCCCGGTACGCCCCCGGATCCCACAGCGGGGACTGGGCCAGGCGCACGGGCGCCGGTTCCTCGACGTGCACGATCTTCAGCGGGAGACCGCGCAGCAGCGCCTCCCGCGCCGCCCACTCGACCGCGGCCCGGCTCTCGGGCGAGTCGTCGAGACCTACGGTGACAGGTGCTGACATGGTCTCCGCCTCCGGGGTGAGAGTCCCTGTCTCCAGGTTGGCGCCGCGGTGGCGCCGCGGCCAGGGCCGTACGGCCCCTGGTGCCTGCCGCCGTCCCGGCACACGCTGGAGATGGCCGGGCATCGCAGCCGAGGACCTACGGAGTCACCATGTACGGCACCCCGCACATCGTCAGCGACGTCATGACCCACACGGTCGCCGCCGTCGGCCGGCGGGCCCCCTTCAAGGAGATCGTGCGCCTGATGCACGACTGGCAGGTCAGCGCCCTGCCCGTGATCGAGGGTGAGGGCCGGGTGGTCGGTGTGGTCTCCGAGGCCGATCTGCTGCCCAAGGAGGCGCTGCGGGACGATCCGGACAGCGGCCGTCTCCGGCCGCGTCCGCCGGCCGCCCTGGCGAAGGCCGACGCGCTCACCGCCGGGGACCTCATGTCCTCCCCCGCCGTCACGGTCCGGGCGAACGCCACCCTCGCCGAGGCCGCGCACGCCATGGCCCGGGCACGGGTCAAGAGGCTGCCGGTGGTGGACGCCACCGGTCTGCTGGCGGGCATCGTCAGCCGGGCGGACCTGCTCAAGGTCTTCCTGCGCGACGACGAGGACATCGCCGAGGAGGTCCGGCGCGAGATCGCGTCGTACCTCTTCCCGCCGCCGTCGTCGGTCGTCCACGTGGACGTCCACGACGGTGTCGTGACCCTCACCGGCCGGGTCCGTGACACCGCCCTGGTCCCCGTGGCGGCGCGCCTGGTCAGGGCCGTCGAAGGGGTGGTCGACGTGACGTTCGACCTCGCGGACGACGGCGGGACGCGGTAGCGGCCGCCGGGCTCCGGAGTGAGTCGACGGCGGAGGGCGGCACCCGTGCGGGCGCACAGGCGGGAAGGGTCCGGAACTCCGCTGCCGGCACGGTCGCCGCCCCGTCCGCCTCGATCCGGTGTCCGCGGGTCGGACGGGGGGTGTGCGCGACCGGCAGCGCCCTGGGCGCCCGGGCCGCCGAGGTCCGTGTCCGTCATGCATCGCACCAGGCTTCGGGCACCAGGCTTCACGCCGGCCGGCGCCCCGCGTTCATGACCGCTCCTCGCCGCGCACCACGGCGACGGGGCAGTGCGCGTGGTGCAGCAGGGCCTGGCTGACCGAGCCGAGCACCAGGCCCGTGAAGCCGCCGTGTCCCCGGGCGCCGGCCACGACCAGCTGGGCGTCGCGGCTGGCCTCGATCAGCGCCGGGCGGACCCGGGAGCGGACCAGCCGTTTCTCCACCCCGACGTGGGGGAAGCGCCGCTGCCAGGGGGACAGCGTGTCGTCCAGCAACCGCTGGGCCTTCTCGCGCAGGTGCTCGGCGTCGGTCACCACGTTCAGCGGGTCGACCGGCCCCTCGGCGGAGCGCTCGGTCCAGGTGTTCCAGACGTGCAGCGCCACCAGGCCCGTGCCGCGCAGCGACGCCTCGGTGAAGGCGAAGGCGACGGCCGGCTCGCCGGCCGGTGAGCCGTCGGCCGCCAGCAGCACGGGACCGCCCGGGTCCGGGCGTCCGCGCACCACCAGCACCGGGCATCGGCTGTAGCCGGCCAGGTGTACGGCGGTCGAGCCCAGCAGGAGGCTGGCGAACGCTCCCCGGCCACGGCTGCCGACCACGACGAGCGAGGCGGTGCGCGACTCGATCTCCAGCACGGTCAGCGGCTCGCCGACGGTGACGTCGCGGGTGATCTCCACGTGCGGGGCGGCTGCGTGCGCCCGCTGCTCGGCCCTGGCCAGGGTCCCGTCGACCAGCTCGCGCACCCCTGCCATGGCCGGACTCCAGCGGGGTCCTCCGGGCGGCAGCCGCATCGACGGCGACCCGAACGCGTGCACCAGCCGCAGCCCCACGTCCCGCAGGCCCGCCTCGTGGGCGGCGACCCCCACCGCTTCCAGGCTCGACGCGGAACCGTCCACTCCGACGACGACCGGATCTCCCATGACGCACCTCGGCAGGGGTTCACTCGTGGTGCAGGACGACTTTGAGGGCGCCCGTACGGGTGCCGTCCGCGAACACCTCGTAGGCGTCCTCCATCCGGTCGAGACCGAAGATGTGGGTGACCAGCCCGGAGGCGGGCAGGCGCCCGCACCGCAGCAGTTCGAGCAGCCGCGGGGTGGAGGACGTGTCCACCTGGCCCGTGCTGATGGTCACGTTCTTGCGCCACAGGGATTCGAGGTGCAGCGTCGCCGGCTTGCCGTGCGCACCGATGTTGGCGATGCGTCCGCCCGCGCGCACGGCCCGGGTGCACAGCACGAAGCCGTCCGCATCGCCCGACGCCTCGATCGCCACATCGGCGCCCGGCCCCTCGGCCAGGTCGGCGAGCAGACTCCCCGGTGACTCGGCGGCATCGGCGCCCAGCCGGACGGCGGTCTCCAGCCGGGCACGGGCCATGTCCACCACGATGATCCGGCTGGGCGAGTACAGCCGCGCGACGACCACCGTGGCGAGCCCGACGGGTCCCGCGCCCACCACGACGACGATGTCCCCCGGGCCCACCTGGCCGTTGCGGACACCGACCTCGTAGGCGGTCGGCAGCAGTTCGGCGAGCAGCACCGCGTCGTCGAGGGGCACGTCGGAGGGGCAGCGGGTGGTGGAGCCGTCGGCGAAGGGCACCCGGACCAACTCGGCCTGGGTCCCGTTGATCAGGCTTCCCAGCACCCAGCCGCCGCCCCCGCCGCACTGGCCGTACATCGCGTCGCGGCACGCCCAGCACTGGCCGCAGGCCGAGACGGACGAGACGATCACCTGGTCGCCGGGGCGCAGGTGGTTCACTTCGGGACCGACCTCCACGACCTCGCCGACCGCTTCGTGGCCGAGGACCGTCCCCGGCTTCACCTCGGGAAGGCGTCCCCGGAGGATATGGAGATCACTGCCGCAGATGGTGGTGGTGTCGACGCGCACGATCGCATCGGTCACCTCCTCGATCACCGGGTCCGGGACCATGTCCCAGGAGATCTGATCCGGGCCGTGGTAGACGAGCGCTCGCACGGTACTCACTTCCTCGCTCCCCATCTCCACGGTGGCCCTCGCGGGATGCCCGGGCAACAGGGCGGTCCGTTTCCCCCTCCCGCGCACCGGCCGCGCGGGCGCGCGGAGCGGTGGTGCCGCACCGGGTGCCGCGAGGTCAGAGCGTCCTTCCGGGCCCGACCAGGGTGTTGTCACCGGTGCGGCCGGCGAAGTGGTCCTCGATGTTGGCCACCGTGGTCCGCGCGATCTGGCCGACGGCCTCGCGGGTGAAGTACGCCTGGTGCGAGGTGACCAGGACGTTGCTGAAGGTCATCAGCCGGGCGAGGCGTTCGTCGGTCATCACCTCCAGCGACTTGTCGAGGAAGAACACTCCGGCCTCCTCCTCGTACACGTCGAGCCCGACACCGGTCAGCCGTCCCGCGCGCAGCGTCTCCAGCAGGGCGTCGGTGT
The DNA here is from genome assembly GCF_002155905.1 of Streptomyces tricolor. GTDB lineage: Bacteria > Actinomycetota > Actinomycetes > Streptomycetales > Streptomycetaceae > Streptomyces > Streptomyces tricolor. The sequence goes on along the minus strand of NZ_MUMF01000291.1, from coordinate 48,072 downwards.
CCACCAGGCCGCCGCGGCTGGAGTTGACCAGGACGGCGTCGTCCTTCATCAGCGCGAGCGCCTCGGTGTCGACCAGGTGGTGGGTGTCCGGCAGCAGCGGTACGTGCAGGCTGACCAGGTCGGCCTCGGCGAACAGCCGCTCGCGCGGGACGTACTCCATGCCGAGGGCGAGGCAGTCGGGATTCTCCACGAGGTCCCAGCCGAGCAGCCGCATGCCGAATCCGTGGGCGATCCGCGTGAACGCGGTGCCGATCTTCCCGGTGCCCACCACGCCGGCGGTACGGCCGCGCAGGTCCCGGCCCATCAGCCCGTCGAGCCGGAAGTCGAACTCCCGGGTGCGGTGCGCGGCCCGGACGATCCGGCGGTTGACCGCGAGCGCGAGGGTCCAGGCGAACTCGGCCACCGAGTACGGCGAGTAGAAGGAGACGCGGGCCACCGACAGGCCCACGTCCTCGGCGGCGCCGAGGTCGATGTTGTTGTAGCCGGTGGACCGCTGGGCGATCATCCGGGTGCCGCCCTCGGCGAGTGCGCGCAGCACGCCGGCGTCCAGGGTGTCGTTGACGCTGCTGAGCACCACCTCGTGGCCGTGCGCGGTCGGCACGGTGTCCCGGTCCAGGAAGAGCCCCAGACAGCGCAGCTCGTGCCGGCCCGCGAACGCCGTGTCGAACGCCTCCCGCAGCAGCGGTTCCTCGTCCGACAGGACGCCGTACGCAACGATCTCCACGTGGCCTTCTCCCGTCGCTTCGGGTGATCCCGTCTCCACCGTAGGCCGGGATCACCACGGGGGCAGGTGCCGATGGGGCCGGGCAGGTGGGCCAGGGGGCCCGGGCCGGATGAGACGATCGGACCGGGCATCCGCCGACCGCACCGGCCGGCCGGGCATGAAGGAGAGGCGCTGGGCGATGGTGAGCGGCGAGGCCGTCGTACTCGACGATCCGGTGGGCGCGTCGCTGCGCGGTCCCCATGCGCGCTTCGCCCGCCGTCTCGGCCGGGCCGCCACCTACCTGCCGGGCGTCGCGACCTTCTCGGCGGTGTCCGGCGATCCGGACTCGGCGGACTGGGCGGACCTCGCCCGGCTGCTGGGCCGGGGCGAGTTCGCCGACATGTTCAGCTGCCCGGTGATCCCGCCGCCGGACTGGGAACCGGTGTTCGTGCTGGAGGGCCGGCAGATGATCTGGCCCGGCGGCGGCCGGCCGGGGCGTCCGGACGCCGCGGGCGGCACCGGCGTGGTCGAACTGGGTGCGGCCGACGTACCCGAGATGCTCGACCTCGTGGCGCGGACCCGGCCGGGGCCGTTCCGGCCGCGCACGCACGAACTGGGCACGTATCTCGGCATCCGCGACGGCGGGCGGCTGGTGGCGATGGCGGGCGAGCGGTTGCGGCCTCCCGGATGGACCGAGATCAGCTCGGTCTGCACCGCGCCCGAAGCACGCGGGCGCGGGCACGCCGCCCGCCTGGTGCGAGCGCTGGTCGCCCGCGTCCTGGCGCGGAACGAGCGGCCCTTCCTGCACGTGGCCGAGGCGAACACGCACGCGAGGGCGCTCTACGAGCGGATCGGCTTCGAAAGCCGCAGGCAGGTGACGTTCCGCGGATTCCGCACTCCCTGACGCGCTCCCTGGTCCTGGTCCCTGCTGATGCGCCCGGTCGTCCGGCGTCGGCTCGTGTCGTCCCGCGTCAGCTCGTGCCGAACCACGCCTCGGCCAGTGCGGGCAGGGTTGCTTCGGCCGGTGCGCCCAGTTCCCTCAGGTACCAGGGGAGGTTGCTGTACACGTGGAGCAGCGTGTACGCGAGCAGTGCGGACGGCTCGAAGGTGTGGCCGTACGCCCTGGTGAGCCGGGTCAGCAGAGCCGGGTCGCCGCGGGTGACGAAGAGGCCGACGCCCACGAAGTCGTAGGCGCGGTCGCCGATCATGGCCGGTTCGAAGTCGAAGAACCCGGTCAGCCGCCACCCGTCGGGGTCGACCAGGAAGTGCTGCTGCATCACCTCGGTGTGCAGCAGGGAGCGGTGGGGGGCACGGGGCAGCGGGACGGAGGCGAGGAAGTCCGGGATCTGCTCCAGCCACGGGGCCGGCAGTCCGCGGGCCCGCTGCTGTGCCACGGCGCCGGCGCCCTGGCGGTCCAGGAAGGCGCCCCAGTCCCCGGGGCCGACGACGTCCGCGAGGGGTTCGGGGTCGAGCGAGTGCAGCACCGCCAGGGTTTCGCCGACCTCGGTGACGAGCCGTTCGCGGTGGCTCGGCGGCACGAGGTCCCAGGTGCGGGCCAGGTTCTCGCCGGGGAGCCGGGACATCAGGACGTACCGCCAGCCGTTGTCGTACGGTCCGGCGTCGCGCACCCGCGGTGTCGGTACGGGCAGCCGGCCCTGGAGGTGGCTGAGGACGGCGCCTTCGGTGACGCCGTCCTGGGCGGCGGCGCCGGGGAACAGCTTGAGCACGTGCTCGTCACCCACCGCGTAGACCGGCTGCGAGCCGTCCGGGAAGCGGGTCAGCGGTGCGCCGGCGAGGCCGAGGCGTGCGCACAGGTGCTCCACTGCGGGGCGCATCACGGTCTCGTCGGGGACGATCGCGTCCCACTCTTCGTCTGTTTCCACCGGAGGCAGCATGATCGGGAACCTAGGCCGACGGCCGCCGCGGGGCAACGGATTTTGTCGGTCCGTCGGCCACCGGGACCGGCCCCCGGCCGCCTCTGTTCGAGCCCTGGCCGCCTCTGTTCGAGCCCTGGCCGCCCCTGATCGAGCCCCGGCCGCCCCTGATCGACCCCGTGGCCGGCCCGGAGGGGCGACGGGTCAGTCCGGCGGGCCGCTGCGCGCCAGTTTCCCCTCGACCTCGGCGGCCTGCCCGAGGCGCCGCTGCGCGAGGTAGCGGGACCGGGCCTGTTCCCAGGCCTCGCGGGCCTCGGCGGGCCGGCCCAAGGCGTGGCAGACGTCGCCCATCTTCGCCAGGGTGTCCGCTTCCTCGAAGGCGTCGCCGAGTTCCCGGCGCAGGGCCAGGGCCCGCCCGTAGTGCGCGAGGGCGAGGGCGTGGGCGCCGGTGCGGTGGGCGAGGTAGCCGAGACTGTCCAGGGTGAAGGCCTCCCCCTCCCGGAACCGGTGCCGGCGGCACAGGGCGAGCGCCTCCTCGCAGTAGCGGCGGGACCGCTCGTGGTGGCCCAGCCGGGCGTGGTACCAGCCCACCGCGTTGAGGGCTTCGGCTTCCCTGGGCGGGCTGTGGAGCGTCCTGCGGACGCGGAGGTTCTTCAGGGCGTGCGCCAGCGCCTGCCGGTCGTCGCCGTGTTTCTCCCAGGCCAGCGCGAGGTTGAGATGGGTCTGTGCCCGCCCCGCCGGGTCGCCCGCCTCCTCGAACAGCGTGAGCGCCACGTGCAGGTCCGCCAGAGCCTCCTCGTGCCGGCCCTGAGCGGCATGGGCGCGCCCGAGGAGCCGGTGGGCCAGTGCCCGCTGTGCCCGGTCGCCCATGCTGTCCCCCGCGGCGAGCGTGGCCCGCAGCATGGCGGTGCGGTCGTCCAGGTTCCCCTGCCGCCAGTGGAAGGTGTCCAGGGACCAGGCCAGCTGCCATGCCTGCGGGTAGTGGCCCCGGGCCATGGCGCAACGGTGTGTGTCGAGCAGGCAGAGGTGTTCGGCCTCGAACCAGGACAGCGCGGTCTCCACGGTCCCGAGCGGGTGGGCGCCCGGTGTGACGTCCGGCAGGTCCGTCCCGAACGGGGTGCGCTGCGGCGACAGCAACCGGTCGCCGTCGTGCGCGGTGGCGGCGTAGAAGTCGGCCAGCCCGCGCAGCGCGGAGTCCAGGGCGTCGCCGGGCTGGTCCTGTGCCGCGCGCTCGGCCGCGTAGAGCCGTACCAGGTCGTGCATGCGGTAGCGGCCGGGGCGGGTCTCCTGCACCAGATGCGCTTCCTCCAGCCCGCGCAGGTGCGACCGCACCCGCGGGACGGGCAGCGCGGTCAGGGCGGACGCCGCGGCCAGGCTGATGTCCGGGCCGGGCGCCTGGCCCATCAGTCCGAACACCCGCGCGGTCGCCGCGTCGAGGGCGTCGTAGGAGGAGGAGAGCACGGCCCGCAGGTCGGCGACGGGGTCGTCGGTGCCGAGGGCGTCCAGCCGGGCGGACCGGTCGCGGAGTTCCTCGGCGAGCGCGGCCAGCGGGAAGCCGGGGTGGGTGCTCGCCCGGGCCGCCACCACGCTGATGGCCAGCGGCAGACCCGCGCAGGAGCCGAGGAGCGCGGCCACCGCCTGCGGCTCCCGGGCGACCCGTTCGGCGCCGAGGCGCCGCACCAGCATGTCCCGGGCCTCCGCCTCGGACACCACGTCCAGGGCGAGCGGCCGGGCCCCGTAGGCGGTGACCAGCCCGGCGAGCCGGCGGCGGCTGGTGATCAGGACCGTGCAGGACGGGGATCCCGGCAGCAGGGGGAGGACCTGCTCGGCGTCGCGGGCGTCGTCCAGGACGATCAGCATCCGCCGGTCCGCGACCAGGCTCCGGTAGACCGCCGCCCGGCCCGGCAGGTCGGCCGGTATCTCCGTGGACGCGAGCCCGAGGGCGTGGAGGAAGTTCTGCAGCACCTCGGAGGCGGAGGCGGGGTCCCCGGCCGGGGAGAAGCCGCGGAGGTCGGCGTAGAGCTGGCCGTCGGGGAACGCCGCGGCGTTGTGGTGGGCCCAGTGCAGGGCGAGCCAGGTCTTGCCGATGCCGCCGATCCCGCCGATCGTGGAGATCACCACGGTGGCGCCCGGTGCGTCGCCCGCGTGGAGCGTCCTGTCGAGCGCGGCGATCTCGCGGGTCCGGCCGACGAAGGGGCCGGGCGGGGACGGCAGTTGGCGCGGCACCGGGTGCGGTGAGCGGTGCGCGCTCGGAGCGGGCGCGGGGCGGAGGGACAGCGCGGGGTCCGTGGTGAGGATCCGCTGGTGCAGCCGTCGTAGCTCCGGGCCGGGCTCGGCGCCCAGCTCCGCCGATAATCGGCGCTGGAGGTGCTGGTAGTGGGCCAGGGCGTCGGCCCGTCGGCCGCCGCGGTACAGGGCCAGCATCAGCTGCCCCGCCAGACGCTCGTCCAGCGGGTGCCGCTCGGTGCGTGCGGGGAGTTCGGCGAGCAGCTCGGCGTGCCGGCCGAGCCGCAGCCGGACGTCGGTGAGGTCGAGTTCGGCCGCGTGCCGCTCCCGGTGCCAGGACGCGCGCAGGGCGTTGAACCAGGGGACGTCCAGGTCGCCGAAGGCGTCGCCGCGCCACAGGGCGAGCGCCTGCGCGAACAGCGTCGCGGCGCGGTCCTCGCCGGCGGTGCGGGCCCGCGCGACCAGGTCGCGGAAGCGGTGCACGTCCACGGCGGACGGATCGACGGTGAGGACGTAGGCCCCCGTGCGCCGGGTGATGCGTACGTCCTGCGTCGCCGTGGCCAGGGCGCCGCGCAGGCGGGACACATAGCTGTAGAGCGTGGCGTGGGCGCGCTGCGGGGGCCGGTCCCCCCAGACCCGGTCCACGAGCCTGGCGGTCGGCACCGGGGCGTTCGCGTCGACCAGCAGGCCCGCGAGCACCGAGCGCTGGCGGACATGGCCCAGGTCGACCGGAACCCCGTCCACGCGTGCCTCGATGCCGCCGAGCAGAACGAAATCCACGGACATCCTCTTCCCCCTCGCGTCGACGGCCGGTGGTCGCCACAGCGGACCGGCCTGCGCATTCAAGGATCTTCCAAGGTTTGCCCAACGGGCGCCCATCAGTATTCCAACGGCCGGACGGCCGGCGGGCGGCGGCGCGCCCGCCGGCCTCGACGGCCTTGCCGAGCCGTTCCGTCCGCCATGGCGCGAGGAGGTGACATGTCTGTCCTGTTCGGGCTGGTCGCGCTCGTGGGCCTGCTCTGCGTGCGGGATCTGGTGCTCTGTGTGGGGGCGATGCAACGGCTCGTGGAGCAGGCGGAGCAACCGGCGCGGGCCGGCCGGGACCCGGCGTCCTGCCTCGCCCGGGGCGGGCGGGTGCACCCCTTCCGGACCGTCACCACCGAGGGCGTACCCCTGGACCGGGAGCAGTTGCTGGACGACACGGCGGTCGCCTTCTTCCTGCCCGGCTGCACGAGGTGCCGGGAGAGGCTGCCGGGGTTCCTGGAGTACGCGCGCGGTCTTCCGGGCGGGCGCCGGCAGGCGCTGGCCGTCGTGGTCGGCGCGGAGGAGGCGGCCGCCGCGTACGCCGCCCGGCTCGCCCCCGTGGCACGGGTGGTCGTCGAGGAGCGGGGCGGGCCGGTGTCGCGGGCCTTCGCCGTCATCCGCTTTCCGTCCGTGCTCCGGGTCGCCCGCGACACGTCGGGCGCGCTCGTCGCGACCGCCGACGACCCGGCCCCCGGCCACGCCGGTGCTCCGGCCTCCCGCGCTGCGTGAGTCCGTCCGCGGACGCGACGGCCCGGGCGGAAGGTGCGCGCCGCCGCGGGGAACCGTGCGGCGCGCGCTGCCGGCCCGCATGATCCAGGCGGCCGCCCTGGCCCGCCCCTCGCGTGGACCGGGTGCTCGTACGGCGGGGCGCCCCGCGGCGGGTGGGTGCGGCGCACGTTCTCGGCCGAAAGCGGCGCGCCGCCGGTGCCGCCGTGCCCCGGACGGCCGGCCTCCCGTTCCGGCCCGCCCGTCCGGCCCACCCGGGCAGGGGCATGGGCGCCGTCGCGGGTTTTCCCTGGCGGAAAGGCGGCGTCCCGCCGTGTTGGTGCGGAAGGATCAGTCCCTCTTCGCGCGTACGGCGGACCGGCCCCGTCGCACCGCCGCACCACACGGATCCGGCCAGCCTCCTCGGGCTCTTGTGACGCTTGTTCGCGCTCGATTACGCTCCCGCTCGCTCCGCTCTCGCCACACTTTCTGCACAATTTCGCCACATTGGTGAGGTGCTTGTGGAACGGCCAGCGTCGACCGCACGACCGTCCCACCAGCGGGCGGAACCACGTGACTTCCGGCTCCTGTGGTGGGCCAACGCCGCCGACGGGGTCGGCAGCCAGGCCTCGGGGACCGTGCTCCCGCTGCTCCTCCTGGGGCTGGGCAACTCGCCCCAGACCGTCGGTCTGATCGCCGGTGCCTCCACCGCCCTCGGGCTGCTCCTCGGCCCGCTCGTCGCCCTTCCCGCCGACCGGGGTGCCCGCAAACGCGTGATGACCGGGTCCGCGGCCGTCTCGGCGCTCGCGATGGGCTGCGTGGCCCTCGCGCTGGCCGCCGGGCACCCGCCGCTGGGCCTGATCCTCACCGCCGTACTGGTCGAGCGGCTGGCGACCGCCTGCTTCGAGGCGGCGGCGCGCGGGACGGTCGCGCTGGTCAGCCCGGGCCCCGAGCAGCCCCGGGCGATCGCCCGGCTCGCCGCCGCCGACCAGGGCGCGCTGATCACCGGCCCGGCGCTGGGCGGGCTCCTCTACCAGGCCGCCCGCGCGCTGCCGTTCCTCGCCGACGCCCTCTCCTACCTGGTCAGCGCCCTGTGCGTTGCGGCCATGCGTGCCGACCTCAGGGCGGCGTCGCCGCGGCAGCGCGGGGCGGGGCTGCTGCGGGAGGGCGCGGCCGGGCTGCGGCTGGTGCGTTCCGCTCCGCTGCTGCGGCTGGTCCTGGTGTGGGGCGCCACCGTCAACGCCGTGGTGGTGGCGCTGTACTACGGCGCCGTCTTCACCCTCCGGCGGGACGGCCACGCGGGCGCCGTGCTGGGCGCGGTCCTCGCCCTGTCGGGTGCCGCCGGTCTGGTGGGCGCGCTCGCCGCGCCGCGCGTGGCGGGGCGGTTCGGCGCGCCACGGGTCGTCCCCGGCGTGACCTGGCTGCTCGTCCCGCTCGCCGCCGCGCTCGCCGTGGTCACGAGCGCGTGGGCGTACGGGCTGCTGTTCGGCCTGGTGTGCCTGCTGATGCCGCTCGCCTCCGTCGTGCTCCAGGCCCGGGCCGTCCAGGTCACGGCGCCCGCGCTGCAGGCCCGTACCGGCGCGGTGCTGGCCACCGCGACCACGGGTGCCGCCGCGCTGGCCCCGGTCCTCGCCGGCGGCCTCGCCGACCGGGTGTCCGCCGCGGCGCCCGCGGCCGTCTGCGGTGTGCTGCTGGCCCTGCTGGCGGCGCACAGCTCCCGGCGCCCGGTGCGCGGCGTGCTCGCACCGGAGGCCGCGGGACGAGCGGCGGAGGTCACCGGATGAGCGGCGGCTACCAGGTGTACCGGGCCGCGTTGCCGGAGGTGTGCGCCGCCGACCCGGCCAGGATGGTGTTCACCGCCGACGCCGGCGGCCGGTGCGAGGTGTTCGCCTGGGACGCCGCGGCCGGTCGCGCGCGGCAGGTCACCCGGCGCGCCCGGGGCACCCTGCACGGCGCCGTCGACCGGGACGCGCACGTGTGGTGGTTCGACGAGGACGCGCACGGGGCGGGCTGCTGGCGGTTCCAGCCCTTCACCGGCGGTCCCGACCGGCCCGGTCTGACCGACGTCCCGCCCGGGCTCCCCCGGGGCCTCGCGGTGAGCGACCACGGCACCGTCGCCGTCGCGGCCGGGGACGGCCGCGCCACCACCGTCCACGTGGGCCCGCGCGGCGGCCGGGCCCGCACGGTGGCCCGCCTCCCGGGCCATGTCACCCTCACCGGCATCACCCCCGGGGGCCGGCTGCTGGCGCTCGCCGGCGCCGACGCGGTCACCGTGCTCACCTGCGACGGTGTCGTACGGGCCGTCCTGCCCGGCGGCGACACCGGCCGGCTGTGGTCCCTGGGCTTCGCCCCCGGCCCCGACCGCGAGGAACTCCTGCTGATCCGCGAGCGGGAGGACGGCTACGTCCTGGCGTCCTGGCGGCCCGGCAGCGGCCCCGCCACGCACGACTGGTGCGCCTTCGACACGGAGATCACCGCCCGCTGGGACCCGGACGGCCGGTCCGTCCTGGTACGGCAGGACCGCCACGGCCGCTCGACGCTGCACCGCGCCGACCTCACCGCGCGCACCCTCTCCCCCGTCCCCACTCCCCCGGGCACCGTGCTGGACGCCGCCACCCGGCCCGGGGGCGACCTGCACTACCTCTGGACGGCCGCCGGCCGTCCGCCCCGCCTGTGCTCCACCCGGGGCACCGCCCTGCCCGAACTGCCCGCCTTGCCCCAGCCGTTCCCCGGTACCCACCGGGACGTGTGGACGCCCGGCCCGGACGGCCCCGTGCACAGCCTGCTCAGCCTGCCCGACGCGCCGCGCGGTCCGGTCCCGGCGGTGTTCCTGGTGCACGGCGGGCCCGCCGACCACGACCGGGACGCCTACGACGGCGTCGTCCACTCCCTCGTCGCGTCCGGTTTCGCGGTCGTCCGCGTCAACTACCGCGGCTCCACCGGCTACGGGCCGCGCTGGCGGCGGGCCTTCCGGGACGGTGTCGGACTCACCCAGGTCGCGGACCTGGCGTCCGTCCGCGCCGACCTCGTCGCCCGCCGGCTGATCCGCGCGGACGCCGTGGGGCTGTGGGGCACCTCCTGGGGCGGCTACCTCGTGCTGCTCGCCCTCGGCACCCGCCCCGGCCTGTGGCAGGCGGGGGTCGCGGTGAAGCCGGTCGCCGACTGCGCGGCCGCGTACCGCACCACCACTCCCGCGCTGCGCGCCCTGGACGAGCGGCTGTTCGGCGGCACCCCCGACGAGGTGCCCGAACGGTATGCGCGCAGCTCACCGATCCACTACGCCGCCGCGGTCCGCGCCCCGCTGCTCGTGGCGGCCGCCATCCATGACGCCAAGTGCCCGCCCGGTCAGATCCGCGCCTACCTCGCCGCGCTGCGCGCCGCCGGGGTGCGGCACGCGGCGCTGTGGCTGGACTCCGGCCACGACGGCTACGACGGCGGCGACCACGTCACCGTGCTGCGCCGGGGCGTGGTCTTCCTCGACCGGGAACTGCGCGGCCCGGCGCACCACCGGCCCCAGACGCCCCGCTCCGCCCGGAGCGGGGAGCACCACACCGCCGAACACCTCACGGAGAGGAGAAGGTCCCGTGCAGAAGGACATCATCCACAACGACCCGCTCGCGGGTGACGAGGAGAACCGCAAGCCGAGCGTCGGCATCACCGTCACCGTCCCGTTCCGCAACGCCGAGGACGCGGAAGAGGACTGACCCCCGCCGGCCGGCCCGGCGGTGCGCCGCCGGGCCGGCCGGTCCCCCCTCCCCGAGGAGCCGACATGCGTGTCCTGCTGGTCAACATGCCCTGGTCGCCCATCGACCTCCCGTCCCTCGCGCTGGGGATCCTCAAACGCAGCGTGGACGAGCGCGTGCCCGGCGCCGAGGCCGAGGTCCTGCACGCCAACCTCGAATTCACCGACTGGATCACCGCGCGCACCCCGTTCACCGGCGACGACTACGAGTACTACGCCCTGTCGTCCTACTTCATGGGCTGCGGCGACTGGGTGTTCTCCTCCGCCCTGTACGACGATCCGCACTGGCGCGAGGAGGAGTTCACCGCGGTGATGCGCGGGAAGCTGAAGAAGTCGCGGATGGCCATGACCCGGGCACTGCACCGGGTGGTGCCGGAGTTCGTGGACGAGATCGCGCGGCGGATCGTCGCGCAGGCACCCGATGTCGTCGGGTTCACCTCCACCTTCCAGCAGAACACCGCGGCGCTGGCCGCCGCCCGGCGGGTCAAGCAGCTCGCCCCGCACATCGTCACCGTGCTGGGCGGGGCCAACTGCGACGGCGCGCAGGGCGCCGCCGTCCACCGCAACTTCCCGTTCGTCGACCACGTCGTACGCGGCGAGGGGGAGGCGGCCTTCCCGCAGCTGCTCACCGCGCTCGCCGACGGCTCGGACCTCGCCGGGGTGCCCGGACTGTGCCACCGGGCAGCCGGCGGCGCGAGCCGTGCCAACCCGATGGCCACCCGTCCGCTGCCGCCCGCCGCGATCCTGCCGCCCGACTACAGCGGCTACTTCGAGCGCCTCGCCGCCTCCGCCGCCCGTCACTGGGTCGAACCCAAGCTGGTCGTCGAGGGCGCCCGCGGCTGCTGGTGGGGGGAGAAGCACCACTGCACCTTCTGCGGGCTCAACGGATCGTTCATGCAGTTCCGTTCCAAGAGCCCGGACACCTTCTACGAGGAGATCGTCGAACTGGCCCGCCGCCACCGGGTCCTGGACATGTACGTCGTGGACAACATCCTCGACATGGGCTACCTGACGACCGTGCTGCCCAGGATCATCGACAGCGGGTACGACCTGCGGCTGCACATCGAGATCAAGGCCAACATGCGCCGCCCCCAGCTCCGTACCCTCGCCGACGCGGGGATGATCTACGTCCAGCCCGGCATCGAGTCGCTCAACCACCGGGTCCTGGACCTGATGGACAAGGGCGTCAGCGGCTGCCAGAACGTCCGGATGCTCCGTGACGGCGCCGAGACCGGTCTGTCGGTCGCCTGGAACTACCTGCACGGCTTCCCCGGGGAGACCGACCGGGACTACGAGCCGGTGATCGCCCAGATACCGGCGCTGGAACATCTCGACCCGCCGGTCGACCTGTCGGCCCGGATCGCCATCGAACGCTTCAGCCCCTACTTCGAGCGGCCCGAACTCGGCTTCACGGGCCTGCGGCCCGAGGAGCACTACCGCTTCACCTACGACCTGCCCGAGGAGGAGCTGTACGACCTCGCGTACGTCTTCGAGGCACCGGAGCGGGGCATCGGCGAACCGACCGTCACCGCGCTGAACGACGCCCTGGCCGCGTGGAAGAAGCACCACGCCGACGCCCGCCTGACCCACGCCGACCTGGGCGACCGGATCGTCCTGGTCTCCCGGCGCCGCGCCTTCGACTGGCGGACGACCGAGCTGGCCGACCCCTTCGAGCTGGCCGCGTTCCGCCTCCTCGACCAGCCGCACACCGTCGCCGCCCTCACCCGCAAGGCCGCGCGCGGCGCGCCCGGAGCGGCCCGGGACGAGGCGGGTGCGCAGCGCCTCCTCGACCACTGGCTCCGCCTCGGGATCGTCTTCACCGACGGCGGGCAGTACGTGCACATCGCCCCGGCCGCCGTCAACGAGGATCTGCTGCGGCTGGACTTCATGCGCCACACCTACGCGACGCGGGCCGAGCCCGTCCACGCGTGACCGCGCCCCGAGGAGGAGTACGCCCATGAGCACGTCGAGCACCACGAGTCCGCCCGCCGTCCTCGCCTGGCGCGACTACGACCCCGCCGCCTGCGCACTCCCCGGCATGTTCCTGGGCGAACTCGCCCTTCCCGGTCCGCTGGAGGGGGAGAGCGAGCGGCTCTGGCGGCTGGGCGCCCGGCGCGTGCGGCTGCCCGCGACCGTGGACCTCGCTTCGGGAGGGGACGACGAGCGGGCCGCCGCGGCGGTGGGCGCGCTGAGCCTGGTGCGGGACCTGACCGCGCGGGCCGTCCTGGTCGAGTGGGACCTGCGGCTGCCCCCGACGCCGGACGGCACCTGGCAGGTCCTCAGCCACCTGCAGCCGCCCCGGCGTATCGAGGGGCCCGCCGAGGCCGCCGAGGCACTGCGCGCCTGGCGGCAGGGCCACTATCTGTGCAAGTGCCTGTGGCGCAAGGGCCCGGGCTTCGTGCAGATACGGGACCGCCGCTGGGGGGAACTGCGCCGCTTCACCGCCGACGAGCCGCACTACGAGCGGGCGATCGAGCGTCTGGCCTACGGAGCGCCGGCGGACTCGGTGCCGGCCGCCGTGCTCGACGACTTCCGCGGCGAGAAGCTCGTGCTGGAGGCCGGCCCGCTCGCCTGGTGGCTGCCGTACCGGATCAGCCGCTGGCTCCAGGAGCCGATGACCATCTGACCCGGCGCAGCCGCCGACGGATCAGCAGGTGCGGCCCACGTAGTAGGCGCCCTGGATCTTGCCGGCGGAACCCAGCCAGGTCCGGCCCGGGGCCACGCACCGCTCGTAGTCGGGCGCCAGGGCCACCTCGACCTTGATCACGACGTGGGAGCCGTCGGAGGTGCAGTGGTTGTAGTAGGCGTCGGAGCCGGTCTCGTAGAAGCCGCACGGATCGGCGGCCGCCGGGGTCGCGGTGGCGGTGCCGGCGCCGAGCAGACCCAGGGTGAGAGCGAGGGAACCGAGGGCAGCGGTCAGCAGACGACGGACAGGCATGACGGACCTCTCAGAGGAAGGCGGGGAAAGGAGAACCGTGCCGGCGGCTGCGGCGGGGCCGCCCGGCCGGGCACGCGCCCATGATCAGTGCTCACCGCGGCCGGAACCACGCCCCGTCCGCCCCTTTCACCCGCCGAATCATTTCCTCGTTACGCCATCCGGCTGACCCTGGCCCGTACGCACCGCCTGGGAGCACACGGGTGCGCACCCCGTCACGCATCCCCCTGACGGAACGTCTTGGACAACTCCCCTCCGTCCGGCCGAGGATCGGCACACGACCTCTTCCGCAGGCAGGAGCCCCACCATGACCCGTCCCACGGCCGAGCCCGGCCCCACGGTCTCCCTCGTCACCGGCGCCAACCGGGGCATCGGACACGAGGTCTGCCGCCTGCTGGCCGCCCACGGGCACACCGTGGTCCTCACCGCACGCACCCTGGCGCACGCGGAGGAGGCGGCGGAGCAGCTGGGCCGGGACGGCTCCCTCGTCCACCCGCTGCGGCTGGACGTCCGCGACCCGGACAGCGTCACGGCCGCCGCACGGGACGTGGCCGAGCGGTTCGGGCGGCTGGACGTACTCGTCAACAACGCGGCGATCACCTACGACACATGGCAGCGCGCCGCGACCGCCGACCTCGGTGTCGTCGCGGAGGCCGCCGAGACCAACCTCTACGGCCCCTGGCGCACCGTGCAGGCCTTCCTCCCCCTGCTGCGGCGCAGCGGCCACGGCAGAATCGTCAACGTCAGCAGCGAAGCGGCCTCGCTGGCCGGCATGGGAGGCGGCACCCCCGCCTACACCGTCACCAAGACGGGCCTGAACGCGCTCACCCGGATGCTCGCCGACGAACTCCGCGGCGACCGGATCCTGGTGAACGCCGTCTGTCCCGGCTGGGTCGCCACCGACATGGGCGGCCCCGGCGGCCGGCCCGTCCGGGAGGGCGCCGCCGGTGTGGTGTGGGCCGCGGAACTCCCCGACGACGGCCCCACCGGCGGCTTCTACCGCGACGGCCGGCCCCTTCCCTGGTGATCCATCGCACCGGTACCGGCCCGACGGCGTGCGCCGGCAGGCCGTCGGGCCGGTGGCGGGCGGTTCACTCCTTCAGGCTGTAGAAACGCACCGGCGAGTTCGGCTTGAAGCCGATGCGGGGATACACGGGCGCCCCCGCCGCCGTCGCGTGCAGCGTGGCGCGGGTCAGGCCGGTGGCCCGGGCGCCCTCGTACAGGGCCTTCCGGGTCACCGCTTCCCCGTAGCCCCTGCGCTGCCACGCGGGGTCCGTGGCGACGAGCACGACGAACAGCCGGCCGTCCGCCTCCACCGTCGCGGCGCACGTCACCGGGACGCCGTCCCGCAGCCCCAGGTAGGCGTACACCTGGTTCTTCCACAGCGCGGACCCGAGCAGCCCGTCGCGGCCGTCCTCCAGCGGGAAGCCGTAGGCGCGTGAGTTCAGGTCCGCGTACGCCTCCAGCTGCTCCTCCGTGGTCACCCGGACGAACGTCAGCTCCGGGTGGGCCGGTTCGGGGAGGGGCAGGAGGTCGCCGGCCATGCCGGTGCCGGGGAAGGCGTACGCGAGGCCCGCCCGCTCGGCCGCCGTCCGCACCGCCCCGCGCGCCTCGTCGCCGAGCAGGTCCTCGAAGAGCCACAGGAACCCCGGGTGCTTCTTCGCGCGCATGATCTCGGCCGCCTGGCCGAGGCGCCGGGCGACCAGCGCGGCGTCCGCGTCGACCTCGGTCAGCGTGACGCAGTTCCAGAACGCGAACCGGCAGTCGGCCCAGCGGACAGCGATGCCCGGCAGGTCCCGCACGTCGGCCTCGGCATCCCGGTCGAGCACCATGGCCCGCCAGACCACGGCGAGCTGCTCCATCGATTCGATCGATTCCGTACGACCCGTCATCCGGCCTCCCTGGCCACCGCGTTGGGCAAGTCCACCCAGTCATACGCCACTTCGCCCCGCCTTCGCTCCGCGACGCGGCGGTGCGCGTCCGCACGAGACCGGTGACATTGCCGGTCCCGTCCCGCCCGCACGGCACCGACAGTGGCACCGCCAGCCCATCGGCGGCGTCCTTCGGCCGTCGCGCGCCTGTGCGCGCCGTCGGCTCCGAACGGGCGGCTCGCCACGACAGACGACAGAGAGGACGACTCGTCGTGCAGCACCCGCGCACCAGCACCACGGCACCGGCCCACCGTCCGCACCCGGCCCGCCCCGACCGGCCAACCGGTCGCGGCACCCTCCGGGGTTCCGGACGGCTCGCCGCCCTCGCCGCCGCGGTCACGGCCGTCGTCGGCCTGACCATGCTCGGCGGGCCGGCGGCCCACGGTGCGGACAACCCCTACGAGCGCGGTCCGGCGCCGACCGAATCGAGCATCGAGGCGCTCCGCGGCCCGTACGCCGTCTCGGAGACGTCCGTCTCCCGGCTCGCCGTCACCGGCTTCGGCGGCGGCACCATCTACTACCCGACCAGCACCGCCGACGGCACCTTCGGCGCGGTGGCCGTCTCGCCCGGCTACACCGGCACCCAGTCCTCGATCTCCTGGCTCGGCCCGCGGCTGGCGTCCCAGGGGTTCGTGGTCTTCACCATCGACACGCTCACCACGCTGGACCAGCCGGACTCCCGGGGAGACCAGTTGCTCGCCGCCCTCGACTACCTCACCCGCAGCAGCTCGGTCCGCGGCCGTGTCGACGCCACCCGGCTCGGTGTCATGGGCCACTCGATGGGCGGCGGCGGCAGCCTGGAGGCGGCGAAGACGCGGCCTTCGCTGCAGGCGGCGATCCCGCTGACCCCGTGGAACCTCGACAAGACCTGGCCCGAGATCCAGACGCCCACGCTGATCGTCGGCGCCGACGGTGACACGATCGCCCCCGTCGCCACCCACGCCGAGCCCTTCTACAGCGCTCTCCCCAGCTCCCTCGACCGCGCGTACCTGGAGTTGAACGGCGCCACCCACTTCACGCCGAACACCTCCAACACGACGATCGCGAAGTACAGCATCTCGTGGCTGAAGCGGTTCATCGACAACGACACCCGCTACGAGCAGTTCCTGTGCCCGCTGCCGCGGCCGAGCCTGACCATCGAGGAGTACCGGGGCAACTGCCCGCACACCTCCTGACCGGCTGTCGCACCCGCGCCGACCGGCGGCCCGTGATCCGGCGGCGACCACCCGTGGCGGTGGTCGCCGCCGGCGTTGTGCGGGTGCACCGGGCGGGGGCGCGTGCGTTGTGCCGCGGCACAGGCCGTGCTCCGCCGGATTCCCGGGAACCCGCAGGTGACGGCCGCGACGGCCTGGACGGCCTACCCGGACGTAAGGCTTCCGCGCTTCCTTACGCGTCAGTAAGGTCACAGGAATGACCGGACTGACGACTCTGGGACCCGCCGCGCCGCGGTACCGGCCGGGTTCCCAGGTGCGGGTGGTGGCCGCGCTGTGGGACCGGCTGCGCGGGGGTGGGGCCTGTGTCGTGACCGGCGAGCCCGGAGGCGGCCGGTCGGCCTTCCTCGCCTTCGCCGCCGACGCGTTCACCGCCGGGCCCGTCGTGACCGTACGCGCCCGCCCCGGGAGCTGCCGGCAGCCGTCGGACGGACTCCGCGCGCTGTGCGACGCGGCCGGGGTCCCCGCGGTCCGCGCCGCCGGCCCGGTGCGGGACCTCGTCGCCGCGCTGGAGGGCACGGCCGCGTCCGGGACCGTCCTCCTGTGCGTCGACGACGCCCACCTGTGGGACGCCGCCTCCCGGGCCGCGCTGGGCCGGCTCGCCGCCCGCCTCGCCGACGGGGGCCGGGTCGCGCTCCTGCTCACCGTCGCCGGGCACCGGCCCGTGGATCCCGAGTTCGCCGGTCTGCCGCTGCTGCGCCTGGCCCCGCTGCCTGCGCCGGACGCCGCCGCCCTGCTGGAGGAGGCCGCGCAGGACGCGCTCGACCCCCGGGTGCGCGACGAGATCTCGGCCGCGGCGCAGGGCAATCCCGGCCTGCTGCTGCGGGTGCTCGACCGCCTGACCCCGGCGCAGAGGCGCGGGCTCGCGCCGCTGCCGTGCCCTCTGGCCGACGCCGAGACCCTCGCCTCGCTGGCCGGCGGCCACCTCACCGGTCTGCCGGCCGCGCAGCGGGACCTGCTGGTGCTGACCGCAGCGGCCGTACAGGTGTCGGGTGAGCCGACCGTCGAGGCCGGTGTCCTGCGGCGCGCCGCCGCGCGGCTCGCCGGGGCCGTGCCGTGTGCCGGTCCCGCGCTGCCGGAGCCGCTCGCCGACGACGCGGGCGGGTACGGTCCCGGCGGCAGCCGGCTCTCACCGGGTGCCGCCCCGCTGCCCGAGCCGCTCCGGGGTTCCGACGGCCGGATCGGCTTCCACAGCACGGTGCTGTGCCGCACGGTGTACGCCGGTGCGTCGGCCGAGCGGCGCCGTGCCGCCCACGCCGCGTTGGCCCGCGCGCTGCCCGACGGGGGCGCTCTGCCGGCGCTGCTGCACCGTTCGTGGGCCGTCACGGCTCCGGCCGCCGCGCTCGCGGCCGACCTCGCCGCCGCCGCGGCCGGCCCGGACCCCTCGGCGCCGCCCGCGCTGCGCTGCACGGCCCTCACCCGCGCCGCCGACCTCGCGTCGGACGGCGCCCGGCAGGTCCGGTGGTACACGGCCGCCGCCGAACAGGCCCTGCTGGCCGGGCAGTCCGACCGGGCGCTGCGCCTGCTCGACACGGCCCGCGGTCGCCCGGCGCCCTCGGCGGTACGCGCGCGTGCCGAGCTGCTGCGCGGGGCGGTGCTGCGCTGGGACGGACCGGTCGACGACGCCCGCGAGACGCTGCTCCTGGCCGCGGAGTTGTTCGCTCCGCACGACCCGGAGCGATCCGCCGAGGCCGCCCTGGCCGCCGCGGACGCCGCCTGGGCGGCGGGCGACCGCGCGGCGTGCCTGCGGGCGCTGGCGGAGGAACCGGCCGGGGACCGCCTGCGGTCCGACGCCGACAGCGGGGGGCACACCGACGACCGGAACGGCGAGGGCGCTCCGCCCGGGGGCCCGTGTCCGCGCCCGGTGGACCGGCCGGGCGGCAGCGCGGCCGTACCGTCGGCGGTCCTGCGGGACCACCGCGCGGGCATGCGAGCCGTCCTGGAGGGCCGCTTCGACCTGGCCACCGCGCCCCTGCGGCGGGTCGTGGACGGCGCGTGGACGGCGGGCGACCGCGAAGCGCTCCGGCACGCCACGGGCGATCCCGCGGAGGCGCGGGGCGCGAGGGGCGACCGGGAGCATCCGACGCCCGCGGCCAACGCCCCCGGACGGCCACCGACCACGACGGACGCCTCGGAGCAACCGCCGCGCACAGCGGACGGCTGGGGACAGCCGCCGCACGCGGCGGGCGATTCCGCCGCGGAGCCGCCGGTCACGGTGGGCGACCGCGAGCCGTCAACGCCCGCGGCAGACGCCCGGGACCGGCCTCCGCACCCAACAGACGACCGACGACAACCGCCGCACACAGCGAGCAACCCGGACCGACCGGCACACACAACAGACACCCCGGCACAGCCACCGCACACCGCACACGACCCCGACCGACCGCCACGGACGGCAGGCGGCTCGTCGCGGTCGCCGGGTGCGGCCGGTGAGCCCGGGCGGCTTCTGCGGGCCGCCTCGGCGGCTCTTCTGCTCGGAGACACCGCCGCCGCCCGGCGGGCCGGGGCGCGGGCGCTCGCGGTGGCGCGCACGAACCGGTCCGCGGTGCACGAGGCGCGGGCCCTGGAATATCTGGCCTACGGCGAACTCCGGGCGGGCCGGCACGCGTTGGCCCGGACGCACGCCGAGGAGGGGCTGCGCAGCGCGTACCGCACCGGGCAGCGCAACACCGCCGCGCACCACCACGCCGTACTGGCCCTGGCGGCGTCGATCGAGGGCGAGGCGCAGACCGTCGCCGAGCATGTGACGGCCGCGCTGGCCACCGCTCGCCGGCACGGGCTGGCCCAGGCCGCCGCGCTGGCCCAGTGGGCGGCCGCCCGGGCGGATCTGGGCCACGGCCGGCCCCGTGAGGCCGCCGAGCGGCTCGGCCCGTTGGTGCGGCCCGGCCCGGGGCGCGGCCACTTCGCCGTCTGGATGCTCGCCGTGCCGTGTTACGTGGAGGCGTGCGCCCTCGCCGGGCAGCCGGAGCAGGCGCGGGAGGCGGTCGAGGACTTCGCACGCTGGTCGGCGTGCGACGCCGACCCCCAGGCCCCCGCGCAACTGCTGCGCTGCCGGGCCCTGCTGGCCCCGCCGGAGGCCGCCGATCCGGTGTACCGGCAGGCGCTGCGACGGCACGGGGAGGCCGCGGGTGACTTCGAGCGGGCCCGCACCGAGCTGCTGTACGGCAAGTGGCTGCGCCGCCGGCGGCGGCTCGGCGAGGCCCGCGCCCAGCTGCGGGCCGCGCTGCTCGGCTTCGAGCGCTGCGGCGCCCGCCCGTGGGCGCATCAGGCGGCGGCGGAGCTGCGGGCGAACGGGGTGGCCGGGGCGGAGGGAGTCTCGGTCCCGGGCGGGGCCGTGCCGCACGGGCTGTCCCGGCTCACGCCGCAGCAGATGCGCATCGCCCGCGGCGTCGCGCAGGGGCTCACCAACCGGGAGGTGGCCCTGAGCCTGTCGGTGAGCACCCGCACCGTCGACTACCACCTGCGCAACGTCTTCGCCGCGCTCGGTGTCCGCTCCCGGATGGAGCTGGCGCGTCTGGTGGAGCAGGCGGAAAAGACCGCTGCACAACTCTAGGGACCGACCGGACGGTATGTCATTCTTCGACCAAGGACGCGCCAGCCGACCCTGGGGGAACCGCGATGCACCCTGCCGTACGGCCACGACCCGCGCTCCGCCCGGGGCCGCAGGCCGCGCCCCGGGCGCGCGGACCGCACACCCGGTCGCTGATCGACGCCGAGGCCCTGCGGGTGCTGCACCGCGCCGCCCGGGTGCTGCTGGACGACCTGCCCGGCCTCACCGACCGGCTGGTCGCCGCCCTGCGGGAACGCGAACCGGCTTACCGGCCCGCGCTGGACGACGACCACCCGGGCACCTGGCAGGAGGTGCACCGTTCGCTGCGGCACAGCGTCACTTCCCTGCTCGACCCGCGCGGCACCCGGGAGGCCGCGCACCGCTGCTCCTGGCGCATCGGGGTCTCCCGCGCCGAGCAGGGGCTGCCGCTGGACGCGCTGCTGCACGCCTTCCGGCTGGGCGGCTCCCTGGTGTGGCAGGAACTCGTCGACGTGACCTCCCGCACCGCTCCCGAGGACGTCCGGCTCCTGGTGCATGTGGCGGGCGACGTCTGGGACTTCGTGGACGAGCACTGCACGCTCGTCGCGGACGCCTACCGGCAGACCGAGCGGCAGCTCGCCTGGCGGCGCGAGAACCGGGTGCGGCTGCTGGCCGCCGCCCTGCTCGACGGCACCGGCCGCATCGCCGACCTGCCGGAGACCGCACAGGCGCTCGGTCTGCCCGAGCAGGGACGGTACGTCGTCGTCGCGGTCGCGGGCGCGCGGTCCGCCGGCGCCGTGCGCGCCCTGTGGCCGCCGAGCGCGCGGGTGCACTGGCACACCGGGCCGGAGACGGATCACGGCATCGTCCTCGTCGAGGACGGCGTCGTGCCCGCGCCGGCCGACGCGCCGCCCGGGCTGCGCGTCGGGATCGGCCTGGCCGTCGACGGACTGGCCGCCGTCGGCGAGGGGCGCCGGCTGGCGGACACCGCCCTGCGGCTGTGCCCGGACGCGGGCGGCACGGTGCGGCTCGACGGCCACCTTCCCGAGGCCCTCGTGGTGTCCTGCCCGTCCCTGGCCGCCCTGCTGGTGGAGCGCGCGTTCGGCCCGCTGGCACGGCTGGAACCGGCCGACGCCGACGTGCTGCTGGACACCCTGGCCACCTGGCTGGCCTGTGACGGCTCCGCGCAGCGGGCGAGCAGGCGGCTGTACTGCCACCGCAACACCGTCCTGAACCGCCTGCGCCGCTACGAGCAGTTGACCGGCCGTTCCCTGTCCCGCCCCGCCGACCTGGTCGAGGTCACCCTGGCCCTGACCGCCCGCCGCCTCCTCGCGGCACGACCGTGACCGGGGTTCCCACGAGGGCGCCATGACGCTCTGCGCGTGACAGACGCCGGAGCAGCCGCTGGTCCGGGTTCGGTACGACGCGTCCCGCGACGGCCTGCGCGATCCGGCCCGTGCGCGTCCCGTCCGCCGGTGTCTGTCGGAGCCGGTCCGTCCGTCACCCGTGCCCGCTCCTCCCTGTGCGGGAGCGGCCTCGGGACCTGTCCTTCGCCCTCGGCGCGCTCGCCCGCGAGCAGCAGCCCCTCGCCCCGGTCGGTGCGGCGGGCTTCTGCCCCTCGGCGGTTCCGCGGCGGCGGCACGCGCCGGGGCCCGCCCCGATCCCCTCATCCCGTGGGCGGTGCGGACGGGGCGGTCCCGCTGCCGCCGGTCCCCGGCCTCCCCGGCGTGCCGGAGGCGCTGCGCGGGAAGAGCCCGCCGGGCGAGCCGGCACGGTGTCGCGCGCCGGACCGGGCCGCGGCGGACCTCTCGGACCCGCGCGTGCGGGCGGTCGTCCGGGTGGCGCCCGGAGCGGCGGCCTCGTGACCGCGGAGAGCCCGGCCGCGGCAGGGGTGCCGGTGCGGCATCCGCTGGGGCGGAGCGGGCCCGGCCGGCCCGTACACGGTCGGCACCAGGCCGTACCCGGAGCACATCGCACCGCGAGCGGCTGCCCGGCCGGCCCGACGTCCGCCGTGAGGACTTCTCCGCCCCCGAACTCGCCCGCCCGGCAGCCCGGTTGCGGTTCGGCGGGGAGGCGGCCGGTTTCTTCCTGTGCCGCCTCTCCTGACACCCCCCGAACCCGGCCGCCGCCGCTCCTCCCCGGCCCGGAACGCCGTCACCGCTGGGCACCCGCACAGCCGCCCCGCGTCCCCGCTGGGCCGCCGCACCGACCGTGCCCGCGCTCCTGTACCCGCTTCGGCCACCCGTGCTGTCGTGAGCTTCCTTCCCCGCCACGAGCCCGTGCCGCGCGCCGGCCCGGCCCCCAGGAGCCGCGATGCCCGAAGCACCACCGGACGACCCGCCCGCCCTGTACGTCGAGCATGTGGACGTGACGTACGGGCGTGCCGTCTCCGCCCTCCGCGATGTGTCCCTGACCGTGCCGCACGGCCGCGTGGTCGCGCTGCTCGGCGCCAACGGCGCCGGCAAGAGCACGCTGCTGCGTGCCGTGTCGGGCACGCTCCGCCTGCACCGCGGCGCGATCACCGCCGGCCGGGTCCGCTACGGCGGTACCGTCCTGGACGGCCGTGACCCCGTCGCCGCCGTACGGGCGGGTGTGGTCCAGGTGCCCGAGGGACGGCGGGTCTTCGCCGGCCTGACCGTCGACGAGAATCTGCGCAGCGGCGGCCTCGGCCTCGGCCGCCGCGGACCCGCGCAGACGGCCGAGGCCCGCGACCGCGTCTTCACGCTGTTCCCGCGCCTGGCCGAGCGCAGCCGGCAGGCCGCGGGCCTGCTGTCCGGCGGGGAGCAGCAGATGCTGGCCATCGGCCGCGCCCTCATGGCCGCCCCGCGCCTGCTCCTGCTGGACGAGCCCTCGCTGGGCCTCGCCCCGCTCATGGTGGACCGGATCGCCGAGGTGGTCCGCGAGATCCACGCCCAGGGCACCGCCGTGCTGCTGGTGGAGCAGAACGCCGGGATGGCCCTGTCCCTCGCCGACCACGCCCATGTCCTGGAGACCGGGGAGGTACGGCTGTCGGGCCCCGCCTCCGATCTGGCCGGCACGGACGCGGTGCGCCGGCTCTATCTGGGCGAGGAGGGGGCGGCATGACCGTGCCCGGCCTGAGCGTGCGGGACGTCACCGTCCGGTTCGCCGGTCTCACCGCCCTGGACGGCGTCTCCTTCGCCGTCGCGCCCGGCACCGTGCACGCCCTCATCGGGCCCAACGGCGCCGGCAAGTCCACCTGTTTCAACGTGCTCTCCGGTCTGGCCCGCCCCGCCGCCGGCACGGTCCGGCTCGGGGACACGGAGCTGACCCGGCTCGCTCCGCACCGCATCGCCGCGCTCGGGGTGGCCCGCACGTTCCAGAACATCGTCACCACGGCGGGCACGGTCGCCGACAATCTGATGCTCGGCCGGCACCTCCACTCCCGCGCCGGGTTCACCGCGAGCGCGCTGCGCCTGCCGTGGGCGGTGCGCGAACAGCGCGAGCATCTCGCCCGCGCCCGGGAGATCGCCGAACTCACCGGCCTGGGCCCGCACTTCGACAGCCCGGTGGAGCTGCTGTCGTACGGCGACCGCAAACGTGTCGAGCTGGCCCGCGCCCTGTGCCTGGAGCCGCGCGTGCTGCTCCTGGACGAGCCGGTGGCCGGCATGAACGCCGCCGAACGGGCCCGCACCGCCGAGGTGATCGCGCGCGTCCGCGCCGAACTGGAGCTGTCCGTGCTGCTGGTGGAGCACGACATGGGGCTGGTGATGCGCCTCGCCGACGAGGTGACGGTCCTCGACTTCGGCCGCCGGATCGCGCACGGCACCCCCGACGAGGTCCGTCGCGACCCCGAGGTGCTGCGTGCCTACCTCGGCACACCCCGGGAGGGAGCCGCGTGACCGGTCTCCTCGACGACCTGCTGGGCGGCCTCGCCCTGGGTGCCGTGTACGCCCTGGTGGCGCTCGGATTCGTCGTCATCTTCAAGGCGTCGGGCGTCCTGAGCTTCGCCCACGGTTCCCTGCTCCTGTTCGGCGGCTACCTGATCGCCGTCCTGCACGACGACCTGGGCTTCGCCGGCGCGCTCGCGGTGGCCGTCCTCGCCACGGCCCTCCTCGCCGGCGCCCTCGACCGGCTGCTGCTCCAGCGCGGCGATCCCGGCCCGGGCGCCGCGCACGTGCAGACCATCGTCACGATCGGCGTCGACATCGTCCTGCTCACCGAGCTGTCCCGGCGCATCGGCGGCGACCTGCTGCCGCTGGGCGACCCCTGGGGGGACGCGGTGACCGGGCTCGGGCCGGTCACCGTCGCGGACAGCAGACTCGCCGCGATCGTGGTGTCCGCGGTGTCCATCGCCTCCGTCTTCGCCCTGTTCCGCTACACCCGCTGGGGCCTGTCCCTGCGCGCCGCCGGGGAGGACGTGGAGGCGGCCGCGCTGATGGGTGTCCGGCTGTCCCGGGTGCGGACGCTCGCCTGGTGTCTGGCGGGCGGGCTCGCCGCGCTGGCGGCGGTGTTCCTCGCCGCGTTCCCCGCGCCCGGCCTGGAGCGCACCACCGGTCAGATCGCGCTGAAGGCGTTCCCGGCCGCCGTCCTCGGCGGCATGGCCTCCCCCGTCGGCGCGCTCGCCGGCAGCCTCCTCATCGGGCTGACCGAGGCCCTGGTGGCCGGCCACCAGTCCGAACTGAGCCTGCTGGGCGAAGGTTTCGCCGACGTCGCCCCGTACGCCGTGATGGTCCTGGTCCTGCTGGTCCGGCCCACCGGGCTGTTCGGCACGAGAGGAGCGGCCCGTGTCTGACCGCCGCCCGCGCACACCGGTGAGGACGCTCCTGATCGCCCTCGTACTGTGTGTGCCGCCCTTCTACCTGGACGCCTTCTGGCTGCGCGTCGGCCTGTTCTCGGTGGCCGCCGCCATTGGCGCCGTGGGTCTGTCGCTGCTCAGCGGCACCGCCGGCCAGCTCTCGCTCGGCCACGCCTTCTTCCTCGCCGTCGGCGCCTACGGCTACACGTGGCTGGCCGGTGAGCCGGGGCCGGGCCTGCCCACCGCCGTCGCCGCCGTCCTCGCGGTGCTGCTGGCCGGAGCGGCGGGCGGCCTGTTCAGCCCGGTCGCCGGCCGGGTGCGCGGCATCTACCTGGGCGTGGCCACCCTCGCCCTGGTCTTCCTGGGCCACCATGTGCTGCTCACCGCGGACTCCGTCACCGGCGGCTTCAACGGCCGCTCGGTGCCGCCGCTCCGTCTCGGCGGGTTCGGCTTCACGGCCGGCGAGCCCGAACTGACCGTGCTGGGTGTGCCGTTCGGCGCCGAGGAACGCCTGTGGTACCTGGCCCTGGCGCTGCTCGGGCTGACCTGGTTCACCGCCCGCGGCCTGCTGCGCTCCCGGCCCGGCCGGGCGCTCGCCGCGCTGCGGGACAGCGAGACCGCCGCCGCGGTGCTGGGGGTGGACGTGGCCCGCCACCGTGCGGCGGCCTTCGTCGTGTCGTCGATGTACGCGGGGACGGCCGGGGTCCTGCTGGCCCTGGCCTTCCGCCGTATCGTCCCCGACTACTTCTCCCTCGCCCTCTCGGTGGACTACCTCGCCATGATCGTGCTCGGCGGCCTCGGTTCCGTCGCCGGGGCCACGGCGGGCGCGGTCTTCGTCACCGCGCTGCCCCTGCTGCTCAGCCGTTATGCCGACCAGCTGCCCCTGGTGGCCGCGCCCGGCACCGCGGACGGCGCGGTCGGCCCGACGGAAGCGGCCCGCTTCCTCTACGGCGCCGCCGTCGTCGTCGTCCTCCTCCACGCCCCCGACGGCCTGCACGGCCTCACCCGCCGCCTGCGCGACCGCTTCCGGGCGGCACGCCGGTCCGGGCCGGGATCCGGGCCGCACGCCCGTCCTTCCGCGCCGCCCATCGCACCCGTACGACCCGAGGAGCACACCCCGTGAACACCCCGCACCCCGGACACCGCGCCACCACGGCCGTCCTCGCCGCGGCCCTCGCCCTGCTGGTCGCCGCCACCGGATGCAGCGCCAAGGCGGACGGCGGCAGCGGCGGCCAGGACGCCGACGGCGTCCGCACCGGCCCCGGCGTCTCCGCCGAGACCATCCGGCTCGGCGCCCTCACGGACCTGACCGGCCCCTACGCCACCCTCGGCAAGAGCATCGTGCAGGCCCAGCAGATGTGGGCCGACGAGACCAACGCCGCCGGCGGCATCTGCGGCCGCAAGGTCGAGATCACCGTCAAGGACCACGGCTACGACGTGCAGCGGGCGGTCGCCGCCTACGCCGACATCTCCCCGGACGTCGTCGCCCTGCCCCAGGTCATCGGCTCCCCGGTGGTGGCCGCCCTGCTCGACGACGTCCAGCGCGATCACCTGCTGACGTTTCCGCAGGCCTGGGCCGCCTCCCTGCTCGGCAAGGAGTCCGTGCAGGTGGTCGGCACCACCTACGACCTCGACATGATCGCCGCCGTCGACTTCCTGACCCGCACCCGGGGCGTGCGGAAGGGCGACACCATCGGCCACGTGTACTTCGAGGGCGACTACGGCGCCAACGCGCTGGAGGGTTCCTCCTGGGCGGCGCGGAAGGCGGGGGTGAAGGTGGTCGGGCAGAAGATCAAGGCGACCGACACCGACCTGTCCGCGCAGGTCTCCGCGCTGCGCAAGGAGGGCGTGAAGGCGATCCTGATCAGCGCGGGGCCCGCGCAGACCGCGTCCCTCGTCGGCGTCGCCGCCTCCCGCGGCCTGCGCGTCCCGGTGGTCAGCAGCGCGCCCGGCTTCGCTCCGCAGCTGATGAAGACCCCGGCCGCGCCGGCCCTGGCCGCCCTCCTCCATGTGGTCAGCTCCGCGCCCGCGGTCAGCTCCGAGCTGCCCGGCGTACGCCGGATGGTGACGGCCTACCGGAAGAAGTACGCCGGCTCCCCCGTCGACTCCGGCGTGCTGTCCGGCTACAACGCCGCCCAGCTCCTCGGTGCCGGCCTGAAGAAGGCCTGCGCCGCCGGGAGTCTCGCCCGGGAGGACGTGGTGAAGGCGCACCGCGCGCAGGAGAACGCCGACACCGGTCTGGGCGTCCCGCAGGACTTCTCCGACGTGGACCGTCCGGCGAGCCTGTCCACGTACGTGCTCAAGCCGGACGCGAAGGCGCTGGGCGGTCTGGTGGGCGCGGAGGAGGCGCACCGGATCCCGGGCGCGGAGGAGTACCTGAAGGCCCGGCGCTCCTGAAGGACCCGCTCCTGCCCCCCGTGCGGCCGGACGGCACCGGGTGGTGCGTCGGAGTTCGGCCACGCGGTGGCGAGCCGTCAGGCCGCGTGCGGTGCGGTGGATCTGTGTGGGACCTGGGCCGGCAGGGGCGCACCGTACGGGAACCGCCGCCGGACCTGCGTCTTCTCGGGACGGCGTGGTCGCCGGCGGCGCCCGGGGCAGGGGCGGCGGGCGCGCCCTGATGGTGACTGGGTTGGCGCTTGCCGTGCGCTCGGCGCCGGGACGAGCATGAGGGACCCCGCCCGCTGTTCGACAGGGAGTGGCCCCATGTCTCCGAACGCGACAGCAGTGATCGAGGGCCGCGCAGAGCCCGTGCCGTGCGGATGTCGGTGTCCCGTGTCTTCCGGAAGGGCTGGTCGTGCCAGAGCCGTTTGATGCCGTGACCCCTGTCCCCGCCGGTACGCCCGCGTCTCCGGCGGAGGTGACCGCACCGCCGACGGTCGGCGTGGAGGAGGAGTTCGTCCTGGCCGCGCGGCACAGCAGGGCGGCCGTGCACCGGGCCCCCGCCGTGGTGGGTGCCGCGCGCGTTCGCCTCGGCGCGCCGCATGTCACGGTGGAGGTCTCGCAGGCCCAGGTGGAGACCGTCAGCGCGGTGTGCCGTACCGCCGAGGGCCTGGCGGCGGAAATCGTCCGGCTGCGCAGCGGCGCGGCCGCGGCGGCGGCCGAGTACGACTGTCTCCTGGTGCCCACCGGCACCGCGGTCCTCGGCCGGCCGGGCCCGCCGCCCGTCGTGGACAAGGCGCGCTACCGGGCCTTCGCCCGGCGCTTCGGGCCGCTGGCCCACGACCAGGGGGTGAACGCCTGCCACGTGCACGTCGGGGTGGCCGACCGCGAAGAGGCCGTACGGTCGATCAACCACGTGCGGGGCTGGATGCCCCTGCTGCTGGCCGTCACCGGCAACTCCCCGTTCAGCGACGGGACGGACACCGGCTACGCGAGCTGGCGCTCCGTGGTCTGGGGCCGGTGGCCGGTGGCGGGTCCGCCGCCCTACCTGCACAGCGCGGCCCACTACGAGCGTGTCGTGGGCCACCTCGTGGCCTCCGGGGCGGCGATGGACCCGGCGATGGTCTACTGGCACGTCCGCCCCTCACCGCACCTTCCCACGGTGGAGGTGCGCGTCGCCGACGTGCTGCCCGATCCCGCGGCCACCACGGCGTACGCGCTCCTCGTCCGCGCCCTCGTCGGCTGCGCGGTGGACGCGGTGCGCGCCGGTGAACCCGCGCCCGCCGTCCCCGACCTGCTGCTGCGGGCGGCGTGCTGGCAGGCCGCCCGGCACGGGACGCACGGCACCCTGCCCGCGACCCACACCCATGACTGCGCCCCCACGTCCGTCGGCCGGCTGGTCGAGGAGCTGTGGAAGCGTGTCGAGCCGCACCTCAGCCGCTACGGCGACGACCGGTGGGTCGGCGACTGGCTGAGCGAGGTCCAGCGCCAGGGCCCCGGCTCCGCGCGCCAGCGACGGGTCGCGGACCAGCACGGGGGCCGTCTCCAGGCCGTCGTCGACGAACTCGCCGTCGAACCCCGGTGACCCGGGCGGAGGCCCGCGCGACCGCGGCCCTCCCAGGGGGTGCCCGGGGCGTACCGGTGCCGGGGCCTGTCGTCCGGTTCAGGCCGGCGGTCAGGTGCGGCGCCTGCCGGCCCGCCCGGGGCGGGGCCCGGTGCGCGCGGCTGCGGGGATCCCCCGCCGTGGGGGGCGTGGCGGCCGACGACGACGCACAGGCGAGTGCCAGGTGCCGCGACGCCGGGAGGATCCGGACGACGGGCGCTAGGCCGCGGATCGGCCGGCAGGGTCGGCGGCGGCCAGACGCTGCCGGACCAGTGCGGTCGCCGCCTGTGCCGGGCTCAGGTCCTGGGCGTCCGCGGTGGTCAGCAGGTCGGTGACGGTGTGCTCGATGGCGTCGACGCGGGCGCGCGCCTCCTCGGCGGAGAGGCGGTGGACCTCGACGCTGACGGCGTGGACGACCCCGCCCGCGCTCGCGACGTAGTCCGGCACCCAGAGGACGCCGCGCCGGTGCAGCAGGTCGGCGACATCGGGCGTGGCGAGCTGGTTGTTGGCCGGCCCGACGACGGCGTCGCAGCGCAGCCGTGTCACGCTCTGCCGGGTCAGGCAGGAGCCGAGGGCCGCGGGGACCACGATGTCGACGGGCGCGGCGAGGATCTCGTCGGGCGCGACCCAGTCGGCGCCCAGCTCGTGGCCGGTCTTCCGCTTGTCCTGGTCGACGTCGGTCACCGTCAGCGCGGCGCCCTCGGCCGCGAGCAGCCGGGCGAGTTCCGTGCCGACACGGCCCAGGCCGGCCACGGCCAGCCGGCGTCCGTCCAGGCTCGCGGTGCCGTACAGCCGCCGGCTGACGGCCCGCAGGGCGGCGAGCGTCCCCCGCGCGGTGTGCGGGGAGGAGTCGCCGCTGCCGCCCAGACGCGCCGGCCGGCAGAACACGTGCCGGGTGGTCGTGCCGATCACCGCCATGTCGTCCGGGCCCGTTCCGACATCGGGTCCGGTGGCGTACGTGCCGCCCAGCGACTCGACGGTGTCGGCCACGTCCTCCAGGACGTCACGGCGCCGGTCCGGGTCCAGCACCATGCCCTCCGGCAGGGCCACGACCGCTTTCCCGCCGCCGCTGGGCAGCCCCGCCACGGCGAACTTCGCGGTCATCGCCGCCGACAGGCGCAGCGCGTCGGTGAGGCCGTCCCGCCAGTCGGGGTAGTGCCACAGCCGCAGGCCGCCCGCCGCCGGGCCGAGTGCCGTGGAGTGGACGGCCACGATCACCGGCAACCGGGACCGGCGACCGGAACGGACCACGACCTGCTCGTGATCGAGCATGACTGCATCCTCCTGTCATTCGTCCAGCTGGATGCCCTCACAGTGCCTGAACGAGCCGCTGTCCGGGGACTTCGCCGAACGAATGGGTGAAGATGGGCTAGGGTCGCCGACCGTGGACGAACTTGATTCGGAGATTGTGCGGCTGCTCCAGACAGATGCACGGCAGTCCAACCGCGAACTCGCCCGGCAGCTCGGCATCGCCCCCTCCACCTGCCTGGAACGGGTCCGGGCGCTCCACCGCCGGGGCGTCATCCGCGGCTACCACGCGGACATCGACCCGGCCGCGCTCAACCGCGGGGTCCAGGCGCTGGTGTCGGTCCGGGTACGCCCGCTCAGCCGGACCGTCATCGACGCGTTCAAGACCTTCGCCGGGAAACTGCCGGAAGTCCTGCACGTGTTCGTGCTGTCCGGAGACGACGACTTCCTCCTCCATGTCGCCGTGCAGGATCTCGACCGCCTGCACGCCTTCCTGACGGACCAGCTCAGCAAGCGCGGCGAAGTCACCGGCTTCCGCACCTCGGTCATCTTCCAGCAGGTGAGCAACACCGCCCCCACCCGCCTTCCGTGACCTCTCAGGCGCCGCTCACGACACCTTTACGCCGATGAGGCAGGTGTCGTCGTCGGTGTCCGACTTGCTGTACAACAGCAGCCGGTCCAGGCGCCGTTCGAGCGAGGAGGCGGGGTCCTGGGCCACGGCGAGCAGCTGGGTCAGCGACTCCTGGACGGCGGTGTCCCTGCGCTCGACGAGACCGTCGGTGTACATGAGCAGCGTGTCCTCGGGTTCGAGCTGGAGCTCCTCCTCCTCGTACTCGGCCTCCGCGAGGGCCCCCAGCAGGAGTCCACGGATCACGGGCAGGGTGGTGGCCTCCTGCCCACGGACGAGGACCGGCGGCAGATGACCGGCCCTGGCCCAGCGCAGAACGCGGGTCTCGGGGTCGTACACGCCGCACACCGCGGTCGCGGTGACCTGTTCGGTGAGGTGGTGGGCCACGATGTTGAGCCAGGACAGCAGCTGGCCGGGGCCGGCGCCGGTGACGGCGAGGCCGCGCATGGCGTTGCGCAGCACCACCATGCCCGTCGCGGCCTCTATGCCGTGTCCCGCGATGTCGCCGACGCAGAGCAGGACGCGTTTGTTGGGCAGGACGACGGCGTCGTACCAGTCGCCGCCGACCAGAGCCTCCGACTCCGCGGGCCGGTAGCGCACCGCGACCTGGAGTCCCGGCGCGTCGAGCGGGGCGCGGGTCGGGGGCATGATGGCGTGCTGCAACTGCAGCGCCAGCCGGTTGCGCTCGGCCGACTCCTGTTCGGTCTGGGCCAGTTGGTCGCGGGTGGCGGCGAGGGCCACCTCGGTCCAGTGCTGGGAGGAGATGTCCTGGTAGGCGCCGCGTACGGCGAGGAGCCGGTCGTCGGCGTCGAGGACGGGTTCGGCGATCACCCGGATGTGGCGGGTGACGCCGTCGCGGCGCTGGAGGCGGAACGCGGTCGACGTGGCGCGCCGGTGGTGCAGTACGGCCTGCAGGAAGCGGCCGATGGCGACGGCGTCGTCCGGGTGCACATGCTCGGCGAGGTCCTGGAGGGACACGGGCGCCTCGCTGACGGCTCGTCCGTAGAGGGCGAAGAGCTGCCCGTTCCAGGTGATCTCACCGGTGACGAGGTTCTCCTCGAAGGCGCCGACGCGTCCGAGGCGCTGCGCGTGCTGGAGCAGGCTGGCGAGCCGCGCGGTCTCGTCCTCTATGCGCCAGATGAGCAGGACGCTGTCGCCGTGCCGGCTGATGCTGAGGTCGGCGACGGCCGACAGCGGCACCTGGTCGACGAGCGCCGTCAGCGTCATGCGCTGGGCGCGGAAGGGCTCGCCGGTCGCGTAGACGCGTTCGATCTTCTCGAAGAGTTCGCTGTCGCCGGCGGCCATCGGGTAGGCCTCCAGCAGCAGGGCTCCGTCCACGGCGCTGCGGGGCCGCCCCGCGGGGTCCACGAAGCAGCTGTTGGCGTGGCGGATCCGGAAGTCGGCGAGGTTTCCCTCGGGGTCGAGGTGGGGGGTGAGGACGAGGGCGGGGTCGTAGAGGCCGTCGGAGAGGTCGATGAGTTCCCCGACGTCTCCCGGTTCGCGTGCGCCCGCCGGGTTCCGGACGGCCGTCGGCAGGCTTTCGAGCGTGTGGGCGCACAGTTCGGCCAGGGCCTCGATCTGGCGGACGATGGCCGGCGGGTGCGGTGCGAGCGGTTCCGGCCAGCAGATCTCCAGGACCCCGTGGATCCGGCCTCCGGTGCCCGCGGGCAGCGCGACGCGACCGCCGTCGAGGAACTCGGCGCGGCCGATGGTGGGCAGCCCCACCGCCGCGAGGGAGTCGACGCGTACGGTGCGCCGCTCGCCGAGGGCCTGGCGGGCCACGGTGACGACCCCGGGCGGTACGTACCGCCAGCGGTCCGCCTCGTCCGCGCTGAAGCCGGCGTGACCGCACAGGGTCAGGGAGGCGTCGGAGCCGGCGGTCCACACGGCGACGGCGCTCGCCCCGAGCGGGGCGAGCGCGTGTGCCAGGAGGGACTCCGCGACGGCCTGGGTGTCGCCGGCGGCGAGCGCGGCGCTCTCGGCGGTACGCAGCCGTACGGCGACGGACGCGCCGGCCGCCGCGCCCGGGGAGGCCTGTCCGCTGGCCTGCCGGACGAAGTCCTCCGCCACCTCGGCGAGGTGGTCGCGGGCAGCCTGGTTGACGATGTCGGCGGCCAGTTCCAGCGGGGACACACCGGCCTCGTGGGCCAGCTCGGTCAGCTGCCGTGCCGCCTGGGCGGGCCCGCAGCGCAGCCGCTCGACGAGCACGCCTTTGGCCATCTCCACCAGGGCGCGGCCCTCGGCCGCGGCGTGCGCGGCGCGCACCTCGGCGCGCAGTCGCTCCACGGTGGCGGCCAGGCGGCCGACGGCGGAGCCCCGCCGGGGGTGGGCCGGCGCCTGCGGGTGCAGGGCGTCGGCGGGCAGGAGGCCCGCCTCCGCCGACGTGATCACGTGTGCCGCGGCGATGTCGCGGAGGGGGACGGGCGGCTGGTCGCCCGCCGGGTCCGGCGGGCGGACGGTCTCCTCGCCGTCGGTGTTCTCGGCGGAGGTCATGACACTCCCTGGGCGTCGTCCTGGGGCTTCACCCAGCGGCGGATGCAGGCGATGAGGTCATGGGCGTCGACCGGCTTGGTGACGTAGTCGCTGGCGCCGGAGGCGAGGCTCTTCTCCCGGTCGCCGGGCATGGCCTTGGCGGTGACCATGATGATGGGCAGATCGGTGTGTTCGGGCATCTGCCGGATCCTGGCGGTGGCGGCGTAGCCGTCCATCTCGGGCATCATGACGTCCATCAGGATCAGGTCGATGTCCGGGTGGTCGAGGAGCGCTTCGATGCCCTTGCGGCCGTTCTCCGCGTGGAGGACGTCGATGCCGTGGAGTTCGAGGATGCCGCTGAGGGCGTAGAGGTTGCGGGCGTCGTCGTCGACGACGAGCACGGTGCAGCCGTGCAGCGAGTCGTCGACGGTCTCCGACGGCTGCGGCGGGGTCTTCTCCGCACGGACCAGGGGCACCACGGCGCCCGGCTGCTCGGCGGACAGGTGCAGGGCGATCCGCTCGCGCAGTTCGTCGAGGCTGGAGAGCAGTTCCAGGGGGCGCGTGCGCGCCCGGTCCTGCAGCGTCCGTTCGTATTCCGCTTCCAGGCGCCGGTGGTTGTGCGCCAGTACGGGGACGCTGCGCAGGGCCGCGTCGCCGTCCATCGCGTCGAGGAAGTGCAGTGCCTCGCCGTCGGCCATGTCGAGTTCGAGGACGACGCAGTGCACGGGAGCGGTCGCCAGGATGCTGGCCGCGTCCCGCGGTCCGACCGCCGTCATCACTTCGAAGGGTTCCCGGTCGTGTCCGCCGGCGAGTTCGCCGACGGCGCTCTCGGCGACGAGGGACAGCAGTCCGCGCGGGCGCTCCTCGATGACCAGCAGTCTGCGCGGCCTGCGGGGCTCGCTCTGCGGGCCGGGCGAGCGCCGGCTCTCGCTCGCCGTCTCCGCGGCCGGGCGGCCGGTGGCGGGGGCTCCCTCCGCCGTACGGCCGGCCTCGTGCTCGAAGTCGGCGCGGGTCACCGGCAGGTACAGCGTGAACGTACTGCCCTGTCCGGGGGTGCTCTCCGCGGTCAGGGCGCCGCCGAGCAGGTGGGCGATCTCGCGGCTGATCGACAGGCCGAGGCCGGTGCCGCCGTACTTGCGGCTGGTGGTGCCGTCCGCCTGCTTGAACGCCTCGAAGATGGCTTCGAGGTGCTGTTCGGCGATGCCGATGCCGGTGTCCTTCACGCGGAAGGCGAGGACGGCGCCGTCGCGCTGCGCGGCGGCGGGCAGGGCGTTCTCCGGGGCCGTCTCGATGCGCAGTTCCACGCTGCCCCGCTCGGTGAACTTGACCGCGTTGGAGATCAGGTTCCGCAGGACCTGCCGCAGCCGGGAGTCGTCCGTGATCAGTTCGGACGGCACGCCGGGGGCGGTCGTGATCGTGAAGTCGAGGCTCTTCTGGGTGGTCAGCGGCCGGAAGGTGGCCTCGACGTAGTCCACGAGCTGGACGAGCGCGATCCGCGTCGGGGAGACGTCCATCTTGCCCGCCTCGACCTTCGACAGGTCCAGGATGTCGTTGATCAGCTGGAGCAGGTCGGAGCCGGCCCCGTGGATGGTCTCGGCGAACTCGACCTGCTTCGGGGAGAGGTTGCCCTCGGCGTTGTCGGCCAGCAGCTTCGCCAGGATGAGCAGCGAGTTGAGCGGGGTGCGCAGTTCGTGGCTCATGTTGGCCAGGAACTCCGACTTGTACTTGGAGGCGAGGGACAGCTGCTGGGCGCGGTCCTCCAGTTCCTGACGCGCCTGTTCGATCTCCAGGTTCTTGGCCTCGATGTCGCTGTTCTGCGCCGCGAGCAGCGCCGCCTTCTCCTCCAGTTCGGCGTTGGAGCGCTGCAGTTCTTCCTGCTGGACCTGGAGTTCCTCGGAGCGCGCCTGGAGTTCCGCGGCGAGCCGCTGGGACTCGCCGAGCAGTTCGTCGGTGCGGGCGTTGGCGAGGATGGTGTTGACGTTGACGCCCACCGTCTCCATCAGCTGTTCGAGGAAGTCCCGGTGGACGGGGGTGAACGCGGTGAACGAGGCGAGTTCGATGACGCCGAGCACCTGGTCGTCGACGACGATCGGCAGCACGATCAGGCTGCCGGGGGCGGTGCTGCCGAGCCCGGAGGAGATCGTGACGTAGTCGCCGGGCACGCCGTCGGCGGCGATGACACGCCTGCTGCGGGCCGCCTGGCCGACCAGCGACTCCCCCAGCTTGAAGCGGCGGGTCGCTCCGTCGCCGGCGGGGCGGCCGTACGAGCCGACGAGTCGCAGTTCCGTGCCGTCCGGGGTCTCCTCGGCGAGGTAGAAGGCGCCGTACTGGGCCGAGACCAGCGGCGTCAGCTCGTCCATCACGAGTTCGGCCACGACCGCGAGGTCACGGTGGCCCTGCATCAGGCCGGAGATCAGGGCGAGGCTGGACTTCAGCCAGTCCTGTTCCTGGTTGGCCCGGGTCGTCTCGCGCAGGGAGCCGACCATCGCGTTGATGTTGTCCTTGAGTTCGGCGACCTCGCCGGAGGCGTCGACGGTGATGGAACGGGTGAGGTCACCCTCGGCGACCGCGCTGGCGACCTCGGCGATGGCCCGTACCTGGCGGGTGAGGTTTCCCGCGAGTTCGTTGACGTTCTCGGTGAGGCGCTTCCAGGTGCCGGACACGCCCTCGACCTCGGCCTGGCCGCCGAGCCGGCCCTCGCTGCCCACTTCGCGGGCCACTCGCGTGACCTCGGCGGCGAAGGAGGACAGCTGGTCGACCATCGTGTTGATCGTCGTCTTCAGCTCAAGGATCTCGCCCCGGGCGTCAACGTCGATCTTCTTCGACAGGTCTCCCTTGGCGACGGCCGTGGTGACCAGGGCGATGTTGCGCACCTGCCCGGTCAGGTTGTTCGCCATGAAGTTCACG
Organism: Streptomyces tricolor; assembly: GCF_002155905.1. Taxonomy (GTDB): domain Bacteria; phylum Actinomycetota; class Actinomycetes; order Streptomycetales; family Streptomycetaceae; genus Streptomyces; species Streptomyces tricolor. The sequence continues at coordinate 12,419 of NZ_MUMF01000291.1, read as the reverse complement.
GACTCCGTGAGGTCCTTCCAGGTGCCGGCGACGTTCGGCACCCGGGCCTGCCCGCCGAGCCGGCCCTCGGTACCGACCTCGCGGGCCACCCGGGTGACCTCGTCGGCGAACGCGGACAGCGTGTCGACCATGGTGTTGATGACCGCGGCGAGTTCGGCGACCTCGCCCTTGGCCTCGACCGTGATCTTCCGGGAGAGGTCGCCGCGGGCCACGGCGGTGGCGACCTGCGCGATGGACCGCACCTGGTTGGTCAGGTTGGAGGCCATCACGTTGACGTTGTCCGTGAGGTCCTTCCACGTGCCCGAGGCGCCCCGCACGGTGGCCTGCCCGCCGAGGTTGCCCTCGGTTCCCACCTCGCGGGCGACGCGGGTGACCTCGTCGGCGAACGCGGACAGCTGGTCGACCATCGTGTTGATGGTCTCCTTCAGCTCCAGGATCTCGCCCCGCGCCGTCACCGTGATCTTCTGCGACAGGTCGCCCTGCGCCACCGCCGTGGCGACCTGGGCGATGGAACGGACCTGCGCGGTGAGGTTGCCCGCCATGAAGTTGACGGAGTCAGTCAGGTCCCGCCACGTGCCCGACACGCCCTTGACATCGGCCTGCCCGCCGAGGATGCCCTCCGTGCCCACCTCGCGGGCCACCCGGGTCACCTCCTCGGCGAACGCGGACAGCTGGTCGACCATCGTGTTGATGGTCTCCTTCAGCTCCAGGATCTCGCCCCGCGCCGTCACCGTGATCTTCTGCGACAGGTCGCCCTGCGCCACCGCCGTGGTGACCTGGGCGATGTTGCGCACCTGCGCGGTGAGGTTGCCGGCCATGGAGTTGACGGAGTCGGTCAGGTCCCGCCAGGTGCCGGACACGCCCTTGACGTCGGCCTGCCCGCCGAGGTTACCCTCGGTTCCCACCTCGCGGGCGACCCGGGTGACCTCCTCGGCGAAGGACGACAGCTGGTCGACCATCGTGTTGATGGTCTTCTTCAGCTCCAGGATCTCGCCGCGCGCGTCCACGTCGATCTTCTGGGACAGGTCGCCCTTCGCGACCGCCGTGGCCACCTGCGCGATGTCACGCACCTGGGTGGTCAGGTTGCCCGCCATCGCGTTGACCGAATCGGTCAGGTCGGCCCAGGTGCCGGAGACGCCCGGAACCCGGGCCTGGCCGCCGAGGGTGCCCTCCGTGCCCACCTCGCGGGCGACCCGGGTCACCTCGGAGGTGACGAGGGAGAGTTGGTCCACCATGCCGTTGAACACGGTGGCGATCTCGCCCAGCAGGCCGTCCGCACCGTCCGGCAGGCGGGTGCCGAAGTCGCCGTCGCGGACCGCCGTCAGTCCGGCCAACAGCTGCCGCAGCTCCGGCTCCCCCACCTTGCGCGCGCGGCTGCGCGGTACCGGACGCACATCGTCGACCGTCGTCTCAGCCATGACCAATCCTCGTTGATTACCAGGAGTTCCGCCGGCATGCGGGACACCGTCACGGCCCTCGACGGACCGCCCCCTCGACGCCGCACGACATCGTCCGGATCATTGTCGTATAGCAAATAAGATGCAGAGTACCCCGCCGCGATCGGTGGTGAAAGCCAGGCCAGGCACGGCCGTGCATGCCGACGATCTTTCTGCCACACCTCCCTCCGCACTGTCCAACGCGTGCCGCGTCCCTCGGCCGCGAGCGCGGCCGGAGCTTGACCTGCTGCCCCGTCCGGCGGGATGCACGCATGAAACGAGGGCCTGACGTTGTGTCAGCTCGTGCGGAGAGTGCGCCGCGCGGCCCCGGACGGAACGCACGGCCGGGCCTCAGACGCCCAGGGACACCGTCACGATCAGGACCAGCAGGAGCAGCAGGACGTAGGCGACGGAGTGGACGCGGTCGGGGACGCGGCCGGTGATCCGCCTGGCCACGGCGATGGCGGGCAGCGAGCCGAGGAGCAGGGCGGCGCCGGCGGTGAGATCGACGTAGCCGAGCTGTCCCGGGCCTGCGGCCGTGGTGGGGGCTACGGCGTAGACGAGGGTGCCGGCCACGGCGACGGGGACGCTGAGGGGGTTCGCCAGGGCGGTCGCCTCGGCCATGGGAAGGCCCCTGCGACGCAGGAGGGGGACCGTCATGACGCTGCCGCCCACGCCCAGGGCCGCGGCCACCAGGCCGATGCCCATGCCGCCGAGGGTGGTGGTGGCCCGGCCCAGCGGCTCGGGACGCGGCCGGTGCGCCACGGAGAGGAAGCCCTCGCGCAGGAGACTGTCGGTGATCGTCACCAGCAGGTAGGCGGCGAACAGCAGACGCAGCGCCGTGTCGCCGAGCGCGGTGGCGGCGAGGGACCCGGCGGCGGCGCCGATCGCGATGTACGCCGCCAGCGGCCAGACGTACGCGCGGCGCAGCCGGCCCTGCCGCCCTTGCGCGAGTGCCGCCGTCGCGGCGTTCACGAGCATGACCGCGGCCGAGGTGGCCACCGCGACGTGCATGGCGTCTCCAGGACGTGCCGTGGCGGTCAGGACGCCGTGGACGACGGGGACCGTGACGAAGCCGCCGCCGAAGCCGAAGAGCACGGTGGTGACGCCGGTCAGGCAGCCGAAGCACAGGAGGGTGAGGAAGGAGGTCTGCACGGGTGCGACGCTAGGGATCACGGCTCCTGGCGGACAATCGATGAGGCGCCGACTTCCTACGCGCAGCGGACAGGACCGTACCGTCCCGCGTACGCTCGCGGCATGCGCAACGTCCCGGTCGCGGAGGTGGACGATCTCGATCGCGCGGTGCTGGCCATCGGCACCGACTACCCTCCTGACCACCTGCTCGTCTGGCACGCACACCGCCGTGCCCAGGTGCTGTACGCGGCCACGGGCGTCATGCGGGTCGAGACGGCGGACGGCAGTTGGACGATTCCCACCGCCCGTGCGGTCCTGATTCCGCCCGGGACCCGGCACCAGGTCGCGATGACGGGGGTCAGCACCCGCAGCCTCTACATCGAACCGGCCGCCGTGCCGTGGTTCCCCGCCCGCTGCCGGGCCGTCGACGTCTCCCCCCTGCTCCGGGCGCTGATCCTGGAGGCCGTCGAGATGGAGCCGCGCTACCCCGCGCACAGCCGTGACGCCGCGGTCGCCGATCTGCTCCTCCACGAGCTGCGGAACCTCGCCCCGCTGCCGCTCGACCTGCCGCTGCCGGCCGATCCCCGGCTGCGCGGCCTGTGCGAGGCGTTCCTGCGGCGGCCGGACGTCCATGACCCGCCCGCGCGGTGGTGCGCGGCGCTCCACATCAGCGAACGCACCCTCGCCCGCCTGTTCCGGCGCGGCACCGGCCTGAGCTTCTCGCAGTGGCGGCAGCGTGCCTGTGTCCTGCACTCCCTGCGGCACCTCGCCACGGGCACACCCGTCACGCGGGTCGCGGCCATGCTGGGCTACGACAACCCCGCCGCCTACACCACCGCGTTCAGAAAGCTCCTCGGCCGGCCGCCGACGGCGTACCGGGGCGCCGAGGCCACCGGCGCGCAGGCGGCCGCGCCGGGCCGCGCGGCGACGCCCCCTCGTCCGCCCGAGTAGGATGATCGAACTCACTGCCCGAACCGCTCATCCGCGCACCGGAGTTGTCATGACGACCGAGTCACCGTCGCCCCTGGCGATCGACACCAGCAAGGCGCATCCCGCGCGGGTCTACGACTGGCTGCTGGGCGGCAAGGACAACTACCCGATCGACGAGGCCGTGGGCGAGCGGCTGCCGGCCGAGGCGAGGGACGCGGCACGGCAGAACCGTGCGTTCATGCACCGGGCCGCGGCCTGGCTCGCCGCGCAGGGCATCGACCAGTTCCTGGACATCGGCACGGGCATCCCCACCCAGCCCAATCTCCACCAGATCGTGCAGGGCATCGTCCCGTCGGCGAAGGTCGTCTACACCGACAACGACCCCATCGTCCTGCGCCACGCCGAGGCCCTGCTGGTCAGCAGCGCCGAGGGGGTCACCGACTACGTCCAGGCCGATGTGCGGCAGCCGGAGTCCATCGTCCGGCACGCCCGGCAGGTCCTGGACTTCACCCGCCCGATGGCGCTGTCGCTGATCGCGCTGATGCACTTCATCACCGATGAGCAGGACGCCCACGGGATCGTCCGCAGGCTGGTCGACACGCTGCCCCCAGGCAGTTACCTGGTGCTGTCGCACGCCGCGTCCGACCTGTATCCGGAACTCGCCGCACAGGTCACCGCCGAGTACGCCAAGGGCGGCATCCAGCTCGCATTCCGGTCGCGCGCGGAGGTGGAGCGCTTCTTCGACGGCCTCGACCTCGTGCCGCCCGGCCTGGTGACGGCCACGGAGTGGAGCGCCTCGGCCGCGGACGCGGAACCGGAGGGCAGCGGCATCTACGCGGGGGTCGCCCGCATCCCCTGACCGGTGCCGCGCCCGTCCGCGCCCCCGCCTGCCCCGGGCCGCCGTCCTTCCCTGTGACGGCGGCCCGTGGCTCTGCGTGCGCGCAGGGGTGCTTGAGGCGGCGGCCGTACGGCGTGCGGGACACGGATCCGGGGGCGACGATGCGGGCCCGGGGCGAGGACCGGCGCGCCCGGTCACGGGCCCGGCGGACGCTCTTCGGGACGCTGGTGCACCGGGTGGGCGCGGAGCGAGCCGTCGGCCGCGCACCGGACCTGGTTCCGGTGCGCGCGGCGGACGGGGCGGACGAGTTCCTGGTCGATCTGCCGTGCGCGGGGCTCTTCGCCCCCACGCGGTGACGAAGCCGCGCGGCGACGGCGGGGCGCGCGCGTGCGGGTGCGGGTGCACGGACACCGGCGAGGCGTGGCGGCGGGTACGGCCGGGCCCGGACGGTTTCCGGCCGCCCGCACCGTCTGCTGAGCCGAGGCCCGGCTCATCCGGCCGGGGACGGCGGCGGAACGGAGGGCGCGTGGGCGGGGAGGCAGACGGCGAGCGCCGCGATGTCGTCCTCCAGCCGGTCGCCGCTGTAGGCCATCAGATCATGATGGAGCCGCTCCAGCAGCTCCCGGGGCGGCAGCGAGCACCAGGCACGGAGGCGCTGGAGCAGGGGGTAGAAGGCGCCGTCCGCGTCGCGCGTCTCCGTGATGCCGTCCGTGTACAGCAGGAGCTGGTCGCCGGGCCGGAAGGAGTAGGTGTCGACGTGGTACGGCTCCCCGACCAGCATGCCGAGGTTGAGCGGCGGAGCCGAACGGCCGCTGTCCAGTTCCCGCGCCTGTCCGTCCCGGATGCGGACGGGGGGCGGATGGCCGCAGTTGACGACGCGGACCAGCGGCTCCTCGGCGGGGATCTCGGCGAACACCGCGGTGACGAACCGCTCGCCCACCTCGCCTCCGCCCAGCAGTGCCGCCCTGCGGTCCATGCTGGTCTCCACCCGGTCGGCCAGCGCGGGCAGATCGGGCTCGTCGTGCGCCGCCTCGCGGAACGCGCCGAGCAGGGCCGCGGCCGTCTCCACCGCGAGCAGGCCCTTGCCCCGGACGTCGCCGATGAGCAGCCGGACCCCGTACCGGGTGGGGACGGCCTCGTAGAGGTCGCCGCCGATGCGGGCCTCCGCCGCGGCGGACAGGTAGAGGCTCTCCAGCTGTAGACTGCCGATCCGGTGCGGGACCGGTCTCAGCAGGACCCGCTGGGCGATGTCGGCCACGAACCGGACGTCGGCCAGGGTGCGCTCCCGGTGCGTGCGGTGCGCGGCGAGGATCGTGCCGAGGACGCCCACCAGAGCGGTGCAGACGTAGGCGGCGACGTAGTGGCGGTCCCACAGGTAGCCGACCGAGCGGCCCGCGCAGCACGGGGTGCCGGCCAGGACGCCTTCCATGACGATGGCGAACACCGTGGTGCCGGCGACGACGGCCGGTCCGTGGGCGAAGGCGGCGACCAGGGGCAGGGCGATCAGCACGAAGCTCACCGGCCACTCCACCGGCGTCGCCGGCTCCAGCAGCAGGAGGGCCGCGACGTACAGGACCGGTAGCCACCGCATCCACGCCGGAGGCGCCGGCAACTGCGTCCGCGCACCGGCGCCGTCCTCCGGCTCCCGACCGGTATGTCCAGGTTTCGGCATACGTGGTCTGCGCACACGGACTCCTGTCACGGCAACTCGACAAGACGTCCAGCCTGGTCGGCCGCGCGGCGACGCGCCAACGATTGCTCCACTCCACGGCATGTTCCACCACGGCCGGGGAGTGCGGGGCGGGAAGCCGCGCGCGACCCTCCCCGCCGGGCGCGACGCGGGGGCGCCAAGCCTGATGACCGCGCCCCGGCCATCGGCGTCAGGAGCGCGCCGGAGCGGCGGTGGGCGCCCTGCGCTGGTGGTGCGCGCCCCGCGTGCGCAGGGGGCGTCTCGCAGGACGTTCACGGTGCCTGCGCCATCCGCGGGCACACCGGTCGCCGAGCACGGAGGTCCAGTGCTAGAAAAGGGAGATGAGCGGACGTTCCCGCTGGCCATGGGCGAGCGCGGCGCCGCCGCCCGGCACACGTGGGTCATCCGATCCGTCCCGTAGACGAAGGCCCTGGCCGTCACGCGGACGCCGCCTCTCGTCGTCCCTGAGCGTCCGCACGCTCGCCGCGCAGGTGTTCGTGCTCCAGGCGCTGATCATGCTGCTGCTGGTCGCGGTGGCGTCCGCCGCCCTGGTGGTGCAGGGGCTCTACGACGCCGAGCGCAGCGCCGCGGACCGGTCCCTGGCCGCGGCGGAGGCGTTCGCGCACGCCCCCGGGACGGCGCTCGCGCTGCGGTCGCCGGATCCGACGGCCCGGCTGCAGCCGGCCGCGGAGCAGGCGCAGAAGGGCGCCGGCGTCGATTTCATCAGCGTCCTGGACAAGCACGGCGTCCGCCTCACCGACCCCGATCCCGCCCTGATCGGCACGAAGGCCCAGGGCGTCGGCCGGGCCGCCGCGGGTGAGGCGTTCACCGAGACGTTCCACGGCCGGCCGACCGACGCCGTCCGCGCGGTCGTCCCGGTGACGGACGCGAGCAGGCGTGTGGTCGGCATGGTCACCGCCGGGATCCAGTACGCCAACGTGGGCCATGTGCTGCACCGGCAGCTGCCGCTGCTGCTCGGCGCGGCGGCGGGGGCGCTCGTCCTGGCGACCGGCGGCGCGGCTCTGGTCAGCCGCCGCCTGCTGCGGCAGACCCACGGGCTGGGGCCGGCCGAGATGACCCGGATGTACGAGCACCACGACGCGGTGCTGCACGCCGTGCGCGAAGGGGTGCTGATCGTCGGCGGCGACGGGCGGGTCCGGCTCGCCAACGACGAGGCGCAGCGGCTGCTGGACCTGCCCGGGGACGTCGACCAGCGGCAGGTGCGGGAGCTGGGGCTGGGGCCGCGGCTCACGCGGTTGCTGGAGTCGGAGGAGACGGCGACCGACGAGGTGATCCCGGCCGGGGACCGGCTGCTGGCGGTGAACATCCGGCCCACCGCCCCGTTCGGCGGCGTTCAGGGGCTGGTCGCCACCTTCCGTGACACCACGGAGCTGCAGGCGCTGTCCGGCCAGGCCGAGGTGGCGCGGGGCCGGCTGTCCTTCCTGTACGAGGCGGGCGTGCGGATCGGCACCACACTCGACGTGCAGCGTACGGCGGAGGAGCTGTCCGAGGTGGCGGTCCCCCGGATGGCCGACTTCGTCACCGTGGAACTCCTCGACTCCGTGCTGCGCGGCCAGGAGCCGTCGAGCGCGGTGCGCGAGATGCGTCGTACCGCGCTGCGCGCGTCGCAGAGCGGGCATCCTTTGCAGCCGGTGGGCGATGTGATCCGGTTCGTGATGGCCGACACGCCGATGGTGGCGGCCCTGCGCCGGGGCAAGGCCGTCCTGGTGCCCGACCTGCACACCGCCCAGGACTGGCGGGCGCAGGACCCCGAGGGTGCCCAGCGGGCGCTGGACTACGGCATCCACTCGCTGATCGCGGTGCCGCTGCGGGCTCGCGGGGTGGTCCTCGGCATGGTCAACCTCTGGCGTGGTGCGGGCGCTCTCCCGTTCGACGAGGAGGACGTCGCCGTGGCCGAGGAGCTGGTGGCCCGGGCCGCCGTCGCGATCGACAACGCGCGCCGGTACTCCCGCGAGCACGAGCTGGCGGTGACGCTGCAGCGCAACCTGCTGCCGCTGGGCCTGCCGGAGCAGGACGCGCTGGAGATCGCCTCGCGCTATCTGCCGGCGCGCTCGGGTGTGGGCGGCGACTGGTTCGACGTCATCCCGCTGCCCGGTTTCCGGGTGGCCCTGGTCGTGGGTGACATCGTGGGGCACGGGTTGCAGGCCGCGGTGACCATGGGGCGGCTGCGTACGGCCGTACTGAACTTCTCCTCGCTGGACCTGGCCCCGGACGAGCTGCTCGGCCACCTCGACGAGATGGTGACCCGGCTGGACACGCAGTCCGCGACCGCCGACGACGACCGGGTGCCGCTGACCGGGGCCACCTGCCTCTACGCCATCTACGATCCGGTCGGCGGGCACTGCACGCTCTCCCGCGCCGGGCACCTCGCACCCGCCGTGGTGGACCCCGAGGGCAGGGTGACCTTCCCCGACCTTCCCCTCTCGCCGCCGCTGGGCGTGGGCGGGCATCCCTTCGAGTCCGGTGAGCTGGACCTGCCCGAGGGCAGCCGTCTCGTCCTGTTCACGGACGGCCTGATCGAGAACCGCGGACGGGACATCGACGAGGGCCTGGCGATGCTCTCCGCGGCCATCGCCCATCCGGACCGGACGCCGGAGGAGACCTGCCGGGCCCTGGTGGAGACGATGCTGCCCCTGCACCCCCGGGACGACGTGGCGCTGCTGGTCGCCCGGACCCGGCTGCTCGCCCCCTCGTGCGTGGCGACCTGGGACGTCCCGTTCGACGTCGAGGCCGTGCCCCGGGTGCGCCGGGAGGTGAGCCGACGGCTCGCCGACTGGGGGCTGGAGGGGACGGCGTTCGCCACGGAGCTGATCCTCAGCGAACTGCTCACCAACGCCCTCCGCTACGGCGCTCCGCCCGTGCGGGTCAGGCTGCTGCTGGGCCGCACCCTGGTCTGCGAGGTGTCGGACGGCAGCAACACCTCGCCCCGGCTGCGCCGCGCGGCCACCACCGACGAGGGAGGCCGCGGTCTGTTCCTGGTCTCCCAGTTCGCGGACATCTGGGGGACCCGCTACGCGGCGCGGGGCAAGGTCATCTGGGCGGAGCAGACGCTGGACAGCGTCCCGGAACCGGATCCGTCGGCCCTGTTCGACTTCATGGAACTCTGACGCGGACCGGGCCGGGGGCGCGCGACGGTGCGGCGGCGTCATGGGGGGCGAAGGCGGGGACCGCGAACTGGGCGCGCCCGGTCCTGCGCGGTGCCTGGTGTGCGCGAAGAGTCGGCCCGGCAGCTACGGCAAGGCGACCTGGGCGACGAACCGCTGCCCCGGCAGGCCGGCCAGGGCTCCCGCGGACCGAGGCACGGACGGCACCACGCCGGGCACCGGATCCGGACGCGGACGCGCTCACCCGGCGGTGCGACGGCCCAGGCGGACCCGCCCCCCGGGGTGCACTCCGGCGACCCGCGGGCGGTGGCGGAGCAGCCGGGATCGTCCATGCCGTACGGAGGGCCTCCGCCCGGGCGACACCGGGCACCGGATCCGGACGCGGACGCGCTCACCCGGCGGTGCGACGGCCCGGGCGAATCCGCCCCCCGGGGTGCACTCCAGCGGCCCGCAGGCGGTGGCGGAGCAGCCAGGATCGTCCATGCCGGCCTCCGTCCGGGCGCCGGCGGCGGTCGGCGCGACCAGGTGGGCGCCGGAGACCGTACCGAGCGTGGCGACCTCGCGGGCGCTGCGCGCCGCTGCACAGCCTCGGCGCCGGCGGCGTGCGAACCCTGTGCGGCATGGAACCGTGGTCTGTCCGGTCGGGCAGTCCGGCCGCGTCCACCGGTCGTCCCCGCACCCCTCGCGCTCCGGTCCGGCGGTGATCGTATACGCCGCGCCGCCCGCCCCGCGTTCGGCCGAAGACATGCTGTGCGCCCGCCGTCGCGTGCCCCGTAATATCGGTGATCTCGTGGGGGGAGGTGGTCATGGGCAAGCGGCGTCCTGGCACGCCGACGCTGGAGGAGGTGGCCGCTCACGCCGGAGTGGGCCGGGGCACGGTCTCCCGCGTCGTCAACAACGAGGCGGGCGTGAAGGAGTCGACACGCCGGGTGGTGCAGCAGGCCATCGCGGAACTGGGCTACGTGCCCAATCTCGCGGCCCGCTCGCTCGCCGGACGGCGCGCCGACGCCGTCGCGCTCGTCATGACGGAGCCGGACTGGCGGATGTTCGCGGAGCCGTTCTTCTCGGAGATCGTCACCTCGCTCGGCGACGCCCTGACGGACACCGGGATGCAGCTGCTGCTGACGCTGGTCCGCTCGGACCCCGAGCGGCGGCGCTTCCTGGAGTACGCCCGCGGCGGCCGGGTCGACGGGGTGCTGCTGATGTCCGTGCACGCCGACGATCCGCTGCCCGACATGCTCGCCGAGGCCCGGCTGCCGACGGTCCTGCTGGGCCGCCGCTCGGCCGACGAGCACGTCAGCTACGTCGACGCGGACAATGTCGGCGGTGCCCGCAGCGCGGTCGCCCACCTGCTGGAGTCGGGCCGGCGGACGATCGCCACGATCACCGGGCCGCTCGACATGTACGTCGCCCAGTGCCGGCTGCGCGGCTACCGCGAGGCCCTGGCCCAGGCCGGGCTGGAGGCGCTGCCGTCCTGGGTCGCCGAGGGCGATTTCACCGAGGAGAGCGGCCGGCGCGCCATGGAACGGCTGATCGAGCGGCATCCGGAGATCGACGGTGTGCTCGCCGCCTCCGACACCACGGCCGCCGGGGCCCTGCAGGCGCTGCGCGCGGCGGGCCGCCGGGTGCCGGAGGACGTCGCCGTCATCGGCTTCGACGACTTCCCGCTGGCCGAGCGGACCCAGCCCCGGCTGACCACCGTACGGCAGCCGCTGGAGGAGATCGGGCGGGCCATGGTCCGGCTGCTCCTGGAGGAGGTCGAGGAGTCGTCCGTGGCGTGGCGGCATGTGATCCTCCGTACGGAGCTGGTGGTGCGCGACTCGGCCTGAGAGGCGCTGCCGCACCGGCCGCTCGGTGACTCGGCCGGCACTTCGGGAGCGCTCCCAGCGCGGGACGGCCGCGCAGGCGCCCCGCTCCGACCTGCGGCTTCGAAAGTTCTTCGACGCTTCCTCCGCCCTCAGTCTTGTCAGGGACATGGACTCTCCCTAGAGTCCCAGCCCAACGGGGGAAATGGGAGCGCTCCCATCCCTGCGCACATGGGAGCGCTCCCGCACTGTGCTCCACCGTCATGGAGAGGACCCGCATGCGACCGTCCAAGCACCATGTCCGTGGCACGCGCGGCCTGCTGGGCGTGCTCCTCACCGCCCTGGCAGCGCTGGCGGCGCTGCTCACCGTCGCTCCGGCGGCGCAGGCCGACACCACGATCTGCGAACAGTACGGGTCGACGACGATCCAGAACCGCTACGTCGTCCAGAACAACCGCTGGGGCACCAGCGACACCCAGTGCATCTCGGTCACCGACTCCGGATTCCGCGTCACACAGGCCGACGGCTCGGTGCCGACGAACGGTGCCCCGAAGTCGTACCCGTCCGTCTTCAACGGCTGCCACTACACCAACTGCTCGCCCGGAACCAACCTTCCGGCCCGGCTCGGCACCATCTCCAGCGCGCCCACCAGCATCTCGTACACGTACGTGAGCAACGCCGTGTACGACGCCGCGTACGACATCTGGCTCGACCCCACGCCCCGCACCGACGGCGTCAGCCGGACGGAGATCATGGTCTGGTTCAACAAGGTGGGTCCCGTCCAGCCCGTCGGCTCGCAGGTCGGCACCGCCACCGTGGCCGGGCGCCAGTGGCAGGTGTGGTCCGGGAACAACGGCTCCAACGACGTCCTGTCCTTCGTCGCGCCGTCGGCGATCACCAGCTGGAGCTTCGACGTCATGGACTTCGTCCGGCAGGCCGTCTCCCGGGGGCTCGCGCAGGACAGCTGGTACCTGACCAGTGTGCAGGCCGGTTTCGAGCCCTGGCAGAACGGCGCCGGCCTCGCCGTGAACTCCTTCTCCTCCACCGTCAACACCGGCAGCGGCGGCTCCGGCGGCTCGACGGCCTGCAAGGTGGCGTACGCGACGAACGTCTGGCCGGGCGGCTTCACCGCCGACGTCACCGTCACCAACACCGGCTCCTCCCCCGTCAACGGCTGGAAGCTGGCCTTCACCCTGCCGTCCGGGCAGCAGATCAGCAGCGCCTGGGGCGCCACCGTGACACCCTCCTCCGGCGCGGTCACGGCGAGCGCTCTCGCCCACAACGCGCAGATCGCGCCCGGCGGCCAGGTGTCCTTCGGGTTCCAGGGCAGCTACGGCGGCACCTTCGCCAAGCCCGCCGGCTTCAGCCTGAACGGGACCGCCTGCACCACCGCGTGACACCCCCACCCGCTCCGGGACCCGCTCGTCCCGCACCCGACGATCGGGCGGGTCCCGGCTCCAC
>NZ_MUMF01000290.1 GCF_002155905.1 Streptomyces tricolor | reverse complement strand
GTATGGGTGCGGCGGGCCTGGGCGGGGTCAGGCCGGGATGCGGAGGGCGGCGATGCTGGCGAGCTTCGCGGTCAGGTGGTCGGCGGGGTGGTCGCTGATCGTGGTGAGGGCGACGGCGGCGGTGACGATGACGTCGCAGAGTTCGTCGGCGACATCGTCGCGGGTGTGGGTGACGCCCTTGCGGGGGTTCTGGCCGGTGTAGCCGATCCACGCCTGGGCAACCTCGCCCTGTTCTTCGGCGAGCTTGAGGATGCGGAGGCCGATCTCTTCCTGGCTGCGGCCGTTCTGCTGGTCGAGCCAGTCGGTGAGGTGACGGATGGTGGTCCACTGGGCGGGGGTGAGCATCGGGGTCCTTTCGACTGTGAGGGTGCTGTGCGCCCCTGTGAGGCCCTGGGGGCGGGTTCGGCGTTGCATGTGCCGCGCGAACCCCTGTGAGGCCGGGAGACGGCCGCTCAGGGCCCGCCGTGGGGCCGTGCACGGGCACGACCCCCGGCAGGGTGACGGTCAGGCGGACAACCTCGCGGCTTCGTACCGGCGGCGGGCGGCGATGAACGCCTCATCACTGCCGCCACGATCCGGGTGCGCGTCGGCCATCGCCTTCCGCAGCTCGGGCAGGGACGGCTTCTTCTCCCGGTCGGGAATCTCCGGCGGAGTCAGATGCAGGCGGCGCATGGTGTAGCCGTGGTAGACCTCGCCTGCGGCTTCGATCTTCTGCCGGTCGACAAACGAGGTTCGGCGCTGGTTGAGGAAGACGAAGTAGATCCGCTTGGGGGTCTTCTTCGTGATCGGGTGGGCCAGGATCTGGTAGTTGCCGAGGGGACCCTCGTCCCAGTTGGCGTCCCACAGTTCGTAGAGGAACTCGGCGTGCGCCAGGTCAGCCACGGCCCACCGCCTCGTCGCCCGCCGCCTGCTGTCCGGCGGCGAGGATCCGCCGGGCCTCCACCTCGCACACGCCCGGGTCGGCCGGGTGGCCGCCGAGCAGCCTGGCGGCGGCGACGGCCTGCGCCCAGTCGGCCGGGGTGAGGCTGGACCCGGTGGCAGGCGGTTCGGGCTGCTCGCCGGCCAGCCGACGCAGCTGCGCCGATGCGTCCCGGCACGGCCGGAACTTGTCCGGCTCCAGCACGCCGTCCGCCTTCGCCTGCCGGGTCTCGGCGTCGATCTGGTCGGCGGCCCACAGCAGCCCGGCGGCCTGCCCGGTCGGCGCGGGGAACGCGGCTGCGAGTGCGGCGACGGCGATGTTCCGCGGGTCGTCGGCCACGATGCTCGTGCCCTCGGTGCGGCAGTGCTCCCACACCGCGGCGGCGATCGCCTCCAACTGGGGGTGGCCGTCGATCCAGTCGGCCGGCACGGCGGCTCGGCTCGGCGGCGGGGACACCACGGCAGACGCGGCGGCGCGCATCGCGGCCCGGCCCTCCACGGCGGTCTCCAGGTCGGCGATCAGCGCGCGTACCCGGTCCGCCTCCCCGGCGGGCAGCAGGACCAGGGACTCGTGAACGGCGCGGCGCGCCTCAGCAACGCGGAGGTCGGCAGCCTTCGGGGTGGGCTGGGTCATCGGGGCTCCTGGGTGTGGGTGTCGGCGTGGCGGGTGGCGGCCTGGTCGGCTTCGGCGGCGGTCCGGCCGAGGCCGTGGGCGGTGCAGCGGACCGGGCGGGTGGCGACGCCGACCTGCTGGGCGTGCAGGCACTCCCACCGCCACGGGTACACGGCGCTGCCCGGGTGCGGGCGGACGCGGTAGAGCTGCGTCATCGGGGTGGCTCCTCGGTAAGGTCGGGGCAAGCGGCCGGCGCTGACTCCAACAGCGCCGGCCGTCGTAGTGCGGGTGGTCATTCGTAGATGCGGCTGAACGCTTCGGCGCGGCGCCGGGTGTCGATCTCTTCGCGAGTGAGGCACCGCAGCCGGGCCCGGTCGCCGAACTCGCCCTCGTAGGCGAGCAGCAGCCAGACCCCAGGGCTCATCCCGGCCACGCTCTGGTCCAGTTCGAGGTAGTTGCCTTCGCCGAGGGCCTTGAGGTTCTCGCCGCTGTCCAGTTCGACGTCGAAGCAGTCGACGGTGACGGTGTCGGTCATGGGGTTCCTTCCGGTGGGTGGGTCGGCGGGCGCCGTCGTCGTGCGGGTCCGGCTCACTGCCAGTCGCCGTCGGGCAGGTCGTAGGGCGGGACGGGCACGGTGTCGTCGTACTCGTCGTCGGCGGGCTGGTCGTCGTACTCGGGCTCGGTGTGCACGGGCTACTCCTGGGTGGGGTGGGTCGGTGTGGTGGTCGTCGTGCGGGGCCGGCTCACGCGGAGGCGGGGGCGGGTTCGACGCGGAGGTCGCGGAGTCCGTGCTGCCGCATCAGGTCGGCCGCGGTCTCGATGTGCGCGGCGCTCAGCTCGATCTCCAGCTCGTCCATCAGGTCGGGGTGCTGCTCGGGGTCGTGGCCCCACTCGCGGACGAGGACGGCGCCGAGGTCGCGCATCCCGGACAGCGGCGACAGGTAGCAGGCGCTCAGGTGTTCGTAGGTGGACCGCGGGATGGTCACGTAGTCCGGGTCGTAGCGGATGTCGTAGGACACGGTGCGTGTCTCCGATCGGTGTGGTGGTCGTGGTGCCGCGGGTCAGGCGCCGGACGGCGGCAGGACGGCGGGGGTGGCGTGCTGGTCGCAGCGCCAGCGGGCCTGGTACTGCTCGCGGTACTGGCGTCCGGTCACGGGCACGACGGTGAGCTGGGCGTCAGCGGCGCGGGCCAGATCCCACGGGGTGGGGTTGAAGTGCGCGTGCGCCTGCTCGGCGGTGGCGAGCTTCCATTCGCCGGGGACGACGGCCACGACGCCGGCGACGATGCAGCCGCAGGGGCGCTGCTGGAGCCAGATGGTGTCGTGGATGTCGAGGGGCGTCTCGGCGGTTTCGCAGCCGGGGCAGTCGTCGACGTGTTCGGGGTCGTCGCTGTCGTCGGCGACGACGTGCGTCTCCTCGGCGGCGGTCTCAATCGCCCGGCGGACGGCAGTGATCCACTCGGGCGTGGGGAATTCGAACAGGCGGGCTGCCATCTCCTGCTCGTTGCACAGGGTGGTGACAGCGGCCAGCTCGGCGCGGAGGCGGCGGACTTCGGCGACGAGCGCCTTGGTCACCTCGGGCGGCATAGCGGCGATGTACGCGGCATCGGCCTGGACCTGCGCCCAGTCCTCCTCTGCGGTCCACTCTCGGTGGCCGGGGTCGTTGTCGAGGGGCTCCTCGTCGAAGCGGGCGATCGTGCGGCGGGCGCTGTAGCCGGTGCCGGTGTCTTCCAGGTCGGCGGCGATCTCGATGAGGCTGTCGCCGCCGTACTGGTAGACGCCCCACGGTCCGGGGGTGGCGGCGTCGGCGCGGGCCTGGATGGCGTCGAGGTCGAGGGGCGGCGTGCTGGTCATGTGGGTCTCCTTGTGGCGGTGGTGGTCAGGCGGTGGCGTCGAGGTCGAGGGACAGCTGCTCCTGTCGGGGCGGGGGCAGCTCAACGACCTCGGCAGCTTGTGGCTCGGTCGCTCGTACCGGCGTGGCGAGCATCTCGGCGAGCGCGTCGAAGTGCCGCTGCGCCTTGGCGAGATTGGCGCGGATGTCGGCGAGGATGACGGCCGGGTCCTGGAACTCCAGCTCCTCCCGCACGGCTGCCTCGTGGGCAGGCCACACGGTCGGCTGGGCGTTCATGGGCGGGGTCGCGGGGATAGTGACGATGACGGTGGGGACGTCGGTACCGGACTCCCGGAACGCTTTCTCGCCGACGGCTTCGACCGTGCCGCCGCGGGCCTCGACGAGCGCCCGGAACTTCGCGGTCGCCCGGGACTCGGTGGTCACCGTCCACGACATCACCGACACCAGAAGCCCGTCCGCCTTGAGGAACCGGAGCGCGTGCTCAACGTGCTGCATGTCGGCGCCGCGGGTGAACGGCGGGTTCATGATGATGCGGTCGTAGGAGGGTTCGGCGGGCACGGTAAGGAAGTCGGCGACGCGCACCTCGTGGCCGGCGTCGGTCAGGACGGCGGCGTAGCCGGGGTCACGCTCGATGCAGTCGACGGTCGCACCGCGGGCTACCACAGCGGACGCGATCGCTCCCGATCCGGCCGACGGCTCCAGGACGGTCATGCCGGGCTGTACCTGCGCCAGGTCCAGCAGGCGGTCCACGATGGTCTTCGGGGTGGGGAAGTACTGGGCCTGCTGGCGCTTCTCCCGCAGCGTGACCACGGTGCCGGTGGCCAACACCGGGGCCAGCGCCTCATCGGCGTTGACGGGGAACAGGTGGGCGCCGGCGCTGGGCGTCCATCGGCCGCCGACGGCCTCCAGGATCTCGTTGATCCGCTGGTACAGCTTGGGGTCCAACCGCGGCCCGGTGAGGATCAGGCGCGGGCCGTCGGTCTGGGCGCGGTCGCGTATGACGGCGAGGATGTCGGGCGGGATGTGCACGGTGCTCCTTGTGGCGGTGGTGGGGTGTGCCGCGGATCAGGCGGCGG
>NZ_MUMF01000289.1 GCF_002155905.1 Streptomyces tricolor | reverse complement strand
CCGGCGCCCTCGGCGAGGTCGCCCACCGCCCACTGCCCGGCAGCCGGGTCGTAGGCGCCAGAGGCTGCCTCGGCGGACAGGAAGACCAGACCCTCAGGAAGCGGGTCGACGACGGTGACGCCGGTAGCGTGGTTCGGACCGGTGTTGATGACGGTGACGCGGTAGGTGACGGTCTGACCGACAGTGACGGTGGTCGCGTCCGCCGCCTTCACCACACTCAGGTCGGCCGCCGGCCCGACCTCAGTGACCTGCTCCCCGGAAACAGCCGTCAACAACTCGGGCCGCTCGCCGAGCCGGTTCTCATAGGAAGCAGTGGCACTGTTCCTGATCTGCCTACCCCCGGCCTCGATGAAGTCCAGCGCGGCGACGATCCGATGCGGTTGCGCCGTGACATGCCGCTCGATCTCCCGCGTACCCCGGCCTCGTCGGATCCCGGCCGAGCCGCCAGGTACGCCACGGCCTGCTCTAGGCCGTCGGTGTCACGGCCGGCAGGGGCCGTTCGGAGGTCCTCCGGGGTATAGAGACGCGAGGAGCTGTGGAACGGTTCGACGTGGCCGTGCTCGCCTCCCCCGTCCGCGCGCTGCGGGAGATCCCCGCCCGCGCGGCCGTGCCGCCCGCCCGCGAAGGAGCCTGATGACCACCACGTCCACTGCAGCCGCGACCTACTGGGAACCGCTCTGGTCCGAAGGCCGCCGCTACCGGCAGCTCGACGACACCGAGAACCAGCTGCTGGAGGACCACCTCGGCCCTGGCCGCGCCCGCCCGGCCCTCGACATCGGCTGCGGCGACGGCGCTCTTGCCCGACGCCTCGCCCAGCTCGGCTACCGCACGACCGGCATCGACTGCTCCCCCACCGCCATCGCGCTCGCCGCCGCCCAGGACCCCGGATCCGACATCGTGCCGGTCTGGCAGCGCATGGACATCACCACCGACGACCTCGGAACCCTGCCGGAACCGGCGTACGCGGCCATCACCTGCCGACTCGTCTACCGGTGGATCGACGACAAGGCAGCCTTCCTCAACCGAGTCCGCCACCTCCTCGCCCCGGGCGGAACCTTCTGGGTCGTCACCGAGATCGCCGGCCGCCGCCACGCCACCGACCCCTTGCAGAACCTCGGCATCACCCCGGCCCAGGCCGAACTCCTCACCGCAGGCTGGTCCGCCGTCCACACCGCCGACCTCGACGTCCTGCGCTGCTACGCCCTGTGTCCCTGAGCCCCCGCCCTGCGATCTGATGGAGGACCGGTGACCACCGAGCAGGACACCATCGCGACCTGGAACACCTACGGAAACCACCAACTCGCGCGAGGACTCGAGCTGCCCGAGCTGGACCGGTGGGACTGGGGCATCCCCGGCACCGGCCCCGGCATCGAAGTCTTCGGCGACGTGACCGGCCTGCGCATCCTCGACCTCGGCAGCGGGCTCGGCCGGCACGCCGCCCACCTCGCCGCCCGGGGCGCCGACGTCACCGCCGTCGACGCCTCCCCCGCACAGCACCAGCGCGCCGCCACTCGCTACCCCGACACCTCAGGCCTGCGCCTGGTGTGCGCCGACGCCGTGGCCCATCTACGCGACGCCGACCCGTACGACCTCATCTACTCCGTCTGCTCCGTTCCCTACCTGGACCCCGAGCGGCTGCTGCCCGTCCTGGCCAACGGCCTCAAGCCCGGCGGCCGCCTGCTCTTCTCCGCGCTGCACACCAACTCGAACGGCACCGGGCCGTCGAACGAGGTCGTCCCGCGACCCGAGATCCTGCGGCTGCCTGGCACCACCGACGACCACCCCGTCGACATGTGGGTCCTGTCGGCGCAGCTGTGGGAGGACCTCTTGGTCCAGCACGGTCTCACCGTGGAGGCGGTCACCGTGATCGACTCCGACAAGCCGGACAACCATGTCTCCTACCGGCTGTACGCTGCCCGCCGCCCGCAGCGCGTACCGAGCCGCCCCCGCACCAGCGCACCGCCCCCGCCGAATACCGCGCTGGGCGTCGGCGTGATCGTGCACGGACCGGACGGAGTCCTGCTCGGGCGGCACCTGCGCCGTACGTGGGAGCTTGCCGGCGGAACCGTCGAACCGGGAGAGACCCTCGCTCAGGCCGCTGTCCGTGAACTCCGCGAGGAAGCCGGCCTCGTGGCGGATCCCGGCGACGTACGGGTGCTGGGCACGCTCCTGGACCGGGTGGGCGACGTCGTCCGGGTGACAGTGCCCGTCGTCGTCACGCAGTGGTCCGGCGTCCCGGAGCAGCGCGAGGAGACCATCGGATCCTGGCGTTTCTGGCCTCTGGACGCGCTGCCCGGCCCGCTGTTCGTACCGAGCGCCCAGTGCCTTACCGCCTGGAACCGGAATCTGCCGCTCGACCACCCGCCCGCCCACTTCCAGGCCTATCGCTCACCTGGCCGTGCTTAGCCCGTCGCCCACGCACATCGCGTTCGAAAGGAAAGCACCATCGTGGCCCCGCCCCGTACAGGTGCTCCCCGCCCGTCCCTTCTGGGCGTCTTGGCACACCCGGACGACGAATCTCTCCTCGCCGGCGGTGTCCTGGCCCAGCACCGGACAAGAACGGCCTCGCGGTGCCGGACTCGTACCTGACCACCAGCGTCGACGTCATGCCCTGGGCCGACGCGAAGTGGCGCGCGGTGCTCGCGCACCGTGGCGAGGTCGCACGCGAACGGCCCCTGCCCGGAATCCTCGCCTGCCCCCAAAAAAAGCCGACCGCATCCGGATCATCCAGACCGAGTACTTCGCCCGGCTCAACCCAGGCTCGCCGAAGGGCGACCCGGACCAGCTGACCATCTGACCCCGCGCCCCGTGCTCGCGGCCCCTTCACCACCCGCGAGCAAACACCAACCGATCGGAGCACAATGACGACGACTTCCGCACCCGACGAACCTCCCAGCGTGGCGATGACCGACGAGGCGTACGGGGCGCTGCGCGCCTCGGCCGCCCTGTGGGCGGGCACCTCCGTGCTGATCACCAACCAGCGCGGTCAGATCCTGCTCCAGCGCGTCAGCTACCGGCCCACCTGCCTGCTGCCCGGCGGCGCCGTCGACACGGGTGAGTCCCCCGCTCAGGGCGCTGCCCGCGAGCTGGAGGAGGAGCTCGGCGTCAGGGCGAGCGTCACCCGCGGGCTGGCGGTCGACTGGGTCTCCCCCGCCGGCCGCACGACACCCTCCACCATGAAATTTCCCGGGGAGCTTCTGCACGTCTTCGACGGCGGCGTCTGGGACGAGGACCAGATCGCGTCGATCCGGCCGGCCCCGGGCGAGATCGAGGACATCGAGTTCGTCGAACCCGCCGACCTGCCCGGTCTGATGTCTCCTGGGGACGCCCGGCGTGCCCTTTGCGCTCTGCGGGCCCGGACCAACGGCACCGGCGCCGTGCTGCTGGAGGACGGCAAGCCGCTCGTGCCCACCCTGCTCGACCGCGTGAACGCCTTCACCCGGCATCGCGCCACCCATCACTGGCCCTGGCACGAGGGACCCGTACCCGCCGGGATCCCCGTTCGGCAGTGCTGGGGCTGGCTGTTCGCCGCAGACGGCCGTGTGTTGGTGCTCCTGGACCCCGCGAACGGTGCCGCCTGCCTGCCCGGCGGCACTCCCGAACCTCAGGATCAAGGAGACCCGGCGGCCACCCTCATCCGCGAGGCTGCCGAAGAAGCTGCCGTCCGGATCAGCGTTCCGGGTCTCCTCGGCTACCTGCCGGACGAGCATCACAGCGGCGGTTCGTGTGCCCGCGTGCGCATGGCCGCCACGCTGACCAACGTCGGGCCTTCCCGGCCCGACCCGGCCACCGGTCAGACCTACGTCCGGGCGCTGGCCACCCCGGAGCAGGTCATCGAGCTGTTCGACTGGGGGTCCAGTGCCGCCGACCAGCTCACCGCGGTCCACCGGGCACGGGCCCGGCTCCGCCTGCCTCGCGCCATCCGACAGCCTCTCACCCTCGTCACCGGCGATGAAGTCCTCCGGTGAGGGCAAGCGGCAGGCTACGGGCTCGACCTCATCCCCATGCCGTCACTACGACAAGGACCGCACCGTGGCTGATCCCCGGCCGGCACGCCCCGACGACGCCTTCGAGATCGCGCGCCTGCGATCCGAGCTGATCCTGTCCGAACCCTGGACGCATCCTGGCTCGCCGCCTGCCGGGACCAGCTCGCCACCCGACTGCACCCCGGAGGCGACGCCCGGGCCTACGTCATCGACGCCACCGACAAAGGACTCGCCAGCTGCGCCCTCGCCTTTCTCCAGCCGCTGCTCCCCGCCCCCCAAGTACCCCAAGGGCCTGGCCGCGCGCATCCACGCGGTGGCCGCCGAACCCTCTTACCGGCGCCGCGGATACGCCAAGGCCGCTCTCGCCACACTGCTCGAACACCTGGAACAGCACAGCGTCACCCGCTACGAGCGCCCTTGTACGAAGGGCTCGGTTTCCGGCCCGACCCCGCGCTGATGCGTATGACCCGCTTCCCCCCACGCACCCGGAGGGAGCACCACATGAGGCACGGACCTGGACCCGGGGGGATCGCGGCTGGATATTCAGGTCGTGCTCGGTTGCTGGCCGAGCCAGAAGGCGGCGATGGAGCACTGCCCGACCAGTCCCGCGCGGCCTCCACGCCCCCACCGCAGCAGGCCGAGAGTCGGCGACCCCTGATGACCCTCCTGTCCGGACTCACCGCCGACGCCCGGCACCGGATCCCCGTCGGCGAGTGGTTCGCTCGCCTGCCAAAACCGTGCCGGGACCGCTACGGCATCTGCCCCCTGATTCCCTCGATGGCCGGCGACGCCCGTCACTTCGCTGCCCCCTCAAGGAGCGCCCGTTGCATGCATATCCGCCGAACCTGCCGCTGTGGGACGTGATCGGCCAACTCGCCGACCTGTTTACGAGCCTGGACTCGGAACGCGGGATGAGCCCGGAGCAGCAGTGGACGCTGCAGGTCCTCAAGCTCTCCGAAGAGGTCGGCGAGTCCGCCCAGGCTGTAGTCGGGGCCTGGGGTACCAACCCTAGAAAGGGGCAAAGCCATACTTGGCGCCACGTTCAGGAGGAGGTCGCCGACACCGCGATCACCAGTCTGGTTACGCTGCACCGGATGCTGGGCGACGAGGCACCCGCGTTCCTGGCCGCCGTGCTCGCCCAGAAGTCTGCCAAGTTCCTCCCTCAGAGCAGCTGCGCGGAGGAGGTGTGAGCGACATGAGGGGTACCCCCGATCGCCTGGCGGACGACCGGTGTGACCTGCTGAGGGTGAACAGGTGTGGGTTGCGGGGCGGCCCCCAGCCCGGGGCGCTGCGTTCGGGGGCCGCCCGAGCCTCGCGGTCCTGTCAGCGCAAGGCAAACCGACAGTAGAGCCCAGGCCACAGTCCCGCGCGTCCAGCGAGCCAGCGGGGTGAGCTCGCAGTCGCCAACGCGGCTCCCCGCAGCGGACGCCTCGGCCAGCCTCCCGCTCGCCGAGCGGATGCGGGCATGGCCGTAGGAATGTTCAGTTCACGCAACCGCCCGTCGTCAGCCGTCCCCCCGAAAGCGAGCCGCGCCGGTCGGACCGCTGCCCATCCCGGTCGTTCGGGGACGACCCGTTCGGTACGCCTGGGAAGGGCGTTGCTGTTGCCTCGCCAGCCGCAGAAGAGTGGGGGGTGCGGGGGTGCTTGGAGCCGGCACCCCCACGAACCGGCAACCCCGTCCGATTGGTTGCCAGCGGGGCTCAGCGCTGCCTTGCCGGGCCGTCACCGGTTGCCGGTCAGGCCCAGGCTGTCAGTTCCTCGATGCGCTCAGCGAAGCCGGCGGTTGGCAGTGGAAGGTCGACGTCGTCGACGTACTCGATGGCAGTCGGCACGTACCTGACCACCGCGGCGGCAGCCTGAGGCAGGACCATGTGCTTCCAGGTGACCGTCGCCGTGGGTGGGCCGTCTTCAAGGCCGATGGCCAGCATGGTCCACGTGGAAGAGGACCAGGGAATGTCGCTCTCGTGAAGCGCATCCTCACCCTGTTGCGTCTCACCGATCGGTTCTTCAGGCTTGTCCCGCATCATCTGCGCACGCCACCAGTCGGCCTCGCGTGTCTCTCCCAGGGAGAGGTGATGCAGGTAGAGACAGCAGGCGGCAGACATATCGCCCGCGCCGGCGGCGAACTGCCACCAGAAGCGTGCGCTGTCCTCGCGTGCCGCCAGTTGCAGGACACATCCGAGAATGACAGCTCCATCGGGGTCCAGGATGCGGTGTCCGACGAATTGGGACATCTGATGCAGTGCGTCGGCCTGGCCTGCCATGCTCCGGCACAGAGCGCGGAGGGCGCCGGCCGCGTCGGCCCGCAGTTTCTCCTCCGGCCGCCAGGCGTCGCAGCCGGGAGAGTGTGGTCGTACGGTCTGCGCGCGGGCCGGCTGCATGGCGTCGTCGAAGGACAGAGCGCCGTGCAGCAACCGGTCCGCGACGCGGGCTGCGATGCGCCGCTCAGCTGCCTCGATGTCTTCGGTGCTGTACGTGCTGTCCATCAGTCGCGCCTTCGCCAGGACCCTCTCAATGGGCGCGGGGCTCATCGTGGCTCCTTTCGTCCTCGTCCAGCCCGAGGGCGTGCTTCAGACGCCGTCTGGCATACCGGGCAGTCGAGCGGACTCCGGCGACCGTGATGCCCATGATGTCGGCGGTGTCTTTCGTGTCATACCCCAGGCAGTAGCGCAGGACGATCACGTCGAACTGCCGCTCTGGGAGTTGGGTGATGGCCTGGTAGATGCTCAGAGACTCTTCGAGTTCCCCGATAGGATCGACGGCCTGGTGCAAGGAGCGGGTCTCGAACGCGGCGAAGTCCACCACGGAGGGACGACGGCCGCGGGCCCGGGCGACATCGATCGTGCGATTCTTGACCACTTTCCACGCATACGCCTCGGGGACCGGCTGGCTCAGCACCCGTGGCCAGTCGATCGCCAGTTGCTCGAAGGCGCTGTCGATGGCCTCCTCGGCATCGACACGCGAGCCCAGGTGCAGCTCGGCCCAGCGCACGTAGCAGGCTCGGTACAACTGATGAAAGGCGCGGAAATCGGCCGGCAACTGCGGCACGACAGCACCGCTCGGGCGACGCTGACCTTGCCCCGTCACGGACCCACCTCCGCGCGGTCGCAACGGCTCCCCCGGACGAGTTCGGCGTTCCCGAGGCGGACGCCAGCCACGGCAAGGCGCCGCAGAAGCATCCCCTCGTCGGTGCCGACCACCCGGGCCGCCACCGCGGCCACGACCCAATCGCCCATGAAGTGATTCATCACGGACCTCAAGTCCCCTTCGCTGTCAGATACGGCACCCACCCGCTCGGCGCCGGAGAGCGGTTGGGCTCCCTACCCGTAAAGCGTCTGCAAGCGCATGGACGTGCATCCGGTGACCCTAAAATCTTACGATCCGCTACCAGCCGGTTACTTTTGTGCGAACCAAGCGTCTTCGAGCCTGCCGTGCCGTCCCGGCTCCGAACCAGGACCGGAGCCCAGGCCTGCTTCTGGTCGACGCGCGGCGGATGTGTAGCTCGCAGCGAGGCGAGGACACCTTGGCCCCATCCGACGAAGCCGAGCAGCACGGGCACCAGGACGACACGTCGGTGACTGGACAGCGGGGCTGGCTTGCGGTGGCACGCATCCGTTCAGATAGCCGGCTTGCTGCCGTCTCACTCTCCGGGCGGGGGACGGCCGGCCCCAGGAGTCCCGCATCACGCGACTGGAGCGCACGTCCGCGCGCAGGCCGCAGCGAGACGTGCCCCTACCTCAACTCACTGGAGAATTGACGGTGTTGAAGTTGCCCTTCATTTGATCGGGTGACCTGATCCGCAGTCGTTCACTCCTGCACGAGCAGGCGTGGCAGATCCCGTGGTGCACGTCGATGGTCCATCACCGGCGTCCGCCTCATGCCGCCGACGGCGGAGCAGAAGCGCGTGTTGTCGGGTTCGGGTGTCCTGGCCACGTCGCGGACCGGGCCGCGGCCGGCGAGCACGTCGGGCCGCCGCCGGCGAGCGCGGTCACATCAACGCTTGGGGAAGCGCGGACTGTGCTGGGGCGGGGTGAGGACACCGGTCGCGGGGTCAGGTGGCCGCAGGCTCCATGTTCGCCTGGCCCGCTCAGCATCAGGGTCACCGTCGTGCTTGGAGCCGTGTGCAGCGCGGTCACCTCGTGGTAGATGTCCCACTCAACGGAGTTGACGGTGCCTGCGTGTGCTCCTGGCCCCGCTCCGCGGGGCTGGCCGCCATCGAGGACGTACCGGTCCTCGACGTACCCGCCGGCCAGGATTCTCGATTCGAAGGGCCAGGGGTGGGAGCGGGGGTGCGGGCCGGCCGTGTTTCTGCGCGGCGCACGCGACCGCGCATCCTGCGGGCCGGATTGCCCGTTTTGCCGCGGGCAGTGTGCGGACCCACTACCGTATACCGGCATGACGGTGCTGATCATCGGTGGCAGCGGTTTCCTGGGAGCCGAGCTGGTGCGCCAGGCGACGTCCGCCGGCCGCGTCACGGCCGCGACGTGCAACTCCCGTCCCGGCCATGCCGCTGACGTCTCGTGGCACCGACTCGACCTACGAGACCCCCGTCGTCTCGGCGAGGTCATCGACACCGTGATGCCCAGTGTGGTGATCAACGCGTCCAGCGGGGCGGCCGACTGGGCGGTCACCGCCGACGGCCCCATCCTCCTCACTCAGATGACGGCGCGCCGGGGGATCCGCCTGGTGCACGTCTCCAGCGACGCCGTCTTCTCCGGGACCTCTCGCTCCCTCTACGACGAGACGGCCCTTCCCGATCCGGTGACCCCCTACGGGGCCGCGAAGGCCGCCGCCGAGACCGCGGTGCGCCTGCTTCACCCCGATGCGGTCGTCGCCCGCACCTCGCTGATCATCGGCGACGGCCACTCCGCCCACGAGCAAGTGGTGCACGAGCTGGCCGCCGGCACCCGCAAGGGCGTGTTGTTCACGGACGACATCCGCTGTCCGGTGCATGTCGCCGACCTGGCGGCCGCCCTGTGGGAACTCGCCTCGTCCAACGCGGCCGGCGTCTTCCACCTCGCCGGGCCCGATGCGCTCAGCCGCTACGCTCTCGGCGTGCTCATCGCCCGCCGCGACGGCATCGACCCCTCCCAGCTGCCGACCGGTCTCAGGGCGAAGACGCGCCCGATCGGAGCCTTGGACGTGCGCCTCGACAGCCACGCCACACAAGGGCGCCTGCGCACCAGACTCCGCGGCGCCCGGGAGTTCCTCGGCACAGCCCGATGAGGACGGATGTCCAGATAGCGACAGCTTCGACGGGCAGGCGGCTTGACCTCGGTGCGACCACTGCCGTGCCCTGCCCCCGCACCCCGGCGGAGACCACCGC
>NZ_MUMF01000029.1 GCF_002155905.1 Streptomyces tricolor | reverse complement strand
GGCCCGAGGGGCCGGGGGAGGTGGGCGGACCGGACGAGGCGCGCTCGCCGCCGAACGGCGTCGGGCCCGACGGCTCGCCGCCGAAGGACGGGATCGGCTCGGCCGGCCGGTTCACCTGCGAGGGCCGCGAGCCCTGGTACTCGAACCCGTCGTCGCCGCCGTACGTCGAACTCGGCGGCTGGAACCGCGGCTGCGGCGGACGCGGGGCGGCCGGGGTGTAGGAGGTCGCCGTGTTGGTCAGGAAGTTCCACCGGCACTCCTCGCAGAAGGGCGCGCCGCCCTCGCGGGGCGTACGGCACTGCGGGCACAGCTCCGGCTCCGGGGCGGACCCGGCGGCCGGGTGCGGGCGTGCCCCGGCGGGCGGCGGAAAGCCGTAACCGCCGCCGGCCGGGGGCGGCGGCGGAGGGGGCGGAGGTACGGCACCGGCCATGCGGTGACCGCAGACCTCGCACCAGTCGTCGGAACCCGACTGGTGTCCGTTCGGGCAGGTCGGCATGTCGGCGCTTCCCCTTCTCCTACGCTTCCAGGGTCACTTCTTTACACGAACAGTCTTGGTGGACCGGGTCTCCAGAGTCATTTCGTCCGCCTCCGCGACCCTCGTCTTCAACCGCACAGTACCTGTCGCGGCGTCGACCACGTCCACCACCTTCGCAAGCAGTTTCGCAGTATCGGCGTTCCCCGAGGCGTTCGCGAGCTGAACCGCGCGCCCCAGTTTGGCGGTTGCTCCATCGAAATCGCCCGCTTTGCGAAGGTCGAGACCCTTCTGGATGGCTTGCGCCAGTTCGGCCTGCCCGGTGTAGTGGGCGACTTGGGGGTTGATCGAGGTGGAGGCGGCCATGTCGTCGGTCCACACCGCCCGTACGAGCCCCTGCGCGCCGAGGTTCTGCACCGTTCCGTCCGTATCCGGGACGACCAGGGAGACGCGCGCGGCGAGCATCTCCTGGCCGAGCCCGGCCGGCGGGACCGCCACGCACAGGTGGTAGTCGCGGGACTCGTCGCCCCAGGACCCGGTCGGATAGTCCCCGGCGCGCGGCCCGGCCTCGGTGCGGCGGTCGGTCAAGTCCGCCACGCTGGGGGCGACTTGCTTGACGAACCGGATGGTCGTGCCGACCGGCGTCCACACCCGCAGACAGACGTCGGCGACCTCCTTGCCCATCGCCGTCTCCATCATCCGCGTGAAGTCGGCGGCGAGACCGGCCGGATCGGCGACGATGTCGGCGGTGCCGAGCAGCGCCGAGGCGATCCCTGTGACTTCTTTCACTTCCCAGTCGGTGCCCACGCCCCGCGCGTCGCAGGTGAACCGGCCGGCGCAGGCGTCCAGCGTGGCCCGCAGATCCTCCGGTGACTCGTGTTCGTTGCGGCCGTCGGTGAGCAGGATGCCGTGCCGGATGGTGACGTCCGCCGCGGACAGCAGCCGGTCGGCGAGCCGCAGCCAGGTGCCGATGGCCGTACCGCCGCCCGCGCTCAGCCGGCGCAGCGCGTGCTTGGCCTGCTCGCGGGTGGTGGCGTCGGCGACCGCGAGCCGCCCGCCGCCCGGATAGACCTCCTGGGCCACGTGCGTGCCGCCGATCACCGTGAAGCGGGTGCCGTCGCGCAGGGTGTCGATCGCGGCGGCCGTGGCCTCCCGGGCGCCCCGCATCTTGGTCGGCGGGTAGTCCATGGAGCCCGAGCAGTCGACCATGATCGCCACCGCGGCGGAGGGCCCCCGCCCCGGCGGGTACACGGGCGCGGAGACCGCGCTGCCGATGGTGCCGCCGCCGGTCGCGGTCACCGTGACGATGGCGTTGACCTCGCTGCCGCCCTCGGGCAGGTACTCGTTCTGGTAGACGTCCACCGAGAACCGCGGCACGTTCGACTTCGCGAAATTGGCCATGCTTGATCGCATCCCCCTCGGACACCTCGCTCACACGAGGCGATGACGGTGAGCGGACCGGTCCCCTCCGGTCCGCTGCGGCTTCCCCGTGCCGTAGCCCCCCGTCGGGTACGGCCCTCAGGCCGATCCTGCCCCCTGCGGCGGCGCCGGGAACGGCAGGACCGCCACTGTTACGTTGTCGTGGCCCCCGCCGTCCAGGGCGTGCCCCACCAGCACCCGGGCGCCGTGCAGCGGACGGACCGCCGCGTCCGGCGGGACGACCTCGGACATCTCCTCGGCCGTCTCGGCGTAGTTCCACAGTCCGTCGGTGCACACCACCACGGCACCGGGCCGGTCCGGCTTGAAAGAGGCGGTGTGCGGCTCCAGTTCGTAGGCGTCCGCGCCGAGCCAGCCGGTGATCGCGTGGGCCCGCTCGTCGGCGTACGCCTCGGCCTCGCTCATCAGGCCGGCGGCGACCATCTGCGCGGCCCAGGAGTCGTCCTCGGTCAGCCGGGCGGGCGGCGTGCTGCGGTCGGTGGGCACCCAGTAGGCCCGGCTGTCGCCGACCCAGCCGACGACCAGCAGCCCGGAGGTGACCACCGCGCCGACGATCGTGCAGGCCGGCGCGTTCTGGTGCGGGGTGTGCTCGCGGGCCGTCGCCGGCTCCTCGGCGAGCGCGTTGACGGCCTGCGCGGCGGCCACGATCGCCTCGTGCATCGCCTGCTGCGGATGGGTGCCGCGCGGCAGCGCGGCCAGCAGGGTGTCGCCGGCCGCCTGGGAGGCGGCCAGGGAGGCGTCGTCGGGGCGGGTCGCGGAGGACACGCCGTCGCAGACGACCGCCAGCGCCACCGGGGTGCCGTCGGGCAGCGTGGTGTGGCCGACGGCGAAGGCGTCCTCGTTGCGGTGGTGGCGCAGCCCGCGGTCGCTGACGGCGGCGACCGGGCCCGACTCCCGCTCCACGTGGTCGCGTTCGCGCGGCTGGGCGTGCCCGCAGTTCTCGCAGTAGCCGTCGCTGTCCACCCGGCCCGCCCGGCAGGCCACACACAGCAGCGCCGGGTCGGCCGGGGCGGCGGCACCGGCGGCCAGCCGCGGGTCCGGCGCCTGCAACGGATACTCGTCGGGCTCGTCCGGCCGGTCCAACCGCACCCCGGAACCGGCCTCCTGACCGGCACCGGACTCCTGCCCGGCCTCGTGCCCGGGCAGCGGGGCGCCGCCCGAGTCGGTGCCGGGCAGGTCCGCCGGCTGATGCGCCGCGGGCGGCGCGCCGGAACCGGCCGGCTCGGGGGCGGGCCAGGCCACGCCGTCACCGGCCGTGCCGTCGCCGGGGCCGGCGGAGCCGGTCATGGTCAGCGTCGGATGGTCCTGCGACGCGGCGGGCACCACCGAAAGGTCGTATCCGCACGCTCCGCAGAACAGATCACCCGACTCCACGGGCTCCGCGCAGCTCGGGCACTTCGGCAGTGCGGCCTGCCGGGGCATCTGCGACATCGACTACACCCACGTTCGGGGGCGGTAACGGTTGGCCCGTTCCACCAGCTCGATCCTTTCCTCGCCGCCGGACGCCAGCCGGGCCAGCGTGCGGTAGGCGCGCTCCAGGCCGAAGCGGAGGCCCCGCTCGTCCAGACCGCTGCCCAGCAGCACCCGGCCTCCGGCGGCGGGCCCGGTGCCCTGGCCCCCGGAGAGTATCCAGTCCAGCGCGCAACCGAGCACTTCCGCCGACAACCGCTCGCGGCGTGCCGGGTCCAGGCCGTACGCCTGGAGTGCCTCGACCTGACCGGCGGCGGCCGTCAGGTCGTCCAGGAACGGTACGTCACCGGCGCCCGCCGTGCGTTGCACGATCCGCGCCCGGACGGCGGCGACCCGGGCGGCCGTGTAGTGGATGGAGGACTCCGGCACCGACTCCAGCGTCCGTACGGCGCCTTGCCGGTCCCCGGCCGCGAGCCGCACCCGGGCCAGCCCGAACGCGGCGCTCACGAAGCTCGGATCGGTCGACCACACCAGGTGGTAGTAGTCGGCCGCGTTGTCCGACTGGCCCAGCACCTCGGCGCACAGACCGAGCGCCAGCTTCGGCGCGGCCTCGCCGGGGAAGGCGTCGTATATCGCGTCGAAGGCGAGTGCCGCGCCCTCGAAGTCGCCGGTGACCAGCGCGGCCACCCCCCGGTGCCACACCACCCGCCAGTCGTCGGACCGCACGTACACCTCGTCCGGTTCCGGCGCGGCGTCCAGCTTGGCCAGGCTCATCAGCGCGCCCTGGTGGTCGCCGCTCTCCAGCCGGGCGCGGATCTGCCGGAGCCGGGTCTCCACGGTCTGCACGGGCGCCGCGGCCAGCGCGCTCATCAGCTCGGCCGGCGCGGACCCCGCAAGGCCCGCCAGGAAACCGGCGTTGGGGTCGGCCGGGTCGACCAGCGGCACCGGCAGGGCCAGCGCGGCGGCCGGCACGTCGACGGGCTTGACCAGCGCCGGGGGAGGAAGCGCGGGAGCGGCGGGCCCGGCCTTGCGCACCGGCCGGGCGCCCAGCCGGGACACGTCCCCGTCCAGCCGCGGGAACAGCTCGGTGTCGGTGACCCTCACCTCGGGCCCGAACAGCGTCGACAGCGCGGGCCGCGCCTGCCCGGTCTGCAGCGAGACGACCTCCCGCAGCACGCCCGTCAGCTGCTCGGCCATCTCCTGCGCGGAGGCGAACCGGCGGGCCGGGTCGGGGTCGGTGGCGCGGACCAGGAGCCGGTAGAAGGACTCGTACCGGCGGAACACCTCGACGCTGTCCGGGTCGGGCAGGGAGTCCGCGTAGACGTTCGTGTAGCCCTGGAAGTCGAAGGTCAGCACGGCAAGGGTGCGGCCCACCGTGTACAGGTCGCTGGCCACCGACGGGCCGGTCTCGGCGACCTCCGGTGCCTGGTAGCCGACCGTGCCGTAGATCGCCGACTCGTCGTCGTCCACGCGGCGGACCGCGCCCATGTCGATCAGCTTGAGCTGGTCCTCGGTCTGGATGGCGTTGTCGACCTTGAAGTCGCAGTACAGCAGGTTCCGGCTGTGCAGATGCCCGAGCGCCTCCAGGGCCTCGATGCCGTACGCGCACGCCTGCTCCACCGGCAGCGGGTCGCGCCGGCCGTCGGGGGTGCGGCGGGCGTTGGCGATCTCCTTCAGGGACTTGCCGCCGACGTACTCCATGACGATGTAGCCGTCGAGGGAACCGGTGCGCTGGTCCAGGTGCTCCACGAAGTTGTAGATCCGCACGATGTTGGCGTGCTCGATCTCCGCGAGGAACCGCCGCTCGGAGATGGCCGCGGCCATCGCGTCCTGGTCGCCGGTGTCCAGCAGGCCCTTGAGCACCACCCAGCGGTCGGAGACGGCCCGGTCCACGGCGAGGTAGATCCAGCCGAGCCCGCCGTGCGCGAGGCAGCCCGCGACCTCGTACTGGCCGTGCACGACGTCCCCGGCCCGCAGCTTGGGCACGAAGGAGTACGGGTGCCCGCACTTGGTGCAGAAACCCTCCGTGCGGCCCGGCCGCTCTCCCCGGGCCCGGCCGACCGGCGCCCCGCAGTCCGACCGCGAGCAGAACCGCTTCCGCTCGGGCACCTCGGGGTTCTCCAGCACCATCGCGCGCGGGTCGGGCCGGGGCACCTGCGGCACCGACACCAGCCCGGCGCCCAGCCGCCCGCGCGTGGCCGCACCGGACGAGGAACCGGAGCTGCGCACGGACACCGAGCGGCCCGTGGACTTCCCCGACAGCGACCGGGACAGCCGCCCGGACACCGAGCGGCGCGACTTCGACGACTGCGAGGACGTCCCCGAGCCGCGCGAGCCGCGCGAACTCCCGCTGTCGGTCGCCCCCTTGGTGATCCCGGTGGGCGGCGAGCCCACCATCCCGGACGCCGACACCACCGGCGCGAGACCGCACGTGTCGCAGTACAGCTCGCCGCCGCCGACGTCCTCGTACGTCCCTTCGCAGTCCGGCCGCTGGCAGGTCTGCCCCGGCTGACTCATGACGCGTCCCCCCTGTGGTCCCCCTGGCCGTCCTCCGCCGTGCCCCCGCCGCCGAGCAGTTCGGCCGCCGCCTGCTGGTAGCGCAGCACCGCCTGCTCGGCCACCCGCAGGTCGCACGGAGCGCTCCACAGCATCCGGCGGGCCGCGTCGTACCGCTCGACCAGCAGCGGGTCCTCGGCCAGACCGTGCCGGGCCACCTTCGCCTTGTAGGCGTCCAGCCGGCCGCGCAGCTCGGCGCGGACCGCGAGCGGCGCCGTGACCGCGGTCAGCGACTCGCGGGCGCGCAGCAGTTCGTCCTCCGCCTTCTCCTCCAGCGACTCCAGCAGCGGGGAGAGCCGGTGCCACTGGGCCTGCCTGCGGTACTCGGCGGCGGTCGCCAGCTGCTCCTGCAGCGCGGTGGGCGGACCGCTCACCACCGGCACCTCGGTCGCGGCGATCTTCGCGAGCACCTCGCCGCGCGCGGTACGGGCCTCGGCGAGCGTGCGGTCCGCGCGCGAGAGCACGTCCCGCAGCCGGATCAGCCGCGCCTCGGCGTCCTGGCGCACCGTCAGCACCGCGTCGATCTCCCGCCGTACGTCCTCCAGGGCGCGCGCCTGACGGTCGTACACCGTCGGGTCCGGGCGTCCGCCGCCGGGCGCCGAACTGCCCTCGGCCGGCACCCAGAAGGCGAGCGGGTCGCGGACGACGTCCTCGCGCAGCTTGGCCAGCGTGCGGGTGATCCGCTCCAGGTCGTCACCGGCCGGATGCTCGCCGGGGCGCACCCCGACGGAGTGCGCGAGGCTCCGGGTGCGCTGGAGTTCCGCGGCGAGTAGATCGATCCGCGCGGGCAGCGCCGACCAGACCGCGTCGGCGGCGACGATCATGTCCAGGCTGGTCGCGTACAGCTCGTTCATCCGGTCCACCAGGGCGGACAGCGAGAACGTCTCGCTCAGCCGGCCGGTGCCGCCGCCGGGGACGGTCACGGACGCGCCGCGCAGCAGCTCGGTCAGCTCCGCCAGGTCCTCCCGGCTGGACCAGCGGCGCCGGGCGCGGATCTCCCGGGCGCCGCGCAGCGCGGCCGTGTAGGCGTCGAAGTACGTCCACAGCTGGGTGATCTGCGCCTCCGTGGCCTGCCAGCGCTCCTGGGTGACGCCGGTCAGTTCGGCCCCTTCGAGGAGTCTGCGGCCCGCGTGGTCCTGGAGGGCCAGCAGCGAGGTCTCGATCGCCTCGTGCTCCTGGCCGAGCCGCGCCAGCGCACGGTCCACCTCGTCCCGGTCCATCACCGGCCCGGCGGGGTCCGTGACGCCCATCGATCACCTCTCGCTTGCTTCTGTTCCGGTCGGGTGCGGCTCAACTGCCGCGCAGGTACTGCGGAGCGGGCGGCTTCGACGCGGACGAATCCTTGCCCAGTGTCGCCGCCAGCCAGTCGTCGTACGACTTCTGCCAGCCGTGCGCGCGGTAGTCCACCAGGATCCGATTGACCCGGCGTACCAGATCGTCCGCGTCGTCCTTCATCGCCACGCCGTAGTACTCGGTCGTGAACGCCTTGCCCTTGAGTTCCACGGTCGGGTCCTGGGCGGCCTGGCTCGCGGCGAGCGCGCCGTCGGTCACCACCGCGTCCACCTCGCCGAGTTGCAGCCGGACCAGGCAGTCGAGCTGGTTGGGGACGGTGGTGGAGATGTCCGTGGAGGCGGGCAGCCGGCCCTCCTTCCGGTCGGCGGCCAGCTTGGTGTGCGCGGTGGACGTGGCCGCCGTGCACACCTTCTTGTGCGCCAGCGAGTCGTCGTAGCCCGTGATCGGCGACGACTTGGGGGCGAGGACCTGCTGGCCCGTCTTGAAGTAGGGGGCGGAGAAGGCGACTTCGCGGAGCCGGTCGCAGTTGATCGTCATGGTGCGGACGACCATGTCGACCCGTCCCTTCTCGATCGCCCGGGTGCGCTGGCTGGTCGGGATCGCCTTGAACTGCACCGCCTCCCGGTCGCCGAGGATGTCCTCGGCGATCCGGCGGACCAGTTCGATGTCGAAGCCCTCCAGCTGGGCGCCCTCGGTGTTGGGGTTGCGGTAGCCCCAGCGGTAGCTGTTCTGGTCGACGCCGACGATCAGCTTGCGCTTGGCGCCCGTACGGGCCCTGATGGCGTCGATCGTCGGGCCGTCCGCGTCGGACGGGGCGAGCGTCCGCTCGTGCGCCTCGGAGTCCACGCACCCGTCGGCGCGGGCCTGGACACCGGTGGCCACCGTCCGCCCGGCCCGCTCCCGCTCGGGCTTCTCGGGCGCTCGCTGGGTGCACGGCAGCAGCAGTACGAACGCCAGTGCCAGCGCGCACAGCACCGCCATGGTGGCGACCCCGCCCCAGCCCCGCAGGGCGGACCGCGCACGGCTCACGTCCATCGCCTTGCCCCCTGTCACCGGTACTCCGAAAGCCTGCGGCCGATGCCGGCGACCGCGCCGGCCGCGCCCAGCACCGCGAGGACGCCGGTACCCTCCGGCAGCCAGGTCATGGCGCCCAGCCCGGCCTCGGCCGCCTGTTTGAACTCGTCCTGCTCGTGGTCGATGGCCCGGGCGAGACTGCCGTCGACGCCGTCGAAGCACTCGGCGGTCGCGCCCTTCGCGCCGATCACCTTGTCCAGCGCCTGCTGGTAGTTGCCGTTCTCGTCCTCGGTGCGGGCGGCGGCGTGCCGCTGCTTCCACACCGCCATGTCGTCCTCGGCCGCCTTGACCGGCCCCGGGTCGTCGGCGAGCCGCGCCGCCTCGGTCAGGTGCCTGCCGAGCGCGGCGATGTCCTGGTCGAAGGCGTAGTAGTAGGCGTCGTAGGACCTGTCGCGGACCGTGACGGTCTCCGCGCCGCGGGCCACCAGGCTGAGGTTCTCGTTGCCGCGCGCCTTCAGGGAGGCGATGCGGGCGTCGTGGAGCACGTTGAGCGAGCGGATCCCGTGCTCGTAGGAGCCGTCGAGCCCGGAGCGGGCGACCGCGTGGCCCACGACCAGCCACAGCAGGGCGACGGTGGTGGCGGCGGTGGCGGCGACCAGGCCGTGGTTGAGGACCCGGTTGGTGCGCCGGTACATGCGGTGCTGGGCCCAGCCGAGCGCGGCCAGGGCGAGCACCCCGAGCGCGATCGCCGCCCACGGGTACGGCCTCGCGTGCCCGTAGTCGGCGTCGAGGCGCCGGTTCTCCGTCGTGTAGAGCACCTCCGCCGCCGGGAGCATCTCCTTCTGCATCTTCTCGTTGGCGTACCGCAGATAGGCGCCGCCGACCGGATAGCCCTGCCGGTTGTAGGTCCGGGCCCGCTCGATGAGGCCCTTGTACTCGGGCAGCAGCCGGTTCAGCTCGGCGATGGTGGTCTCGGCGGCCGAGCCGGGCTCGGCGTTGGCGGCGGCGTTGACGAGCCCGGAGGCGGCGGACTCGATGTCCTTCTCGTACAGCTCTCTGGACTTCGCGTCCTCCTGCCCGCCCGCCAGGAACACGCTGGAGGCGGCGGTGTTGGCGTCGGCCAGCGACCGGTAGATGCCGGCCGCGCCGGAGCTGAGCGGCTGGCTGCGGTGCAGCACGTCGTGGGCGGCGGCCGAGCGGGCGCCGGTCTGCCAGGCGGTGACCGCCCCGAACGCGACGACGACCAGGGCCAGTACGGCTCCGATGATCCGCAGTCGCCCCGGCTCGGTCGTCGCGGCGGCCCGCAGCCGCTCGGCGCCCTCGGCGAAGGCGGTCCGGCGCGCGGGCGGCAGGCCCGGAGGGACGGCCGCGGGCGGCCCGGGCTGAGCGGGGATGCCGGGGACGCCGGGGGCACCGGCGGACCCGGCCGGCGGTGGTGCCGCGCTGCTCTTCGGCGGGTGTGTCACTCGACCTCCCCCAGGGTCATCCGTACGCCGCCCAGTATCTCCGCCTGCCCTGACATCCGCACCGGCCTTCACTGGATCTTGATCGGATCGCAGCGCGCCCGGGGGCGCGTGCCGGCGGACGCACCACCCCCCGTGGGAGAACACGCCGGTGACGGGGGATCGGTTCCGCCGGGCCGGACCGGTCCGGGCGGGATCGGTCCGGCCCGGACGGGATCTGATCGTGGCCGGATCGGTCCGGGCCGGACTGGATCCGATCGGGCCGGACCGGATCGAGACGGTCCGGGCGGGGCGGTCGCCGGTCGCCGGGCGGCGCCCCGCGTATCAGGCCGCGCCGGTCGCCGGGCCCGTCTCCCAGTAGGCCCGCGCCCGCTCCTGCGCCTCCGGCTCCGCCGCCAGGTGGTCCAGGCCCAGCAGCGCCGCTCCCAGCACCGGGCTCGCCGTGACGACGTGGACGTCGGCCTTGGGGGCGCGGGTGGCCAGGAGGGTGCGGACGGTGTCGTTCAGCTGGGGGTGGCCGGCCGTGAGGACGCTGCCGCCCAGCAGCACCGGGGTCTCCTCGGCCAGCAGGTCCAGGCGGGTCAGGGCGACCGTCGCCAGCACCGTGACCTCCTCCGCGAGCCGGGTGACCAGCGCCCGGGCCACCGGGTCGCCGTCCGCGGCCGTGGCGAACAGCACCGGGGTCAGCTCGTGCCGGCGGCCGTGGTCGACGTGCTCCAGGTGCAGGGCCTCGATGAGGGCGTACATGCTCGGCAGGCCGAAGTGCGCGGGCAGGGTGCGGGCGAGCGCGGTGGGCTCGCCGCGGCCGTCCTCCGCGCGGGCCGCGTGCCACAGCGCCTCCTCCGCCAGGCCCCAGCCGCCGCCCCAGTCACCGGAGATCCGGCCGAGGGCCGGGAAGCGGGCGGTCCGGCCGTCGGGGCGCATGCCCACGCAGTTGATGCCCGCGCCGCACACCACCGCCACCCCGCGCGGCTCGGCGACGCCCGCCCGCAGGATCGCGAAGGTGTCGTTGCGGACCTCCACCGACGCACCCCACGCGCGCGCGTGCAGCGCGCTCGCCAGCCGTTCCTCCTCCACCGGGAGGTCGGCGTTGGCCAGACAGGCCGAGACGTGGGTCACCGAGCCGACCCCGGCGTCCGCGAACGCCCGGGCCACCGGTTCCGCCAGCGCGTCGAGCGCCGCGGCCACGCCCACCGCGGGCGGGCGGAAGCCGCCGCCACGGGCCGTGGCCAGCACCTCGCCGGCGCCGCTGACCACGGCCACGTCGGTCTTGCTGTTGCCCGCGTCGATGGCGAGCACGGTCGAGGTCAGGCCCACGCGAGGTGCTCCCGGTTGTGTGCGACCAGGCGGTCGGTGAGGGTGTCGGCGTACGCGTACTGGCCGATCAGCGGGTGGGCGAGCAGGGCGCGGAAGACGCGGTCCCGGCCGCCGCGCAGGGCCGCCTCCAGGGCCAGCTCCTCGTACGCCGTCACGTTCGCGATCAGGCCCGAGAAGAGCGGGTCCAGGCCGGCGACCGGCAGCGGGACGGGGCCCGCCGGGCCGACCGCCGCCTGCACCTCGATCACCGCCTCGTCCGGCAGGAACGGCAGCGTGCCCTTGTTCAGCGTGTTCACCACCTGGTACGGGCTGCCTCCGCCGCCCAGCAGGGCCGCCGCCAGGTCCACGGCCGCCTCCGAGTAGTAGGCGCCGCCGCGCTTGGCGAGCAGGGCCGGCTTCTCGGCCAGCTCCGGGTCGCGGTACATCGCCAGCAACTCCCGTTCCATGGCGGCCACTTCCGAAGCCCGGGAGGGCTTGGTACGCAGCTCGCGCACCACCTCGTCGTGGGCGTAGTAGTAGCGCAGGTAGTAGGAGGGGACGACGCCGAGGCGGTCCAGCAGGGGGCGGGGCAGGCGCACGTCGTCGGCGACGGCGTCGCCGTGCCCGGCCAGCAGCTCGGGGAGGACGTCCGCGCCCTCGGGGCCGCCGAGGCGGACCCCCGTCTCCCAGGTGAGGTGGTTCAGGCCCACGTGGTCCAGGTGGACGTCCTTGGGGTCGGTGCCGAGCAGCGCCGCGAACTTGCGCTGGAAGCCGATCGCCACGTTGCACAGGCCCACGGCCCGGTGGCCGGCCTGGAGCAGGGCGCGGGTGACGATGCCGACGGGGTTGGTGAAGTCGATGATCCACGCGCGCGGATTGGTGCGGCGGACCCGTTCGGCGATGTCCAGGACCACCGGGACCGTGCGCAGGGCCTTCGCCAGGCCGCCCGCGCCGGTGGTCTCCTGGCCGATGCAGCCGCACTCCAGCGGCCAGGTCTCGTCCTGCTCGCGGGCCGCCTGGCCGCCGACGCGGAGCTGGAGCAGCACGGCGTCGGCGCCGTCGACTCCCGCGTCCAGGTCGGAGGTGGTGACGATCCGGCCGGGATGGGCCTGCCTGGCGAAGATCCGGCGGGCCAGGCCGCCCACCGGCTCCAGGCGTTCGGCGGCCGGGTCGACCAGCACCAGCTCCTCCACGGGCAGGGTGTCCCTGAGGCGTGCGAAGCCGTCGACGAGTTCGGGGGTGTAGGTCGAGCCTCCGCCGACCACAGTGAGTTTCATGTGTGGTTTAACCCTTCACTCCGGTGAGCGTGACGCCTTCCACGAACGCCTTCTGGGCGAAGAAGAACACGAGGATCACGGGGGCCATGACCAGCACGGTGGCGGCCATGGTGAGGTTCCAGTCGGTGTGGTGGGCACCCTTGAACGACTCCAGTCCGTAGGACAGGGTCCAGGCGCCGGGGTTCTCGGACGCGTAGATCTGCGGGCCGAAGTAGTCGTTCCAGGCGTAGAAGAACTGGAAGAGGGCCACGGCGGCGATCCCCGGCTTCGCCATGGGCAGCACGACCCGCAGCAGGGTCCTCAGGTCGCCGCAGCCGTCGACCTTGGCCGCGTCCAGGTACTCGTTCGGGATCGTCGTCAGGAACTGGCGCAGCAGGAAGACGGAGAACGCGTCCCCGAACGCCATCGGCAGGAGCAGCGGCCACAGCGTGCCGGACAGGTCCAGCTGCTTCGCCCAGAACAGGTACATCGGGATGACGACCACCTGCGGCGGCAGCATCATCATCGAGATCACCAGCATCAGCGCGAGGTTGCGTCCGCGGAAGCGGAACTTGGCGAGCGCGTACGCCACCGGGATCGACGACACCACCGTCAGCAGGGTGCCCAGACCGGCGTAGAGCAGCGTGTTCCGCCACCAGGTCAGGAAGCCCGGCGTGTCGAACACCTTCCGGTAGTTGCCCCACTCCCAGGGGTGCGGGATCAGGTCCCGGCTGAGGGCCTGGCTGTCGCTCATCAGCGAGGTCAGGAGGACGAACACGAAAGGGAGCGTGAAGAACAGCGCGGCGGCGACGCCCAGGGAATGGACCGCTATCCATCCGAGAAGCGCCTTGCGGCGGGTCATACGTCAGTCACCTGCCTGGATCAGACCGCCCCGGCGCCGCATCAGCAGCGCGGTGAACGCCATCGACAGGGCGAACAGCACCAGCGCCACCACGCACGCCGAGCCGTAGTCGAAGCGCTGGAAGCCGAGGTTGTAGACGAGCTGGGGGAGGGTGAGGGTGGACCTGTCGGGATAGCCGGGCTCGAACTGGGTGCCGGCGCCCTGGATCACCCCGGAGGCGACCTTCCCGGCGACCAGCGGCTGGGTGTAGTACTGCATGGTCTGGATCACGCCGGTGACGACGGCGAACATCACGATCGGCGAGATGTTCGGCAGCGTGACGTACCGGAAGCGCTGCCAGGCCGAGGCGCCGTCCAGCTCGGCCGCCTCGTACTGCTCCTTCGGCACGTCGAGCAGGGCGGCCATGAAGATGACCATGAGGTCGCCGACGCCCCACAGGGCCAGCAGGGTCAGCGCCGGCTTGGACCAGCCGGGGTCGTTGAACCAGCCCGGCGCCGGCAGCCCGGCCCGCTCCAGCAGGGAGTCGACCGGGCCGGTGCCGGGGTTGAGCAGGAACGCGAAGGCCATGGTCGCGGCGACCGGCGGAGCCAGGTACGGCAGGTAGAACAGGGTGCGGAAGAGACCCGTACCGGTCTTGATCCGGGTGATGAGCAGCCCGACGCCGAGTCCGAAGACCACCCGCAGGGTCACCATCACCACCACCAGCCACAGGGTGTTGCGCAGGGCGGGCCAGAACAGCGGATAGTGCGCGAAGACGTACCTCCAGTTCTGCCCGCCGCTCCACTGCGGTGGCCGGAAGCCGTCGTAGTGCATGAAGGAGAAATAGACCGTGGAGATCAGCGGATAGGCGAAGAAGACCGCGAAGCCGATGAGCCACGGCGACAGGAAGGCGAGCGTGCGCAGTGCCGAGCGGCGGCGTTTCGCCGCGAGGGTCGCGCTCATCACCGGGCCTGCGCGATGTCCGTGTCGATCTGCGCGGCCGTCTTCTTCAATCCGGCCTTCAGATCGGTGGCCTTGCCGCTCTCGTAGTCGTAACCGAACTGCTGGATCGTCACCAGGTACACACCGCCGTTGACGGAGGCGGGGGTGGTGGTGGAGTGCGGGTGGGCGGCGATGTCCAGGAAGGTCTTGAACCGGGGGTCGTACGTGAGCTTCGGGGACTTCAGCGCGGTGAGCGTGGAGGGCACGTTGTGGATGTCGTTGGCGAAGCCGACCACCGCGTCGGTGTCCGTGGTGATGTACTTGACGAATTCCCAGGCCGCGTTCTGCTTGCGGCTGGTGGCGGCGATGCCCGCGATGGTGCCGGTGATGTACCCCTTGCCGTACTGGTCGGCCTGGTCGTCCGGGACGGGCAGCGGGGCCACCCCGATCTCGAAGCCGGGCTTCGCCTGCTCGGCCATGCCGAGCCGCCATTCGCCGTCGAGCTGCATGGCGACCTGGCCGGTGTGGAAGGGGTGCTTGGGGCCCCACTCGTCGCCGAGGGTGGCCCGGAACTTCTCCAGCCTCCGGAAGCCGCCGAGTTCGTCCACGAGTTTCTTCTGGAGGGTGAAGCCCTTTTCGAAGGCGGGGTCCGCGGCGAGGTTCGACTTGCCGTTCTTGTCGAAGTACGTCGGCGAGAACTGGGCGAGGTAGTGCTCGGTGGTGGACTCCCAGCCGTGGTAGTTCGGCATGAACCCGAGCTGCCGGTAGCCGTCGCCCTGCCGTATCGTCAATTTCTTGGCGTCGGCCGTGAATTCGGACCAGGTCCTCGGCGGCCGGGAGATGCCCGCCTTCCTGAACGCCGTCTTGTTGTAGTAGAGCCCGTACGCGTCACCGAGCAGCGGCACCGTACAGCGGTTGCCGTCGAACTGGGTGTACTCGTTCATCGGCTTCGGGAACGTCTTCTCGGGGTCGATCCCGGACTTCTCGAAGAACGGGTTCAGATCCACCAGGGCACCCGAGGAGCAGAACTTGCCCACGTTGTTGGTGGTGAACGAGGAGATCACGTCCGGGGCCCGGTCGCCGCCGGCCCGCAGCGCCTGGTTGATCTTGTCGTCGGTCATGGTGCCGACGACCTTCACGTGGATGTTGGGGTGCGCGTTCTCGAAGCCGGCGACCAGCGACTCGACGGCCTTCACCTCGTTCGGCGCGCTCCAGGCGTGCCAGAAGGTGATCGTCGTGTCCTGCGAGGGATCGTCGGTGGCGCCGGAGCCGGACCGGCCGGTGCACGCGGCGGTGAGGAACACGGCGGAGACAGTCAGGGTAAAAGCCGCTTTTCGGGCGACTCCGGGCAGGGCTGTGGGCATGGCGAGGTCTCCCAGGGGGACGGGGTCGGGAAAAGAGGGGGCGCTCAGCGCGAGGTGTCGAAGACCTCGTCGCGGGTGGCGGCGAGCGCGGACTCCAGCGCGCCGCGCAGGACGGGGTGCTCCCGGACGTCGCCGACGACCAGCCTGGGCCGGGACGCGGCCAGCTCCTCCAGCTCGGCCTGGACGAGGCCGCGCAGCACCTCGCCGCCGGCCGTCAGCGCGGAGCCGCTGAGGACGACGAGTTCGGGGTCGAGCACGGAGACGAGCGAGGCCAGGCCGGTGGCCAGCCGGGTGGCGTACGTCTGGAGCAGCTCCCGGTGCGGGCCGCTGGCGTGGTCGGCGGCGCGGGCGACGAGCGCGGTGGCCGCCTCGGTGTACGGCCC
Source organism: Streptomyces tricolor (assembly GCF_002155905.1). GTDB lineage: Bacteria > Actinomycetota > Actinomycetes > Streptomycetales > Streptomycetaceae > Streptomyces > Streptomyces tricolor. The sequence goes on along the minus strand of NZ_MUMF01000029.1, from coordinate 2,059 downwards.
CGACGGCACGTCCTCGACACCCAGTTCCCGGGCCAGTTCCGGCAGTGCCTGGGAGCCGGCCAGTTCCTGGTAGCCGCCGCTGTTGGCCTTGGTGACCTGCCGGACCAGGGGGGCGCCGGGCACCGGCAGGAAGCCGACCTCGCCGGCGCCGCCGGTCCAGCCGCGGTGCAGCCGGCCGCCGAGGACCAGGGCGGCGCCGAGCCCCTCCTCGTTCCACAGCAGCACGAAGTCCTCGTGGCCGCGGGCCGCGCCGAGCCGCTGCTCGGCGACGGCGACGAGGTTGACGTCGTTCTCGTACTCGACCGGCATCGGCAGCGCCGCCGCGAGCTCGTCGAGCAGCGCGGGGGAGTGCCAGCCGGGCAGGTGGGAGGCGTAGCGCAGCCGGCCGGTGTTGGGGTCGAAGGCGCCGGGCGTGCCGATGACCAGCCGGTGCACGTCGGAGCGGGCCAGTCCGGCGGCCTTGACGGCCCCGTCGAGGGCGTCGGTGACCTGCTGGACCACGGACCGCGCCGGACGCCGGCCGGGGGTGGGCAGCTCGTACTCGCCGACCGTGCGGCCGGTGATGTCGGCGACCGCCGCCCGGATGCGGTGCGGGGTGACGTCGAGCCCGGCGGCGTAGGCGGCGGTCGGATCGATCGCGTAGAGCTGGGCGTTGGGCCCCGGCCGGCCCTCGCTGGTGCCGGTGAGCCGGACCAGTCCGGCCGCCTCCAGGCGGGCCAGCAGCTGGGAGGCGGTGGGCTTGGACAGGCCGGTGAGCTTGCCGATCCGGGTGCGGGACAGCGGCCCGTGCTCCAGCAGCAGGTCCAGGGCGGCGCGGTCGTTCATGGCGCGCAGGACGCGCGGGGTGCCCGGCGTACCGGCGGTTCCTGCCATGGGGTCGACACCTGCCTTTCCAGCCGCCCAGCTTTTCAGTGACCTGGGCATGACGTCCAGTCTTGATCACCGGCCGCCCGGGAGGTCACTGTTAGGAAACTTTCCTGTTCGGGTGGGAGGAACGTAAGCCGAGGACGAAGGGGGCGTCAATAGACAACGCCCCCGCGGCAACAGAGTCGTTACCTCGGGGGCGTCGCGGTCCGGGCGGGCCCGGCGGCTACTGCACGGTCACGTGGTCACCGGCGGAGGTCTTCGCGCCCGTGGTGGCGGTACCGGCGAAGACGAAGCGGTAGGTGCCGCTTCTGGTCGCCTTCACCGTGGTGGACAGGGCGCCCCCGGTGCCGGAGGTGACCGTCCTGACGTTCACGTAGGCGCCGCCGTCCGCCTTGAACTGGAGGACGGCCTTCTGGTCCCGGTAGCCGGTGTACGTGCCGGACGACCAGGTGGCGCGGGTCAGCTTGCCCTTGACGGTCAGCGTCCTGCCCTTGACCACCGGCTCCGGGGCGGCGTCCGCGGTCAGCCGCGCGGCGCGCTGCACCTTCACCGAGGCGAGGCCGCCCCACATGGTGAGGTCGTTCTCGCTGTGCAGGTAGTCGTCCGAGGCGCTGCCGTCGCTGTGCGCGTAGACACCCGCGGCCTTCCAGGCGCCGGCGTCGGCGGCCTCGTACAGCGCCTCGCCCGGCACGGCGACGATCGTCTCGGTGCACGTCTCGGTGACGGTCGTGTCCGTCGTGGCGGCGGTCGTGCAGACGGGCGCCTTGTCCGGGCCCAGTTCGTTGTCGACCGACCTCAGGGTGCCGCGGTACAGGATCACCGCCTGCACCGTCTTCTTCTGGTCGATGACCAGGTTCTTCGGCCGGGTCAGGGTGTACGACACCGGCACGCTCACGGCCTGGGTGGTGCCGATCACGACCGGCTTGCCCTTGTTCACGGTCACACCGGAGAACGTCAGGTCCGGCGTACCGGCCGCCGACGCGGCGGGCGCGGCCAGACCGGCCAGGGCCAGGGCACCGGACAGGGCGGTGCCTATGGCGAGCTTGCGCATGTTTCCCCACCTTCGCGACGGGCCCCCGGGCGACGTCGCGCTCCGGAGCAAGGGCCCGTGGTGGAGCGACCCTAGAGGATCACCCGATGGGGAGGGAATGCGGGGTTCCGGTGAAGGTGATCTGTGGGCGGGGTGGGATAC
>NZ_MUMF01000288.1 GCF_002155905.1 Streptomyces tricolor | reverse complement strand
GACGGCGCGGACGCCCTGGAGTGCGACGTACGGCTGACCGCGGACGGGCACCTGGTCTGCGTCCACGACCGGCGGGTGAACCGTACCTCCAACGGCCGCGGCGCGGTCTCGGCGCTCGAACTGGCCGATCTCGCCGCTCTCGACTTCGGCTCCTGGAAGACGCGCGACGCCTGGCGCGGGCGGGACGAGGAGCCCGACTGGGAGCACCGGCCGGAGGACCGCGAGGAGACCTCCGTGCTCACCCTGGAGCGGCTGCTGGAGCTGGTCGCGGACGCCGGGCGGCGGGTGGAGCTGGCCATCGAGACCAAGCACCCCACACGCTGGGCGGGCCAGGTCGAGGAGCGGCTGCTGACGCTGCTGAAGCGATTCGGCCTGGACGCGCCGGCCTCCGCCGCCGAGTCGCCGGTGCGGATCATGAGCTTCTCGGCGCGTTCGCTGCACCGCGTGCGGGCGGCGGCGCCGACGCTGCCGACGGTCTATCTGATGCAGTTCGTCTCGCCCCGGCTGCGCGACGGCCGGCTGCCCGCGGGCGTGCAGGTGGCGGGCCCCTCGATCCGCATCGTGCGCAGCCACCCCGCCTACGTGCAGCGCCTGAAGCGGTCCGGCCACCAGGTCCACGTGTGGACGGTGAACGAGCCCGAGGACGTCGACCTCTGTGTCGAGCTGGGCGTCGACGCCATCATCACCAACCGCCCGCGCGCGGTGCTGCGCCGGCTCGGCCGCTGAACCGACCGGACCGCCGCCCGCCGAATCCGGCCATACCGGCCCCTGTCGGGCACAGCTCGGCACGATGCGTCACGGGGAGTGCTCCGGCGCGTTCGCTGCGTGTGCGGCCGTGTCGAATGCGTCACCGGAAGAGGATTGGCCGGTTTCCGGTACAGGCCAAGGGGGCATCCACACCGTGGCGTGGGGCGAAGGAGGTCTCGGGGGTGGCGTTGGTGGTGGCACAGGAGGTGCCCACGTCGTCGAGCATGGCCGTACCCCATGGCCCTGCGGGCGTGGGCAAGGCGCGGCACCGGATGCGGGCGCAGCTGCGCAGCGGTGGCGTATCGGAATCGGTCATCGACGATGCCGTACTGATCCTTTCCGAACTTTTGAGCAACGCGTGCAAACACGGGCGGCCCCTGGGGGACGCGCCGGCCGGGGACGGGGACGTCCGCGCCGCCTGGCGGGTCGACGCGCGCGGGCGGCTCATCGTGGAGGTCACGGACGGCGGCGGCCCGACCCGCCCGGCGCCGGCCACTCCGTCGGTGACCGCGCACGGCGGTCGCGGGCTGAACATCATCACGGCCCTCGCCGACGACTGGGGCGTGCGGGACGACGTCCAGGGCGAGGTGACGGTCTGGGTGGTGGTCCACGCGGATGTCCACGATCCCGACGCCGGGTGCCGCCGCGACGCGTTCGCTACGCGCGTCACGCCCCCCGCGCTGCCGGACCTGGCCGCCGCGGGCCTTCCGCTGGCCGACCTGCCGGAGCTGACCGCTCCGGGCGGGCCGCTGCCCAAGCTGTCCGAGCTGCCGGAGCTGTCGGAGCTGCCCGGCCTGCCCGGCCTGCCCGGGCTGGGATTCGCGGACGCGTTCGAGGACCTGGACTGAACCGGGGCGGCCGGCGGGGCGGCCCGTCCGTCCGCCGCCCCCCGTTCACACCGCCGGCGTCGAGCGCCCGTGCGTTGTCCACAGGTTCCCGTCGGCCAGGGCACGAACGGCTAGGCTCCCGCCGTACGAGAAGCGCCGTAACCGGGAGACACCCACCATGGCCAAGAAGCGACCCCAGACGAAGGCCAAGCCGCAGCCGATCGACGGGGAGATCCCGGTCGTCGGCGCCCGCGAACCCTGCCCCTGCGGCAGCGGCCGGCGCTACAAGGCCTGTCACGGCCGGGCCGCCGCGCACGCCGCGACCGAGCTGGTGCAGCGCCCGTTCGAAGGGCTGCCCGGCGAGTGCGACTGGGTGGCGCTGCGGGAGCTGGTCCCGGCGGCGACGGCCGGGCTGACCCTGAAGGACGGTCTGCCCGAGGGCGTCCCGTCGGTCACCCTGGCCACCGTGCTGCCGATGGCCTGGCCCGCGCTGCGCCGCGACGACGGCTCGGTCCTGATCGGCCTGCAGAACGACACGGCGTCCGGCGACATCAGCCGCGACCTCGCCGACACGCTCCGGCGCGCCCTGACGGCCGAGCCCGGCACCCCGGTGCAGGGCCGCCGCGCCCCCGCCGACGGGCCGCGGCTTCAGGACCTGCTCGACCCGGAGGCCGCTTTCGAGCCGGTGGTGCACAGCGGCTTCGAGTTCTGGGTGCCGGACGCGGAGAACGCCACCCCGGAGGTGGCCGCCTCCCTGGAGCGGGCCAACGCCGCCGCCATCCCGACCGTGCGGCTGGCCGGCGTGGACGCGGCGTACTGGTGCGAGACCCCGGAGAAGAACCATCTGCGCTGGGTCATGCCGCACCCGGAGGAGCAGCTTCTGGACGCGCTCGCGCGACTGCACGCGGCGGGCCGGTCCAGCCTCGGCGAGGGCACCCGGCTGGTGGGCTCCTTCCGTGCTCACGGGCTCACCGTGCCGGTCTGGGACCTGCCGAGCGGGGTCTCCGCCGAGGACGTGGAGAAGCCGGCCGCCGAATTCGCCGAGCGCCTCGCCGCCGCCCTCGCCGTGCGGGAGCCGCTCACTCCGGAGGAGCGCCGGGCACGCGGCGGACTGACCAACCGGCAGGTCACGCTCAGCTGACGTCCCGGGCGGGCGGGTCACGGCTGACCGGTCGGTCAGCCGTGACCCCAGTCCCCGCAAGGGGTGACTCCTGTCACAACTCCCCGTTTCGACAGGGAAATCGGTGTCCGAATAGCCAACCCGGAATTTGCGAACCGCCGATCTCTTGTTACCGTTCCAGTAGCCCGGTTGCTGGTGCATCCCCCGTCGCCAGCAACCGGGTCTTTCCATGTCCGCGTCCGGCTCCGGCGCCGCCCGGTGCCAACTCCCCCGGCGGCCTCAGGAGTTGCTGCCGGAGCGGAGCAGCAGCGCCCCGTCGGCGCCGCGCTCGGCGAACTCGGTGACGGCCGTGTAGGCGTCCGGCCCGCCCCGGCTGCGCTCGCGCGGGGTCTCGCAGGTGGCGGGCTCGTCGTCGGCCCCGGTGGTGCAGCGCATCTGCACGGTCCGGCCGCCCGGCCCCATCAGGCTCAGCACGGAGTCCAGCGACGCGCCGGTGGCGTTGCGGTAGTAGGTGCGCGCCCAGGTGTCCTCGCCCTGCGTCAGCACACAGGTCTGCGCCTCGATGCCGTCGGGCGAGGTGAGTTCGGGACCGCAACGGACGGCGGTGGCGAGCCCCTGGCCGAGCAGGAAGGGGGAGCGGCGGACGGTGTCCGGACGGTCGTCGGCGGCATCGCGCGCGGCGGCGGGCGCGGCGGCCCGGCCGGCGTCACCCACCTGCCCGGCGGACGCCACGGTCAGCGGCAGGGCGACCACCGCCGCCACGACGCCCGTGAGGCCGAGCAGCCGCAGCCGTCGGGGATCCCGCCCGCCGCGGCGCGGCTGTGGGGCTCGGTGGCCGCCGGAGTGGCGCCCGGAATGACGCAGCATGTGCGGAAGCGTACGAGCGAGCGGGGCTCCGCGGCCCCGCCCGCGCCCGACACCCCTACAACTCGGGCGCGCTCACACCCGTACGAGTGAGGGCGTCGACCACGGCGTCCACCACGGCCTCCACATCGGGCACCCAGGGCGAGGCGGAGCCGGGCAGCGGGGCCCGCTCCCAGCGGACGGCGCCCTGGCCGGTCTCGGACGGGGGCAGGGCGAGATAGCCGCCCTCGCCGTGGAAGCGCAGCGAGCCGGGGACGAAGTCCTTGGCGTACAGCAGCTCGCCGAGCTGCTCCATGGAGTACGGCTGCACGAGCAGCGCCCAGCGGGTCGGCGCGGCGATCACCGGGCCGAGCCGCATGCCGCGCCGGTCGAGCAGGGCGAGCGCGCGGGAGGCGGCGAGCGCCGGCAGGCTGACCGCGCAGGGCGCCTTGCCCCCGGTGGCCAGGACGATCGGGGCGCTCGGCCGGTTGGTCCACCACCAGCGCACCATGCGCTCGTCGGTGGTCGCCGCGAGCAGGCCGGGGTCGAAGGGGTGCGCCCCGGGCACCGTGCACTCCGGATCGGGGCAGGCGCAGCGGGCCCGCCCCTGCGGGTCCGGTGCCACACCGGGCAGTACCGGCCACTGCCATTCCGTCGCGAAGGTCAGGGCCGCGCCGATCAGCTCAGGCCTCCCGTCGTCCCGCCTGGACAGAAGCCTGCGTCGCCTTCCGAGGATCTCGCGCATGAGCGCTCGTTCCTTTCCGTTGCACCGCTGGCAACACCGTGGGCCACATCACACCATGTGTCGATCACTTCACTGGGCGTACCTATTGGCGCATCACACCCCTGCGCACGCATGGGGAACCCCAAGGGGTCGAGCGTTGGCCGCGTCCGCGTCCATAGTGCGTCTATCAAAAGCACGGCTGCGGCGTGGGGTGGCGAAGTCTGGCGTTTTGCCGTCGCGCGTATTTCTCTCCGCCTCCGCCACGGGAGGATGGGGCTCGGCCGTCGGTGGCTATGACGCCCGGGTCCGTCGCCAGGTTCCGGGTGGCCCCCAACCACCCCTGGCCTTCTCCGAGTACGTACCCATCACGACCGCTGTGACGCTCCGTGGAGCAAGGCCAGTCGACCGCAATGAGCCGATACCTGAGGCAGTTTTCAGCCAACTTGACAGTAAGGCAAGGGGTTCGGGAGAAACCCTCTCCTGCCTCATGGACACCAGGAATCCCCGCAGGACAATGCTGGACATCCCCTCACGAGTGCGTGTACATGTGGAGACACTGCTAGCGGCGCAGAATGACATGGGGGTTTGCGATGCTTTTGAGCAATACGCACCGGTCTGAAGGCCGGACGCCATGAACGCCCCGCACCCTCCGAAAGTGGCCGGAATCGATCCCACACTTCCCACACCGGCCCACACTGTCGCGCCCGCATCCCCCGCCTCAGGCGCCGCCGCCGTCCCGGCTCCCCACGCCC
>NZ_MUMF01000287.1 GCF_002155905.1 Streptomyces tricolor | reverse complement strand
GACCTCTTCGAAGCACCGACGGCGGCCGCGCTGGCCCGCCGGCTGGCCTCGCCCTCCGCGGGGGCGCGCATGCCCCTGGCGCCGGCCGAGCGGCCTGACCGCATCCCGCTGTCCCCGGCCCAGCGACGGCTGTGGTTCCTGCAGCGGCTGGAGGGCCCGAACGCCACGTACAACGTGCCGTTGGCGCTGCGGCTGAAGGGCGAACTGGACCTCTCCGCCCTGCGCGAGGCGCTGGGCGACCTGGTCGAGCGGCACGAAAGCCTGCGGACCGTGTTCCCCGAGGCGGACGGCACGCCGTACCAGCACATCCGGGACGGCGACGCCGCGCGGCCGGTGGTCGAGGTGGTGGAGCTGGACGCCACCGCACTGGACGCGGCACTGACGCGGGCGGTCGCGCACGCCTTCGAGCTGGCGACGGAGATCCCGCTGCGGGCGACGCTGTTCGTCCTCGGACCGGACGAGCACGTGCTGCTGCTGCTCGCCCACCACATCGCCAGTGACGGCTGGTCGACCGACCCGCTGGCCCACGACCTGTCGGTGGCCTACGCCGCGCGCCGGGCCGGCCGTGCCCCCGACTGGGAACCACTGCCGGTGCAGTACGCCGACTACACCCTGTGGCAACGCCAGCTGCTCGGCGAGGAATCCGACCCCGACAGCCTGATCTCCCGCCAGATCGACCACTGGCGCACCACCCTCGCCGGCCTGCCCGAGCAACTCCAGCTGCCCACCGACCGGCCCCGCCCCGCGGTCGCCGGACACCAGGGCGCCACCGTGCCCCTGACCTGGGACGCCGACCTGCACGAGAGCATCGTCCGGCTCGCCCGCGAACACCAGGTCACCGTGTTCATGGTCCTGCACGCCGCCCTCACCACCCTCCTCACCCGCCTCGGCGCCGGCACCGACATCCCGATCGGCACGCCCGTCGCCGGCCGCACCGACGACGCGCTGGAGGACCTGGTCGGGTTCTTCGTCAACACCCTCGTGCTGCGCACCGACACCTCCGGCGACCCCTCCTTCACCGAACTCCTCGCCCGGGTCCGGGAGACCGACCTCGCCGCCTACGCCCACCAAGACGTGCCCTTCGAACGGCTCGTCGAGATCGTCAACCCCACCCGGTCACTCGCCCACCATCCCCTCTTCCAGGTGATGCTGGTGCTGGCGAACAAGGTCGAGGGCGACTTCGCGATGGAGGGACTCGCCGTCTCCGACGCCGAGTTCGACGCCTTCGCGGCCAAGTTCGACCTGACCTTCCACATGGGTGAGCGGCACCACGAGGACGGCCGGGCCGCCGGGATCACGGGCGCGCTGGAGTTCGCCACCGACCTGTTCGACCGGGACACGGCGCGGGAGCTGGCCGCCCGCTGGGAGCGGCTGCTGCGGGCGGTGGTGGCCGACCCGTCCCGCCCCGTCGGCGAGGCGGACCTGCTCTCGCCGCCGGAGCGGCTGCGGGTGCTTGCCGACTGGAACGACACCGCCCGGGAGGTGCCGCGGGAGACGCTGCCGGAGCTGCTCTCGGCTCAGGCCGCCCGCACTCCGGACGCCGTGGCCGTCGAGGACGGCACGGTCGCGCTGACCTACCGGGACCTCGACGCGCGGGCCAACCGGCTGGCGCACGAACTGATCGCGCGGGGCATCGGCCCGGAGCGGTACGTCGCCATCGGGCTGCCCCGCTCGGCGGAGCTGGTCGTGGCGATCGTCGCCGTCCTGAAGGCGGGCGCCGCGTATCTGCCGGTCGATCCGGGCTACCCGGCGGAGCGGGTGGCGTACATGCTGCGGAACGCGACGCCCGCGTGCCTGCTGACCGACGGACGGACGGCGGCGGCACTGCCCGACACCGGCGCCCTGCCGCGGCTGCTCCTGGACGAGCCCGGGACCGTCGCCGCCCTGAACGGGCGGCCGGACCGCACGCCCACGGACGCCGACCGGGTCACGGCGCTGCTGCCGGCCCACCCGGCCTACGTCATCTACACCTCCGGATCCACCGGCCGGCCCAAGGGTGTCGTCATGCCGGGCGGGGCGCTGGTCAACCTGCTGTCCTGGCACCGCGGGTCCATCCCGGGCGGGCCGGGGCGCAGGGTCGCGCAGTTCACGGCCGTCAGCTTCGACGTGTCGGTGCAGGAGATCCTGTCGGCGCTGCTGCACGGCAGCACGCTGGTCGTGCCCGACGACGACGTGCGCCGGGACCCGGCGGCGTTCGCCCGCTGGCTCGACGAACAGCGGGTGAACGAGCTGTACGCGCCGAACCTGGTGATCGGCGCGGTGAGCGAGGAGGCGGCCGCGCAGGGCCTGGACCTGCCCGAGCTGACCGACATCGCGCAGGCCGGTGAGGCCCTGGTGCTGGGTGACGCGCTGCGCGCGCTGGCCGTGCGGCGGCCGCGCAGGCTGCACAACCACTACGGGCCCACGGAGACGCACGCGGCCACCTCGTACACCTTCCCGGGCGAGGTCGCCGACTGGCCGGACACGGCCCCGGTGGGGCACCCGATCTGGAACGCCCGGGTGTACGTGCTGGACGAACGGCTGCGGCCGGTCCCGGCCGGGGTGCCGGGCGAGCTGTACGTGGCGGGCGCCCAACTGGCCCGCGGTTACCTGGACCGGCCGGGGCTGACGGCGGAGCGGTTCGTCGCCGACCCGTTCGGTCCGGCCGGGACCCGCATGTACCGCACCGGCGACCTCGCCCGGTGGCGCGGCGACGGGCGGCTGGAGTACCTGGGCCGCGCCGACGACCAGGTCAAGCTGCGCGGTTTCCGGATCGAGCCCGGCGAGATCAGCAGTGTGCTGGCGGCCCATCCGGGCGTGCGCGGCGCCGCGGTGCTGGTCCGCGAGGACCGGCCCGGCGACCAGCGGTTGGTGGCCTACGTGGTCCCGGCCGACGGCGCCGCGCCGGAGGCCGCCGACCTGCGGGCGCACGCGGCGGGGCGGCTGCCCGACCACATGGTGCCGTCCGCGTTCGTCGTCCTCGACGCGCTGCCGCTGACGCCGAACGGCAAGCTGGACCGGCGCGCGCTGCCGGTTCCCGGCACCGCGGCCGCGGTGTCCTCCCGGCAGCCGAGAGACCCCGGCGAGGAGAGCCTGTGCGCGATCTTCGCGAAGGTGCTGGGGCTCCCCGGGGTCGGCATCGACGACAGCTTCTTCGACCTGGGCGGGCACTCCCTGCTCGCGACGAGGCTCGTCAACCAGGTCCGCGCGGAACTGGGTGTCGAACTGCCCATCCGCGCCGTGTTCGAGGCACCCACGGTGGCCGCGCTGAACGCGCACGTCACCGGTGCGAGGAAAAAGAGAGTCCGGCCGGCCCTGCGGCCGATGCCGAGGTCGGGGGAGTGAGCATGATTCCGCTGTCGTTCGCCCAGCGACGCTTGTGGTTCCTTCAGCAGTTCGAGGGACCCAGCGCCACCTACAACCTGCCCCTGCAACTGCGGCTGACGGGGGACCTGGACGTCGAGGCCCTCCGCGGCGCCGTCCGTGACGTGATGGAGCGGCACGAGAGCCTGCGGACCGTCTTCCCGGAGCAGGACGGCACGCCGTACCAGCGGATCCTGCCGGCCGAGGAGGCCCGGTCCGAGGTCGAGCTGGTGCGTGCCGACCGGGAGCAGCTGGACGGGCTGCTCGCCGCGGCGGCCCGGCACACCTTCGACCTGACGTCGGAGGTGCCGGTCCGCACCTGGCTGTTCGAGCTGGCACCGCGGGAGCACGTGCTGCTGCTGCTCGTGCACCATGTGGCGGCGGACGGCGGTTCGCTCGCCCCGCTGACGCGGGACCTGTCGGTGGCGTACGCGGCCCGCGCCCGGGGCGGCGCCCCGCAGTGGGAGCCGCTGCCGGTGCAGTACGCGGACTACACGCTGTGGCAGCGGGAGGTGCTCGGCGAGGAGGACGACCCGGAGAGCCTGATCAGCGAGCAGGTCGCCTACTGGCGTGAGCGGCTGGCGGGGCTGCCGGACCAGCTGGAGCTGCCCGCCGACCGGCCCCGCCCGGCGGTCGCCGGGTACCGGGGCGACGCGATCGGCGTGTTCTGGGACGCGGAACTGCACGAGGGGATCACCCGGCTGGCCCGTGAGCACCGGTCGAGCGTGTTCATGGTGCTCCAGGCCGCCCTGGCGACCCTGCTGACCCGGCTGGGCGCGGGCACGGACATCCCGATCGGCACGCCCGTCGCCGGCCGCACCGACGACGCGCTGGAGGACCTGGTCGGGTTCTTCGTCAACACCCTGGTGCTGCGCACCGACACCTCCGGCGACCCCTCCTTCACCGAACTGCTCGCCCGGGTCCGGGAGACGAACCTCGCCGCCTACGCCCACCAGGACGTGCCCTTCGAACGGCTGGTGGAGATCGTCAACCCGATCCGGTCGATGGCCCGCCATCCGCTGTTCCAGGTCCTGCTGGTGCTGCAGAACAACGCCAAGGCGGACCTGGAGCTGCCGGGGCTGCGCACCGAACTGGACGGCGTCGGCACGGGGGTGTCGAAGTTCGACCTGTCCTTCGAACTGGAGGAGCGGATCGGCGCCACGGGCCGCTGCGAGGGCATCGCCGTGGACGTCGAGTTCGCCGCCGAACTGTTCGATCCCGAGACGGTGACGACGCTCGCCGATCGGCTGGAGCGGCTGCTGCGCGCGGCCGTCGCGGATCCGGCGAGGCCGGTCGGGGAGCTTCCGGTGCTGTCCGCCGAGGAGCGGCGGCGGCAGCTCGTCACCTGGAACGACACCGCGTGCGAGGTGCCGGCGCAGACACTGCCCCGGCTGTTCGAGGCACGGGCGGCCGCCGTGCCCGACGCGGAGGCGGTGGTGTGCGGTGACGTGCGGCTGTCCTACGGGGAGCTGAACGCGCGTGCCAACCGCCTGGCGCGGCGGCTGCTGACCTGGGGCGTCGGGCCGGAGCGCCATGTCGCGGTGGCGCTGCCGCGCGGCCCGGAGCTGCTGGTGGCGCTGCTGGCCGTGGCCAAGACCGGTGCGGCCTACCTGCCGCTGGACCCGGAGTATCCCGCCGACCGGATCGCGTACGTGCTGGAGGACGCCGCACCCGTCTGTGTCCTCACCTCCGCCAAACTCGCGGAGCGGCTGCCGGTCGACGGGGACCGGCTGCTGGTCGTCGGCGACGAGGCCGGCGGGCCGGACGGGCTGTCCGGCACCGACCTCACGGCGGCCGAGCTGCCGGCGGGGGCCTCGGCGGCGAGTCCCGCCTACGTCATCTACACCTCCGGTTCGACCGGCCGCCCCAAGGGTGTCGTCGTCACCGCCGGGAACCTGGTCAACTTCCTCACGGCGATGGACCGGTGCGCCGGGATGGCGCCCGGTGACCGGCTGCTGGCGGTGACCACCGTCGCCTTCGACATCGCCGGTCTGGAGCTGTACCTGCCGCTGGTGTCCGGTGCAACGGTGGTGCTGGCCACCGCCGACGAGGTCCGGGACACCCGGCTGCTCGCCGGCCTGGTCCGCGCGTCCGGGGCGACCGTCATGCAGGCCACCCCGTCGCTGTGGCGGAGCCTGGTCGACGAGGATCCGGAGGCGGTGCGCGGCCTGCGGGTCCTGGTCGGCGGGGAGGCGCTGCCCGCGCCGCTGGCGCACCGGCTGGCCGGGACGGCGGCCGGTGTGACCAACCTGTACGGGCCGACGGAGACCACCATCTGGTCGGCGTCCGCCGCGGTGGGCGCGGACGGCACGCCGCCGATCGGGCGGCCGGTCGCCAACACCCGGGTGTACGTGCTGGACGCGGCGCTGCGGCCGGTGCCCGCGGGTGTGCCGGGCGAGCTGTACATCGCCGGCCACGGCGTGGCGCGCGGTTACCGGGGGCGGCCGGACCTGACGGCCGAGCGGTTCGTCGCCGACCCGTACGGCGCGCCGGGGACCCGCATGTACCGCACCGGCGACCTGGTGAAGTGGCGGGCCGACGGGCAGCTGGAGTTCGTCGGCCGGGTCGACCACCAGGTGAAGGTGCGCGGCTTCCGTATCGAGCTGGGCGAGATCGAGACGGCGCTGCTGGGCCATCCCGGGGTCGGCCAGGCGGTGGTGACGGTCCGCGAGGACCGGCCCGGCGACCAGCGGCTCGTGGCGTACGCGGTGCCCCGCGCGGGCGGGGAGCGTCCCGGCCCGGAGGAGCTGCGGCCCTGGGTGGCACGCACCCTGCCGGAGTACATGGTGCCGTCCGCGTTCGTGCTGCTCGACTCCTTCCCGCTGACCCCGAACGGCAAGCTGGACCGCGGTGCGCTGCCCGCGCCCGCCGCCGAGCGTGCCAGGGGACCCCAGCGTCCGCGCGGCCCGCGCGAGGAGCTGCTGTGCGGGCTGTTCGCCGAGGTGCTGGGCCTCGACGAGGTCGGCGTGCACGACGACTTCTTCCGGCTGGGCGGCCACTCGCTGCTCGCCACCCGGCTGACCAGCCGGGTCCGCACCGCGCTCGGCGCGGAACTTGCGCTGCGGGACCTGTTCGAGGCGCCGACGCCCGCGGCGCTGGCCGGGCGGCTGGACGAGGCGGGCGCGGCGCGCCGCGCACCGCTGCGGCCGGTGAGGCGGCCGGACCTCGTCCCCCTGTCGTCCGCCCAGCAGCGGCTGTGGTTCCTGCACCAGCTGGAGGGGCCGAGCCCGACGTACAACGTGCCGCTGGTGCTGCACCTGTCGGGCGAGCTGGACGTGGCCGCGCTGCACGCCGCGCTCGCCGACCTGGTGACCCGGCACGAGAGCCTGCGCACCGTGTTCCCGCAGCGGGACGGCACCCCGTACCAGCTGGTGCTGGAGGGGGACGCGGCGCGCCCGGTGTTCGAGGTGGTCCGCTGCGGTCCCGAGGACCTGGACGGGCGGGTGTCCGGAGCCGCACGGTACGCCTTCGACCTGACGGCGCAGCCGCCGCTGCGCAGCTGGCTGTTCGAGACGGCGCCGGACGAGCACACCCTGCTCCTGCTGGCCCACCACATCGCCTGTGACGGCGCGTCCCTCGCGCCGCTCGGCGACGACCTGGCGGCCGCCTACACGGCCCGTCTGGCCGGGCGGGCGCCCGAGTGGGAGCCGCTGCCCGCGCAGTACGCGGACTACACGCTGTGGCAGCGGGAGGCACTCGGTGACGAGGGTGACCCGGACAGCCTGCTGTCCGGTCAGGTCGTGTACTGGCGGGCGGCGCTGGCGGGGATCCCCGACCAGCTGGAGCTGCCCGCCGACCGGCCGCGTCCGGCGGTCGCCGGCCATCACGGCGACCGGGTCGGCTTCGCGTGGGACGCCGAGCTGCACACCGCGGTCGTACGGCTGGCGCGGGAGCACCAGTGCAGTGTGTTCATGGTGCTGCAGGCCGGGCTCGCGGCGCTGCTGACGCGGCTCGGCGCGGGCACGGACATTCCCATCGGCACGCCGGTCGCGGGCCGGGTCGACGAGGCGCTGGACCGGCTGGTCGGCTTCTTCGTCAACACCCTCGTGCTGCGCACCGACACCTCGGGCGACCCCTCCTTCGCGGAGCTGCTCGCCCGGGTCCGGGAGACCGACCTGTCGGCCTACGCCCACCAGGACGTGCCCTTCGAGCGGCTGGTGGAGGTCGTCAACCCGGTCCGGTCGACGGCGCACCACCCGCTGTTCCAGGTCATGCTGATCCTGCAGAACACCGACGAGGCGACCGTGCGGCTGCCCGGCCTCACGGTCGAGCTGGACGAGGCCGACACCGGGGCCGCCCGGATGGACCTCGCGTTCAACATGGAGGAGCTGCACACCGAGGACCGGGCGCCCGCCGGGCTCACGGGCACCGTCGAGTTCGCCACGGACCTCTTCGACCCGGCCACCGCCCGGGAGCTGGCCGCCCGGCTGGAGCGCCTGCTGCGCTCCGCGGTCGCGGACGCCACCCGTCCGCTCGGTGCGCTCGACGTGCTCGCCGCGGACGAACGCGAGCGGCTGCTCGTGGAGTGGAACGCCACCGGTCACGACACGCCGGCCGCCACGCTGCCGGAGCTGTTCCAGCGTTGTGCGGCCCGGCATCCGCAGGCCCCGGCCGTGGAGCACGACGGTGAGGTGCTGACGTACGCGGAGCTGAACCGGCGGGCCAACCGTCTCGCGCACCGGCTGATCGGCAGCGGCGCTGGTCCGGAGCGGATCGTCGCCCTGGCGCTGCCGCGCTCCGCCGACCTGGTGGTCGCCGTGCTGGCGGCCCTCAAGGCGGGCGCCGCCTACCTGCCCGTCGACCCCGGCTACCCGGCGGACCGGGTGGCGTACATGCTCGACGACGCCCGGCCCGCGCTGGTGGTGACGGACGAGGCGACCGCCGGCCGGCTCCCCCGGACAGAGGTGCCGGTGTTGCCGGTGGCCTGTCCGGACGGGCCGGAGCACGACCCGTCGGACGCCGACCGCGCCTCGGCACTGCTGCTCGGGCACCCGGCGTACGTCATCTACACCTCCGGTTCCACGGGCCGCCCCAAGGGCGTGGTGGTGGAGCACGCCGGCATGGCGAGCTTCGCCGCCGACAAGATCGAGCGCTGCGGGGTCGCCGCGGGCGACCGGGTCTCGCAGTTCGCGTCGCCCAGCTTCGACGCGTCGGTGCTCGAGATGTGGCTGGCCCTGCTGTCCGGGGCGTGCCTGGTGATCCCGTCGGGCGGGCCGTTCGCGGGCGAGGCGCTCGCGGACGCGCTGCGGGAGCTGCGGATCAACCACATGCCGATCGCGGCGGCGGCGCTGGCGAGCATGCCGGAGACCGCGCTGCCCGAACTCCGGTCGCTGGCCGTCGGCGGTGACTCCTTCACCGGCGAGGTGGTGGCGCGGTGGGCACCGGGCCGCCGCATGTTCAACGGCTATGGTCCGACCGAGGCGACGGTGTGGGTGACGTCCAGCGACGTGCTGTCCGAGCCGGTGGCTCCGCCGATCGGCCGCCCGGTCCGCAACTCCCGGGTGTACGTGCTGGACGAGGCGCTGCGCCCGGTCCCGGCAGGTGTTCCCGGTGAGCTCTACGTGGCCGGGCTGCAACTGGCCCGGGGCTATCTCCAGCGGCCCGCGCTGACCGCGGAGCGGTTCGTCGCCGACCCGTTCGGCACCCCGGGGACCCGCATGTACCGCACCGGCGACCTGGTGAAGTGGCGGGCCGACGGCGAGCTGGAGTTCCTCGGCCGGGTGGACCGGCAGGTGAAGGTGCGGGGCTTTCGCATCGAGCCGGGCGAGATCGAGAACGCGCTCACCGCGCATCCCGCGGTGGGCCAGGCGGCGGTCGTGGTCCGGGAGGACCGGCCCGGCGACAAGCGGATCGTGGCCTACGTGGTCCCGGCCGGGGAGGACGGCCCGGACGGCTTCCCGGGCGCGGCCCGGACGGACACCGGTGAGCTGCGTGCCCACCTGGCGGGGCGGCTGCCGGACTACATGGTGCCCGCGGCGTTCGTCACGCTCCGGGCGCTGCCGCTGACGGCGAACAGCAAGCTGGACACGGCGGCCCTGCCGGTGCCGGACTACGTCGCGGACGCGGAGGTGGCGCCGCCGCGCACACCCCGCGAGGAGACGCTGTGCCAGGTGTTCGCGGAGGTGCTGGGCCTGCCCCGGGTCGGCGTCACCAGCAGCTTCTTCGAGCTGGGCGGTGACAGCATCCTCTCCATCCAGCTGATCTCCCGGGCCCGTGCGCACGGCCTGGCCGTCACCGCGCGGGACGTGTTCCGGCACCAGACGGTGGAGGCGCTGGCCGCGCACGCCGCCGACGTACCGGACGCGGCCGCCGTGGAGAACGCGGAGGACGCGGTCGGCCCGCTGCCTCCGACTCCTATCATGCACTGGCTGCGTGAACTGGACGCGCCCGTGGACGGGTTCAACCAGTCGCTGGTCCTGCAGACACCCGGGGACCTCGACCTGCCCGGCCTGACCGGGGCGGTGCAGGCGCTGCTCGACCACCACGACGCGCTGCGGCTGAAGGTGACGTCGGTCCCGCCCGCGGAGGGCTCCGGGCCGCCGGTGTGGGAGCCGGAGGTTCTGCCCGTCGGCAAGGTCGCCGCCGAGGACTGCGTGCGGCGGGTCGGCGCCGAGGGGCTGACCGGGCCCGCGCTGGACACGCTGATGGCGCGGGAGGGCGCCCGGGCCCGGGACCGGCTGGCCCCGGGGGACGGCGCCATGGTGCAGGCCGTCTGGTTCGACGCGGGGCCGGCGACGCCGGGCCGGCTGCTGCTGATGCTGCACCACCTCGTCGTCGACGGGGTGTCCTGGCGGATCCTGCTGCCGGACCTGGTCGCCGCGTGGCACGCGGTGCGTGCGGGCACGCCGGTACGGCTGGAACGCACCGGCACCTCGCTGCGGCGATGGGCCCGGCACCTGGAGACGGCGGCGCGCTCCCCCGAGCGGATCGCCGAACTGGAGCTGTGGACGCAGATCCTGGGCACCGCGGAGCCCCTCCTCGGTGAGCGCGCCCTGGACCCCGCGCGCGACCTCGGCGCGGGCGCCCGGTCGCTCACCCTCACCCTGCCGGCCTCGGCCACGCGTCCGCTGCTGACGTCCGTGCCGGGCGTCTTCCACGCCAAGGTGAACGACGTGCTGCTGAGCGGCCTGGCGGTGGCGGTCGGTGCCTGGCGGCGGCGCCGGGGCACGGCCGCCGGACCGGTCCTGGTGGACCTGGAGGGACACGGCCGCGAGGAGATCGTCCCGGGGACCGATCTCGCCCGCACGGTGGGGTGGTTCACCAGCCTGTACCCGGTGCGGCTCGACCCGGGCCGGCCCGACTGGGACGACGTGCTGGCGGGCGGCCCCGAGCTGAGCCGCGTGGTGAAGCTGATCAAGGAGCAGCTGAGGGCGGTGCCGGACAACGGCATGGGCTTCGGACTGCTCCGCCACCTGAACCCGGACACCGCGCCCCGGCTGGCCGCTCACGCCGGTCCGCAGATCGGCTTCAACTACCTGGGCCGCATGGCCGCGTCGGAGGGCGCCGCGGTGCGGGACTGGGATCTGGTGGCCGACGCGGAGACACCGGCGGGCCAGGACCCGCGCATGCCGATGACGCACGCCCTGGTGATCAACGCGGTGACGGAGGACCACGCCGACGGACCGCGGCTGACCGCCACGTGGAACTGGCCGGACGGGCTGATGGCCGAGCCGGACGTGCGGGACCTCGCCGAGGGCTGGTTCGCGGCGCTGACCGCGCTGGTCGAGCACTGCGAGGCCCCCGACGCGGGCGGTCACACGCCGTCCGACCTCTCCCTGGTCTCGCTGAGCCAGGACGAAATCGACGACCTCGAAGCCGAATTGGAAATGCCGTGAAGACGAAGTCCGCACTCGAGGACGTCCTGCCGCTCGCACCGCTGCAGGAGGGGTTCCTCTTCCACGCCCTGTACGACCGGGAGGCGCCCGACATCTACCACGTCCAGCTGGTCCTGCGGATCGAGGGCGCGGTGGACGCGGGTCTGCTGCGGAGGTCGGCCGGGGCGCTGCTGGCCCGGCACGCGAACCTGCGGGCCGGTTTCCGCACCCGCAGGAACGGCGGGGCGATCCAGGTGGTGCACCGCGCGGTGGAGCTGCCCTGGCGGGAGCGGGACCTGACCGGCGCCGGGGACGAGGCGGCGCGGGAGGCCGGGCTGGAGCGGCTGTGCGCGGCCGACCGGGCCGAGCGCTTCGACCTCGCCCGGCCGCCGCTGCTGCGGATGACGCTGGCCCGGCTCGGCGAGGAGCGGTACGGCCTGATCCTGACCTGCCACCACATCCTGGTCGACGGCTGGTCGACCCCGCTGCTGCTGGACGAGCTGTTCACCCTGTACGCGCGTGACGCCAGTCCCGCCGGACTGCCCCCCGTCACCCCCTACCGGGACTACCTGGCGTGGCTGGCCCGGCAGGACGTGCCCGCCGCCGAGCGGGCGTGGCGGCGGGCGTTGGACGGGGTCGGGGAGCCGACCCGGGTGGCAGGGCCGGCCGACCCGGTCCCGGCGCTGCCGCGACGCGTACAGCGCGAGCTGCCGGAGGACCTGACGGCGCGGCTCACGGCGGTGGCGCGGGCCCGGCGGCTGACCATGAGCACCCTGGTCCAGGGCGCGTGGGCGGCCGTGCTGTCCCATCTGACCGGGCGCGACGACGTGGTGTTCGGGACGACGGTGTCGACGCGCCCGGCGGACCTGCCCGGCTCGGACGCGATGATCGGCCTGTTCATCAACACCGTCCCGGTCCGGGCGCGGCTGGACCCGGCGCGGTCACTGCTCGGCAACCTGGCACGGTTCCAGGAGGAGCAGAGCGAGCTGTTCCCGCACCAGTTCCTGGGGCTGTCCCGGATCCAGCAGCTGGCCGGCGTCGGCGACCTGTTCGACACCACCATGGTGTTCGAGAACTTCCCGGCCGGGGAGGACGACGAGGACACCCCCGTCGCCGGGCTGCGGCTGACGGAGGTCGACGGCCGGGACGCCACGCACTACGCCCTCAATCTCGCGGCCGACCAGCTCGGCGGCCGGCTGACGCTGCGCCTGGACCACCGTCCCGGCCTGTTCGGCGAGGCGACCGCGGACGCCGTCCTGGACCGTGTGGCGCGGCTGCTGGAGTCGATGGTCACGCTTCCGGACACCCCGCTGGGGCGGGTGCCGCTGACCGGGGCCGGCGAGCGGCACCGGCCGGCCGGGGACGGACCCGTCCGGGAGGTGCCGGACACGCATCTCGTCGCCCTGTTCGAGGAGCGGGCGGCCCGGACGCCGGACGCGACGGCGGTCGTGTTCGAGGACACGGCGCTGACGTACGCGGAACTGAACGCCGAGGCGAACCGTGTCGCGCGGCTGCTGATCGAGCGGGGCGCCGGGCCGGAGGGTTTGGTGGCGCTGGCGCTGCCCCGCTCGGCCGATCTGGTGGTCGCGGTCCTCGCCGTGCTGAAGAGCGGCGCCGCCTACCTGCCGCTGGACCCCGGGCACCCGGCGGACCGGATCGCCTTCGTCCTCGCCGACGCCGCACCGGGCCTCGTCGTCACGGCCACGGCGACGGACGGCGCGGTCGTCGGCAGCCCCGTTCCACGGCTGGTGCTGGACTCTCCCGAGACCCGTGCGGCGCTCGCCGCCCGGTCGGCGGACGACCCCGCCGACGCGGAGCGTACGGCCCCGCTGCTGCCGGCCCACCCCGTGTACACGATCTACACGTCCGGCTCCACGGGCCGCCCGAAGGGCGTGCGGGTCGAGCACCGGGCGCTCGTGCACCATCTGGCGTGGATGACCGACGCGTTCCCGCTCGGTCCCGAGGACACCGTGCTGGCCCGGACGTCCCTCGCGTTCGACGCCTCCGTGTGGGAGACCTGGCTGCCGCTGCTCACCGGGGCGACGGTCTGCGTCGCCCCCGACCACGCCGTGCGCGACCCGCGGCGGCTGCTGGCGTACGTCAAGGAACACGGCGTGACCGTGGCCCAGTTCGTGCCCTCGCTGCTGACGGCCGTGGCGGACGCCACGGACGAGGGCGAGCGGCTGCCGCTGCGGCGGGTCTTCGCGGGCGGTGAACCGCTGCCGCCCGCGCTGGCGCGGCGCGTCGCCGAGACCTGGGGCGTCGACGTGCACAACCTCTACGGCCCCACGGAGTGCACCGTCCAGGCCACGCACCACCGCTTCGACCCGGCCCGCGACACCGCGTCGGTGCCGGTCGGCCGCCCGGTGTGGAACACCCGCGCCCTGATCCTGGACGCCGCGCTGCGCCCGGTGCCGGACGGGGTGCCCGGCGAGCTGTACCTGGCGGGCGCCCAGCTCGCCCGGGGCTACGCGGGACGGCCCGGGCTGACGGCGGAACGCTTCGTCGCCTGCCCGTCCGGCGCGCCCGGGGAGCGCATGTACCGCACGGGCGACCTGGTGCGGCGGACCGCCGACGGGCGGCTGGAGTTCGTCGGCCGCACCGACGACCAGGTGAAGATCCGCGGTTTCCGCATCGAGCCCGGTGAGATCGAGGCGGTCCTCGCCGCCGACCCGGCGGTCCGGGCGGCGGCGGTCGTCGTCCGCGAGGACCGGCCCGGCGACCGGCGCCTGGTCGCCTACGTCGTGGGCGCCACGGCCGCCGCCATCGACCCGGGGGCGCTGCTGGCCCGGGCGGCGACGGCACTGCCCGACCACATGCTGCCGTCGGCGGTGGTCCCGCTGGACGAGCTGCCGCTCAGCCCGAACGGCAAGCTGGACCGGCGTGCGCTGCCCGCGCCCGCCGCCGCGCCGACGGCCGCCCCGCGGCCGGGGCGCGGTCCCCGCGGGCCCCGCGAGGACATCCTGCGCGGCCTCTTCGCCGAGGTGCTCGGCGTGGAGCGGGTCTCCGCCGACGACGACTTCTTCGCACTGGGCGGGCACTCCCTGCTCGCCATGCGGCTGATCAGCCGGGTGCGGACCGTGCTCGGGGTCGAGCCGGCCGTGCGCGACCTGTTCGAGGCGCCCACGGCCGCCCGGCTGGCCGAGCGTCTCGACGGGGCCGCCGGGGCCCGCGCCGCCCTGACCCCCGTACCGCGGCCCGGGCGGATCCCGCTGTCCGCCGCCCAGCGGCGTCTGTGGTTCCTGCACCAGCTGGAGGGCCCCAGCGCCACCTACAACGTGCCGATGCCGCTGCGTCTCTCCGGTGAACTGGACGTGCCGGCGCTGCGGGCGGCGATCGAGGACCTGGTCGCGCGGCACGAGAGCCTGCGCACCGTCTTCCCCGAGGCGGACGGCACCCCGTACCAGCGCATCCTCGACGGTGAGGCCGCCCGGCCCGTCGTGGACGCCGTCGCCGTCGCCCCGGCGGACCTCGACGCGGCGGTGGCCGGGGCCGTCGGCCACACCTTCGACCTCACCCGTGATCTGCCGCTGCGGGCCTGGGTGTTCACCACGGCCCCCGACGACCACCTGGTGCTGCTGCTCGCGCACCACATCGTCAGCGACGGCGCCTCACTGGGGCCGCTGGTCGGTGATCTGTCGGCGGCGTACACGGCCCGCCGTGCGGGCGGGGCCCCGGAGTGGGAGCCGCTGCCGGTGCAGTACGCCGACTACACCCTGTGGCAGCGCGAGGTGCTCGGCGAGGAATCCGATCCCGAGAGCGTGATCTCGCGTCAGATCGACCACTGGCGCACGGCGCTGGCGGGGCTGCCGGAGCAGCTGGAGCTGCCGACGGACCGGCCGCGTCCGGCCGAGGCCAGCCACCGCGGCGAGACGGTCCCGCTGTCCCTCGACGCGGAGACGCACCGGAACCTGACCCGCCTGGCACGGGACCACCAGTCGAGTGTCTTCATGGTGGTGCAGGCGGGTATCGCCGCCCTGCTCACCCGGCTGGGCGCCGGCACCGACATCCCCATCGGCACGCCCGTCGCGGGACGCACCGACTCCGCGCTCGACGACCTCGTCGGCTTCTTCGTGAACACGCTGGTGCTGCGCACGGACACGTCGGGCGACCCGTCGTTCACCGAACTCCTCGGCCGGGTACGGGAGTCGAACCTCGGCGCCTACGCCCACCAGGAGCTGCCGTTCGAGCGGCTGGTGGAGATCGTCGCCCCGGCGCGGTCGCTGTCGCACCACCCGCTCTTCCAGGTCATCCTGACCTTCCAGAACAGCAGTGACATCGACGTCGACCTGCCCGGTCTCACCGTGCGGGACCACCCGCTGGAGGCGGCGTCGGCGAAGTTCGACCTGTCCTTCGCGCTGGAGGAGCAGGTCGACGACGAGGGCGTGCCGGCCGGCATGAGCGGATCGGTGGAGTTCGCGACGGATCTCTTCGACCGGGAGACCGCCGTCGCGGTCGCGGACCGGCTGGAGCGGCTGCTGCGTTCGGTGACCACCGACCCGTCCCGGCCGCTGAGCACCCTCGACGTGCTCTCCGAGGAGGACCGGCGGCTGCTGCTGCGGGAGTGGAACGACACCGCGCGCGCCGTGCCCGACACCACGCTGCCCGAACTGTTCCAGGCCCAGGCCGCCCGCACCCCGCAAGCCATCGCCGTACAACACGACGACGCCACCCTGACCTACGCGGAACTCAACACCCGCGCCAACCGGCTCGCCCACCACCTGATCGGCCGGGGCATCGGACCCGAGCAGTACGTCGCCCTCGCCCT
>NZ_MUMF01000286.1 GCF_002155905.1 Streptomyces tricolor | reverse complement strand
TACCGCATCGAACTCGCCGAGATCGAAACCGCCCTCGCCCAGCACCCCTCGGTCACCCAAGCCGTCGTCATCGTCCGCGAGGACCAACCCGGCGACCAGCGCATCACCGCCTACCTCACCCCCACCACCGCCGACACCACCGGCGTCCACCGGGAAGCGGCCGCGTCCCTGCCCGACTACATGCTGCCCACCGCCTACGTCACCCTCGACACCCTGCCCCTCACCCCCAACGGCAAGCTCGACACCGCCGCACTGCCCGCACCCGAACACACCCACACCACCAACGGACGCGGCCCACGCACCGCAACCGAAGAGATCCTCACCGCGATCTTCGCCGACACCCTCGGCGTCGACCACCTCACCATCGACGACAACTTCTTCGACCTCGGCGGACACTCCCTCCTCGCCACCCAGTTGATCAGCCGGGTCCGTACCGCCTTCGGTGTGGAGCTGTCGGTGCGGGACCTGTTCGAGGCGCCGACGGTCGCCGGGGTCGCGGCGCGCCTGGGTGACGCGGCCGGGGCGCGGGCGGCGCTGGTGCCGATGGCGCGCCCCGAGCGGCTGCCGCTGTCGTTCGCCCAGCAGCGCCTGTGGTTCCTGCACCGGCTGGAGGGACCCAGCGCCACCTACAACGTGCCGATGCGGCTGCGGCTGACCGGTGACCTGGACGTCACCGCGCTGGGCCGGGCCCTCACCGACCTCGTCACGCGACACGAGACCCTGCGGACCGTGTTCGCCGAGGCGGACGGCACGCCGTACCAGCGGATCCTCCCGGTGGAGGAGGCCCGGCCGGTCGTCGACGTCGTGCCCACCACCCCGGACCGGCTGGACGACCACGTGGCCGCGGCGGCCCGGCACACCTTCGACCTGACCCGCGAGATGCCGCTGCGGGCGTGGGTGCTGTCGCCGTCCGCGGACGAACACGTCGTCCTGCTGCTCGCCCATCACATCGCGAGCGACGGCTGGTCGATGGGGCCGCTGGCCCACGACCTGTCGGTGGCCTACGCCGCGCGCCGGGCCGGCCGTGCCCCCGAGTGGGAACCGCTGCCGGTGCAGTACGCCGACTACACCCTGTGGCAACGCCAGGTGCTGGGCGAGGAATCCGATCCCGAGAGCCTGATCTCCCGCCAGATCGACCACTGGCGCACCACCCTCGCCGGTCTCCCGGACCGCCTCGAGCTGCCCACCGACCGACCCCGTCCGGCGACCGCCGGCCACCACGGTGCCACGGTCGCCTTCGCCTGGGACGCGGAGCTGCACGCCGGGATCGTGAAGCTGGCACGCGAGCACCAGTCCACGGTGTTCATGGTGGTGCAGTCCGCCATCGCGGCTCTGCTGACCCGGCTCGGCGCGGGCACGGACATCCCGATCGGCACGCCGGTCGCGGGCCGTGGTGATGATGCGCTGGAGGACCTGGTCGGGTTCTTCGTCAACACCCTGGTGCTGCGCACCGACACCTCCGGCGGCCCGTCCTTCGCGGAGCTGCTGGACCGTGTCCGCGAGACGAACCTCGCCGCCTACGCCCACCAGGACGTGCCCTTCGAACGGCTCGTCGAGATCGTCAACCCCACCCGGTCACTCGCCCACCACCCGCTGTTCCAGGTGATGCTGACCTTC
>NZ_MUMF01000285.1 GCF_002155905.1 Streptomyces tricolor | reverse complement strand
GCCCCGGCTCTCGCGCGCCATTTTTAACGCAAGCTTGACGCCTCCCCACGCCTTGAATCACAGGCCCAAGCGTCACGCTCTGCTTACGCTGGTGCGGCCGTCCGCGTGATGGCCGACAACAGCTGAGCCGTACCTCTGGAGCACGCCGATGGCCACGACCGAGCGCCCTCCCAGTACCAGCCGATTGCGCACCTGGATGCTGGAAGGCCTGTCCGACATGGGCAAGGGCGGTGGCCACACCGGACCGCACGCCGAACCGGAACCTCCGCACCAGGGCCAGCGCTGGTGGCGGGTGATGTGCCTGACCGGCGTCGACTACTTCTCCACCCTCGGCTACCAGCCCGGCATCGCGGCCCTCGCGGCCGGCCTCCTCTCCCCCGTCGCGACCGTCGTGCTGGTCGTCGTCACCCTCGCCGGCGCCCTGCCGGTCTACCGCCGCGTGGCCGAGGAGAGCCCGCACGGCGAGGGCTCGATCGCGATGCTGGAGCGCCTGCTCTCCTTCTGGCAGGGCAAACTCTTCGTACTCACCCTGCTGGGTTTCGCGGCGACCGACTTCCTGATCACCATCACCCTCTCCGCCGCCGACGCCTCCACCCACCTGGTGGAGAACCCGCATCTGTCGGAAGCCCTGCACGGCCAGCAGATGCTGATCACACTGTTCCTCGTGGCGCTGCTCGGCGCGGTCTTCCTCAAGGGCTTCCTGGAGGCGATCGGTGTCGCGGTCGCCCTGGTCGGCGTGTACCTCGCGCTCAACCTCGTCGTCGTGATCACCGGTCTCTGGCACGTCGTCACCGCCGGGCATGTGATCACGGACTGGAGCAGCGCCCTGACCACGCAGCACGGCAACGTCTTCGCGATGATCGGCGTCGCCCTGATCGTGTTCCCCAAACTCGCCCTAGGCCTGTCCGGCTTCGAGACCGGCGTCGCCGTCATGCCCCATGTGAAGGGCGGCCCGGGCGACACCGAGCAGCGCCCCGCGGGCCGGATCCGGGACACCAAGAAGCTGCTGACCACGGCCGCGCTGATCATGAGCTGCTTCCTGATCGCCACCAGCTTCATCACCACCCTGCTGATCCCGGAGAAGGAGTTCGAGGAGGGCGGCGACGCCAACGGCCGCGCGCTCGCCTACCTCGCCCACGCCTACCTCGGCAACGCCTTCGGCACGGTCTACGACGTCTCCACCATCGCCATCCTGTGGTTCGCGGGCGCCTCCGCCATGGCCGGCCTGCTCAACCTCATGCCCCGCTACCTGCCCCGCTACGGCATGGCCCCGCACTGGGCCCGCGCCGTCCGCCCGATGGTCATCGTCTTCACCCTGGTCGCCTTCCTCGTCACCTGGATCTTCGACGCCGACGTCGACCAACAGGGCGGCGCCTACGCCACCGGGGTCCTGGTCCTGATCAGCTCCGCCGCCATCGCCGTCACCATCGCCGCCCGCAAGGCGGGGCAGCGCGGCTGGACCCTCACCTTCGCCGTCATCTCGGCGGTGTTCCTCTACACCACCGTCGTGAACGTCATCGAACGCCCGGACGGCGTGAAGATCGGCGCCTGCTTCATCGCGGGCATCATGCTGGTCTCGCTGCTGTCCCGGCTGGCCCGCGCCTTCGAGCTGCGCGTGACCAGCGTGTCGCTCGACCCCCTGGCGGAACGGTTCATCCGCGACATGGCGAGCCGCAAGATGCGGTTCATAGCCAATGAGCCGGACCGGCGCGACAAGGCCGAGTACCGCGACAAGATCGAGCAGATCCGCGCCGACAACGACCTGCCCGAGCAGGAGGACTTCGTCTTCGTCGAGGTCACGGTCACCGACCCGTCCGAGTTCGAGGCGGGCCTGACCGTACGCGGTGAGGTGCTGCACGACCGCTACCGCGTCCTGACATTGGAGTCCGCCTCCATCCCGAACGCCCTCGCCGCGCTCCTCCTCCACATCCGTGACGCCACCGGCCGCACCCCGCACATCTACTTCGAGTGGACCGAGGGCAACCCGTTCGCCAACTTCCTCCGCTTCTTCCTCTTCGGCCAGGGCGAGGTCGCCCCGGTCACCCGAGAGGTCCTGCGGGAAGCGGAACCGGACCGGGAGCGCCGACCGCGGGTGCACGCGGGCTGAGGCAGGGCCGAGCCGGGGAACGGCCGGGCAGGCGCGGCCAGGCGGAAGGGCGGCCGGGCGGAGGAGCAGCCGGGGGCAGGCACGGCTGGGTGCGGAAGAGGAGCCGGGCGGAGGAGCAGCCGGGGGCAGACAGGACCCGGCCCAGGCGCGGCCTCAGGGCCCGGGTGTCAGAAGCTCGCCCGCCGTGGCCCGGCGTCCGGGACCCGGGCCCCGGCCCTTCTGCCGAACCACCGTCTCCGGGGCCGCACGTCCAGCTGCCCCATGCTCAGGTTGCCCCGTATCTCCACCCGGAGCACGGTCGGCGCCCCGGGATCACCGGCCGGCCGCACCTTGGTGCGCCCGTAGTCGATCACCAGGGAGTCGGTGTCCACGATTATTCCGGGCCGGGTGATCAGCCGCAGGGCGCCGGCGCGCATGTCCAGGTCGATGCGCAGGGTGTCGTACACGATCACCGCCTCGCTGAAGTCCAGCGTCACCTCACCCCAGGCCGACTCGATCTCCATCCGGCGCGGTACGGTCCAGACCCCGCTCCGGGTGACCGAGGAGGCCTCCTGCTCGATCCGGACGACCTCCTTGGCCGGGAGCGCGCGGGGATCCTCCGGCAGGTCGGCCGTCAGCACCGCCAGCTCCCCGAGCGTGCGCGCGCACAGCGCCGCCTCCACCCGCTCGTCCAGCTCCTCGGCCGAGATGCGGCCGTCCGCCGCGGCCCCCGTCAGCACCTCCACCACCCGGTCCCGGTCCGCGTGCGAGGCGCGCAGACCGGACGGCTCGCCCGTCCGCACCG
Source organism: Streptomyces tricolor (assembly GCF_002155905.1). Lineage (GTDB taxonomy): Bacteria > Actinomycetota > Actinomycetes > Streptomycetales > Streptomycetaceae > Streptomyces > Streptomyces tricolor. The sequence continues at coordinate 2,610 of NZ_MUMF01000285.1, read as the reverse complement.
GCTCGGCCGACATCACTCTCACCCCCGATTCGGGCGGCTCCCGCAGGAGGCCGCACCCGACTCTCCGAAACGCCGCACAGCACCGCACCGGCAGCAGCCCACTAACGCTATATCGCGTTATACCCAACGGCCAACCCCTGATCCATGGTTCCCGGCCCGTGGCCCTATCGTGACCGGCATGCAGTCCTACACCATCGGCCAGGCCGCGCGGCTGCTCGGCGTCAGCCCGGACACCGCCCGCCGCTGGGCCGACGCCGGCCGGGTGGCCACCCACCGCGACGAGTCCGGGCGGCGGCTCATCGACGGCAGGGACCTCGCCGCGTTCTCCGTCGAACTGGCCAAGGGGGGCGGCGGCGAGGAGGAGACCCCGCGCACCTCCGTCCGCAACGCCTTCCCCGGCATCGTCACCGCGATCAAGCTCGGCGACGTCGCCGCCCAGGTGGAGATCCAGGCCGGCCCGCACCGGCTCGTCTCGCTGCTGACCCGGGAAGCCGTGGAGGAGCTGGGCCTGGAGGTCGGCATGGAGGCCACCGCACGCGTGAAGTCCACCAACGTGCACATCGACCGGTCCTGATCCGTCACCCCACCTCCAGCCCGGACGCCCGCACCCGCACGGGAGTGCCGTACAAACGCACATGCAAGCTGCGGCCCGCACCTCAGCAGCTCATGCGATGCCACAGCAGACATCCACCTGGCAGATGCGGCAGTATCATCGCCGCACGGCCGGCACTCGGCCATGCCATACCAGGGCGCGAGCGTCGTACGACAGACCGAGAGGTAGATCCGTGATGACCCGTTCCGTGCGCCGGACCAGGCGGACCCTGCGACTGGCGGCTGCGGGTGCCGCGGCCCTGCTGGCCCTCAGCGCCTGTTCCTCCTCCTCGGACACCACCGGCACGTCCACCGCGCGAGACACGTCGGCGTCCCCGAAGCTCTCCGGTACGGTCACCGTCTTCGCGGCGGCCTCCCTGAAGGAGAGCTTCACGGCCCTGGGCAAGAAGTTCGAGGACCGGCACCCGGGCACCAAGGTCAGCTTCAACTTCGGCGGCAGCGACACCCTCGCCGCGAACATCACCGGCGGCGCCCCGGCGGACGTGTTCGCCGCGGCCAGCCCCACGACCATGGCCCTGGTGACGGGCAAGGAGGGCACGGCCGGCACCCCGGCCACCTTCGTCCGCAACCGGCTGGAGATCGCCACCGTGCCGGGCAACCCGCACCAGGTGGCCTCGTTGAAGGACCTGACCAAGTCCGGTCTGAAGGTCGTCCTGTGCGACAGGACCGTGCCGTGCGGTGCCGCCGCCCAGAAGGCCCTGGACGCCGGCCGGCTCAAGCTCACGCCGGTCTCCTACGAGCAGGACGTGAAGGGGGCGCTGACCAAGGTGGAGCTGAAGGAGGCCGACGCGGCGGTGGTCTACAGGACCGATGTGCGTGCGGCGGGTGACAAGGTGGCGGGCGTGGAGTTCCCCGAGGCCGCCGAGGCGATCAACGACTACCCGATCGCCCTGCTGAAGAACGCGCCGAACGCCGAGGCCGCGAAGGCGTTCATCGCCCTCGTGCGGTCCGCCGAGGGCCAGCAGGTGCTGAGCGCGGCCGGGTTCCTCAAGCCGTGACCTCGCTCGACGAGCCCGGTCCCGCGACCGGTCCACGCCCGGACCGGCCGCGACGCCGCCGCGGCGGCCCGGGCGGCCGACGCGGGGTGCCGGGCGGCCGGCGCGGGGTGCCGGGTGGCCGGCGCGGGGTACCGTTGCCGCTGCTGCTGCCGGGCGTGCTGGCCCTGGCGTTCCTGCTGCTGCCGCTGCTGGCCCTGCTGGTCCGCGCGCCCTGGCGCAGCCTGCCGGACCAGCTGACCAGCGCCGAGGTGTGGCAGGCGCTCCAGCTGTCCCTGGTCAGCGCCACCGCGGCCACCGCCGTCAGCCTCGTCCTCGGAGTGCCGCTGGCCTGGCTGCTGGCCCGTACGGACTTCCCCGGCCGGGGCCTCGTACGCGCCCTGGTCACCCTGCCGCTCGTCCTGCCGCCGGTGGTCGGCGGCGTGGCTCTCCTTCTCGCCCTGGGCCGCAACGGTGTCATCGGCAGGTGGCTCGACGCGTGGTTCGGGATCACCCTGCCGTTCACCACCACCGGGGTCGTGATCGCGGAGGCGTTCGTCGCCATGCCCTTCCTGGTCATCAGCGTCGAGGGCACCCTGCGCGCCGCCGACCCGCGCTACGAGGAGGCGGCGACGACGCTCGGTGCCTCCCGCTTCACCGCGTTCCGGCGTGTCACGCTGCCGCTGATCGCGCCCGGCATCGCGGCCGGCGCGGTGCTGGCCTGGGCCCGGGCGCTCGGCGAGTTCGGCGCGACCATCACGTTCGCCGGCAACTTCCCCGGCCGGACCCAGACCATGCCGCTCGCGGTCTATCTCGCCCTCCAGAACGACCCCGAGGCCGCCATCTCTCTCAGCCTGGTCCTGCTGGCCGTGTCGATCGCGGTGCTGGCAGGCCTCAGGGACCGCTGGATGACAACATGACAAACCCGCACCCCGCCACCGACGAGGCCGCCGACTCCCCAGGGCCGTCGGTCACGCCCTCCCACGCCCCAGCACCTCCCGCAGCCCCCGACGGCGCTCAGTCC
>NZ_MUMF01000284.1 GCF_002155905.1 Streptomyces tricolor | reverse complement strand
CTCGACCACCTGTCCGGCGGGCGTTTCACCCTCGGCCTCGGCTACGGCTGGAACGTGGAGGAGGCCGCCGACCACGGCGTCTCCTGGCGCACCCGCCGCGACCTGGTCCGGGACCGGGTGCGGCTGATGCAGGCGCTGTGGTCGGAGAAACCCACCGCCTACGAAGGGGAGTTCGGCAGCGTACGGGCCAGCCTCGCCCACCCCAAGCCCGTGCAGGAGCCGCGCGGCCCGGTCGTCGGCCCCCGCACCCTCGTCGGCGGGGCCGCCGGACCCAAACTGTTCGCGCACATCGCCGAGTACGCCGACGGCTGGCTGCCCATCGGCGGGCGCGGGCTCACCGCGTCGCTGCCCGTGCTGCGCTCGGTGTGGGCGGACGCCGGCCGCGACCCGGCCGCCCTCCAGATCGTCCCGTACGCCGTCCAGCCCACCCCCGGCAAGCTCGCCCACTACGCCGAACTGGGCATCGAGGAGGTCGTGGTGCAGCTGCCGCCCGCCGGGGAGGCGGAGGTGCTGCGCGCGCTCGACGCCTGCGCCCCCCTCGTCACGGGCGGCACCCCGCAGCCGTGATCAGCGCGAACGTATGCTCAAGGGATGACGACTTCCGCGACCTCCGGAACCGGCCCGACCGAGAACTCCATGCGTCGCGCCCTCAAACGCGCCCGGGACGGCGTCGCCCTCGACGTCGCCGAGGCGGCGGTGCTCCTCCAGGCACGCGGTGAGGACCTGACCGACCTCGCCGCCTCCGCCGCCCGGGTGCGGGACGCGGGCCTGGAGGCGGCGGGCAGGCCCGGCGTCATCACGTACTCGAAGAGCGTCTTCATCCCCCTCACCCGGCTGTGCCGGGACAAGTGCCACTACTGCACCTTCGCCACCGTGCCCGGCAAGCTGCGGCGTGCCGGGCACGGGATGTTCCTGTCCCCCGACGAGGTACTGGACATCGCCCGCAAGGGTGCCGCCCTCGGCTGCAAGGAAGCCCTGATCACCCTCGGCGACAAGCCCGAGGACCGGTGGCCGGAGGCGCGCGAGTGGCTCGACGCGCACGGCTACGACGACACCATCGCCTACGTCCGGGCCGTCTCCATCCGCATCCTGGAGGAGACGGGCCTGCTGCCCCACCTCAACCCGGGCGTCATGACGTGGACGGACTTCCAGCGGCTCAAGCCCGTAGCCCCGTCCATGGGCATGATGCTGGAGACGACCGCGACCCGGCTGTGGTCCGAGCCGGGCGGCCCGCACTTCGGCTCACCGGACAAGGAACCCGCCGTCCGGCTGCGGGTGCTGGAGGACGCCGGCCGCTCCTCCGTCCCCTTCACCTCCGGACTGCTCATCGGCATCGGCGAGACGTACGAGGAGCGCGCGGAGTCGCTGTTCGCGCTGCGGAAGATCGCCCGCGCCTACCACGGCATCCAGGAGCTGATCATCCAGAACTTCCGCGCCAAGCCGGACACGGCGATGCGCGGCATGCCGGACGCCGAACTGGACGACCTGGTCGCCACGGTGGCCGTCGCCCGGCACATCATGGGCCCGTCGGCCTGCCTCCAGGCCCCGCCGAACCTGGTCGACAGCGAGTACGAGCGGCTGATCGGCGCCGGCATCGACGACTGGGGCGGGGTCTCCCCGCTGACCATCGACCATGTCAACCCCGAACGCCCCTGGCCGCAGATCGAGGAACTCACCGCGCGCTCCCGGGCCGCCGGCTTCGAGCTGCGCGAACGCCTCTGCGTGTACCCGGAGTTCGTCCGCCGCGGCGAACCCTGGCTGGACCCGCGGCTGCGCCCGCACGTGTCCGCCCTCGCCGACCCCGAGACGGGCCTCGCCCTCCCGGACGCCCCGGTCCGGGGCCGGCCCTGGCAGGAGCCGGAGGAGGTCTTCACCGCCACCGGCCGCACCGATCTGCACACCTCCATCGACACCGAGGGCCGGACCGGCGACCGGCGCGCCGACTTCGACGAGGTGTACGGCGACTGGGAGGCCCTGCGCGAGGCGGCGGCCCCCGGCATGGCCCCGGAGCGCATCGACGCCGACGTCCGCGAGGCGCTGCGCACGGCGGCCGACGACCCGACCCGGCTGACCGACGCCGAGGCCCTCGCCCTGCTGCACGCGGACGGCCCGGCGCTGGACGCGCTGTGCCGGGTGGCCGACGACGTCCGCAGGGCCGCGGTCGGCGACGACGTCACCTACATCGTCACCCGCAACATCAACTTCACCAACGTCTGCTACACCGGCTGCCGGTTCTGCGCCTTCGCCCAGCGCCGCACGGACGCGGACGCGTACACGCTCTCGCTGGAGCAGGTCGCGGACCGCGCGCAGCAGGCGTGGGACGTGGGCGCGGTCGAGGTGTGCATGCAGGGCGGGATCCACCCGGACCTGCCGGGCACCGCGTACTTCGACATCGCCCGGGCGGTCAAGGAGCGCGTCCCGGGCATGCACGTGCACGCCTTCTCCCCGATGGAGGTGGTGAACGGCGCGACCAGGACCGGGATGTCGATCCGGGAGTGGCTCACCGCCGCCAAGGAGGCCGGTCTGGACTCCGTCCCCGGGACGGCGGCGGAGATCCTGGACGACGAGGTGCGCTGGGTGCTGACCAAGGGCAAGCTGCCCACGGCCACCTGGATCGAGGTGATCACGACCGCGCACGAGCTGGGCATCCGCTCCTCGTCCACGATGATGTACGGGCATGTGGACCAGCCCCGGCACTGGCTCGGTCATCTGCGCACGCTGGCCCGGATCCAGCGGGAGACGGGCGGCTTCACCGAGTTCGTGACGCTGCCGTTCATCCACACGAACGCGCCGGTGTACCTGGCGGGGATCGCGCGTCCGGGTCCGACGATGCGGGACAACCGGGCGGTGACGGCGATGGCCCGCCTCCTGCTCCACCCCTGGATCCCCAACATCCAGACGAGCTGGGTGAAACTGGGCACCGAGGGGGCGGCGGAGATGCTCCGCTCCGGCGCGAACGACCTGGGCGGGACGCTGATGGAGGAGACCATCTCCCGCATGGCGGGCTCCTCCTACGGCTCGTACAAGTCGGTCCGTGACCTGGTCGCGGTCGCCGAGGCGGCCGGCCGCCCCGCGAAGCCGCGCACCACGCTGTACGGCGCGGTCCCCGAGGAGCGGCAGCGGGCGGCACAGGCGTCCGACGGGCACCTGCCGGATCTGCTGCCGGTCCTGGACTGAGCCCTCTCCGGACGGGCCCTCGCCGGAACTGAGTACGATGATCCGACCCCTGTGCCGAGAAGGGGACCCGTAGCGGAGGAGATGCGTCCCGTGGCTGCCCGACTGCCCTCGTGGGCCTGGGTCACCGGTCTGACGGCGGGGGCGACCGCGGTCGTCGTCGCCCTCGCCGTACAGGCGGACCACGGGCCGCGTCCCGCGGCCGCCGTCGTCACACCCAGCGCGTCGGCGTCCGCGACCCCGCACGCGTCCCTCACCCCGGAGACGCCGAAAGTGCCCGCCCTGCCGGACCGGTCCGGCGAGGGGCGCCGGATCGTGTACTCGCTCGGCGCGAAGCGGGTCTGGCTGGTCGACGCGACCGGCAAGCCGATCCGCACGTTCACCGTGTGGCCGGGCACGGTGAGCCCGCAGCCCGGCCGCTACTCGATCACGCTGCGCACCCAGTCCCTCAAGGGCTCGGACGGCGTGGAGATCGAGCACGTCATGTACTTCACCAAGGTGGACGGCGTGAACGTGGCCTTCTCCAACGCCCTGGACGGCGCCTCCCCGCCCCCGGCGAACGGTCAGAAGCTGGGCGGCATCCGCCTGCACAAGCAGGACGGGGCCGCCCTGTGGGCCTTCGGCGACCAGGGCACGCGGGTGGCGGTCGTCAACTAGCGTCCCGGCGGCCGGACGGCAACTGGTTGACGACCAGCGCCACTCCGGCCAGCAGGAAGATCCGGGTCGCGGCGTCCAGGCCGTTCCACGACTTCGACTGCCACATCGCGAACCACTCGCCGCCGATCGCGATGAACCCGGCGCCGAAGAGCAGCAGGAGCATCAGCAGACCGTAGGTGGACAGCCGCCGGGCACGGTCGTGATCCCGCCGCGCCCACAGCCAGGTCCCCCAGATCAGGAGCAGGGCGGCCGCCGTCTCCCACGCGATGATCAGGACGTAGGCGGTGTCCTGGAGCGCGGTGCTGGTGACGGCCCGCCACATCAGGTCGTCGTCCCGGAACGTCGTGTCCATCGCCAGCACATGCCGTACGAACTGCTGGTTCGTCCCGAAGTCGGTGATGTTCCCGAGGGCGACCAGGGCGATGTACAGGGCGAGTATGCCGGTGAGCACACCGGCGGCAAGGCTGTGGCCGGTGTGGCGCGTGGGGGTGGTGGTCATGGCTGGATTCTCCCCGGTGGCCGCCCCGCTTCGCCGTACGCATTGCGCCAGAATCCGGCCGGGGACCACTGAACGGACCGTTCCCGGTCGATTACAGTGCTGGGCGTCGTACAGACGGTCGGTGCCGTGGGGAGGTCTGGTGGGGGCGACATCCGGTGCCGTCTGGGGCCGTGCCGAGCAACAGGACTTCCGCAGCAGGGTGCGCGGCACGCTGCTCGGCGCCGCGGTGGGCGACGCGCTGGGCGGGCCCGCCGACTCCCTGTCCCTGGACGAGATCCGGACCGCGTACGGCGGCGAGGGGCTGCTGGACCTGGCCTTCGGCCACGGGCGGCGCGGCACCGTCACCCACCACACTCAGCTGACCCTGTTCACCGTGGACGGGCTGATACGCGCCCAGGTGCGCCGCGACACCGGCGCCTGGCATCCGCCGACCGATCTGCACCGGGCCTATCTGCGCTGGGCGGCCACCCAGCGGGACTGGGGGCCCGACGAACGCCGCAAGGACGACGGGTGGCTGGCCCGCGAGGAATGGCTGTACGCCCGCCGGGACCCGACCCGCGCGCTGCTCATCGGCTTCGGCGACGCCACCATGGGCACGCTGGAGTCCCCGAAGAACCCGGACGAGCTGGGCCCGGAGGCGGTGGCCCGCTCCGCGCCCTTCGGCCTCCTGGTCGGCTGGGAACCCCAACTCGTCGTCCAACTGGCCGTGGAGTGCGCGGCGCAGTCCCACGGCCACCCCATCGCCTACCTGTCGGCGGGCGCGTACGCCGTGATCGTGCACGCGCTGGCCCGGGGCGACAGCCTGGACGGCGCCGTGCAGCGGGCCCTCGCCCTGCTCGCCGTCCGCCCCGGCCACCAGCCGGTCTCCGACGCCCTCCAGCACGCCCTGGGCGCGGTACGGCAGGGGATACCGACACCGGCCCGGGTGGAGGAGCTGGCCGGCGACGGCACGGCGGACGGGCTGCTGGCCGCGGCCGTGTATTGCGCGCTGGTGGGGGAGGACGTACGGCACGGGCTGTGCCTGGCGGTGAACCAGAGCGGCCCCTCCGCCGCCGCGGGCACCCTCACCGGCGGTCTCCTCGGCGCCCTGCACGGCGAGACGGCCCTCCCCCCGGCCTGGCTGGCCGAACTGGAGGGCCGCCCCACGATGCTGGAACTGGCCGACGACTTCGCCATGGAGATGACCCAGGGTCCCGCCCTGCACGGCCCGGCGGGCTCGTCCCCGGGCTGGCTGGCGAGATACCCGCGGGCGTGAGCGCCCCCGAAGGGGCGCGGGGCCGTTATCCGGGTGCGGCTGTGCCGGGTGGGCGCGGCCGGCCACGCACGACCCGCACGCGACGAACCGGCAGCACCCCCTACGGCGCCACCACGTCGTCCCCCGCACCTGCCCGCACCGGCACAGCCCGCGCGGCGTCACCGTCGGTGTTGACCTTCTCGATGACCGCCAGCCGCTCCGGCGTGTCCTCCGGCTTCAGGTAGCCGATGAGGACGTACAGCACCAGGGAGACCGCGAGTGGGACCGAGACCTGGTACTGGAGCGGGACGCCACCGTCGATCTGCCAGCTGATCGGGTAGTTGACCAGCCAGAAGGCCAGCAGGCCCGCCCCCCAGCTGACGAGCGCCGCCGTCGGACCGGAGCGCCGGAACGGGCGGAGCAGACCGAGCATCATGGGGATCGCGATCGGCCCCATCAGACCGGCCACCCACTTGATGACGACCGTGATGATGTCCTTGAAGGCGGGCGAGTTGACCTGCGTCGCGACCGCCATCGACAGGCCGAGGAAGACGACCGTCGTGACCCGGGCCGCGATCAGCCCGGAACGGTCGCTCCAGGCCCGTGCCCTCGCCCAGATCACCGGCGCGCAGTCCCGGGTGAAGACGGCCGCGATGGCGTTCGCGTCGGAGGAGCACATCGCCATGGTGTGCGAGAAGAACCCGACGATGACCAGGCCCAGCAGGCCGTGCGGCAGCAGCTGTTCGGTCATCAGGGCGTAGGAGTCGGAGCCGTCCGGCTTCTCCGCGTGGACCAGCAGCGGGGACATCCACATCGGGAAGAACAGGATCACCGGCCAGACCAGCCAGAGGACCGCCGACAGCCGGGCCGAGCGCTCGGCCTCGTGGGCGCTGCCGGTGGCCATGTAGCGCTGGGCCTGGTTGAGCATGCCGCCGTTGTACTCGAAGAGCTTGATGAACAGGAACGCCAGCAGGAACACCGTGCTGTACGGGCCGACCAGCGGCTTGCCGTGGCCCTGCAGCGCGGGTTCGTCCCAGGCGCCGAGGAAGCCGATGTCCTTGTCGTTCAGTTTCACCACGACCGCGACGAACATCGACAGGCCGGCCAGCAACTGGATGATGAACTGCCCGAGTTCGGTGAGCGCGTCCGCCCACAGCCCGCCGATCGTGCAGTAGACGGCGGTGATCGCGCCGGTGATGAGGATGCCCTGGTTCAGCGAGACGCCGGTGAACACCGACAGCAGGGTGGCGATCGCCGCCCACTTGGCGCCCACGTCCACGATCTTCAGCAGCATCCCGGACCAGGCGAGCGCCTGCTGCGTCGTCAGGTTGTAACGGTTCCTCAGGTACTCCAGCGGGGAGGCCACATGGAGCCGGGAGCGCAGTCGGTTGATGCGCGGCGCGAACAGCTTCGACCCGATGGCGATACCGAGTGCGATGGGGAAGGACCAGGTGATGAAGGAGGTGACGCCGTAGGTGTAGGCGATGCCCGCGTACCCGGTGAACATCACGGCGCTGTAGCCCGACATGTGGTGCGAGATGCCGGAGAGCCACCAGGGCATCTTGCCGCCGGCCGTGAAGAAGTCGGAGACGTTGTCGACGCGCTTGTGCGACCAGACGCCGATCGCGACCATCACACCGAAGTAGCCGATGAGCACGGCCCAGTCGAGACTGTTCATGTGCCCGATCGTGGGTCTGCTCACATGAACACGACAAGCAAGGGGAAGGTCAAGTCACGGTAAAATCGTTCGTTGTGGTGACTTCCGTTCAGGTGAGTGAACAGCCCCGACTGGTCGGCCGCCGCGGGGGATCAGGGGCGGGTGCAGATGACGCGGGCGAAGAACGTGAACGGCCGGCCGCCCTTGTTCGTGGCACGCACGGTCCACCCCGTGCTCGTCGGATACGACTCGTTGAACTGCACGTCGGGGTTGCCGAGCCCGCCGCCCCCGGTCGGCACCTCGCCGGCGTCGGGGCACTCGACGTGAGCGGTGCCCGTGAACCCGTGGCCCAGCGTGGTGCCGAGGCTGGACCGCGCGCTGTGGGGCGTGTCGGTGCACACCACCTGGGTGGCGATGGTCTGCTCGAACGCCGAGTGGTGGAAGGCCTGGACGCCCCATTCGCCGCTGCCGGGGTCGGACGACCGGCTCACGTACAACCGGCTCGCTCCTCGGGGGCCGCCGATGTTCCCGCCGCCGGTGGACACCGTGCCGGCGGGACAGGACGCCCGGGCGAGCCCCGACTGCCCCGCCGGTACCCGCACGGACGGGATGCTCGACCGGCGGGTGTGGCGCTGCGGGGTGCAGATCGCCACGGGGGTGACCGTCTGCGGGCTGTTGGACTCGTTGCAGACCTCGGCGTCCCAGCCGGCCAGGGACCAGGAGGCGGTGATGAGGACTCCGCCGCCCGTGGTCCGGACGCCGCCGCCGGAACTCTGCTCGGGCGACTGGCACGGGACGTTGACGTCGATCCCGGAATGGGGAGCCACGGTCGAGGAGCGCCCCACCGTGATGGTGTGCGGGGCGCGCAGCCGCGCCTGCGGCGGGTCGGCGCCGGCCCCGGTGCACAGGGCGGTGGCGCAGAGGGTGCCGGCGGTGCCGAGCGCGGCCGGTCGAAGACGGCCCATGGTGACTTCAGGTGATCGAGCGGGCGAGAACGTCAAGGCCGGCATCCCTCACGCACACAAACGAACACACAAAGTCACCGACATGGGTGACGGCGAAAACCGGCCTACCTCATCAGCTCCCCGGCGTTCACGAGCAGCGACTGCCCCGTGATCGCCCGCGCCCGGTCGGAGGCGAGGAACACCGCCGCGTCCGCCACGTCCCCGTCCGTCGCCGGCTCCGGCAGGGCCATCCGCTCGGTCAGTCGCCCCAGCACCACGTCCTCCGCCACCCCCTCGCTGCGCGCGGTGAACCGCACGTAGGCCTGCACCGGCGGCCCCCACATCCAGCCCGGCAGCACGGTGTTCACCCGGATCCGGTCCGGCCCCAGCTCCCGCGCCAGCGCATACATCGCACTGGTCAGCGCCCCCTTCGAGGCGGCGTACGCGGCCTGCCTGACCTGCGAGGGCGCGGCCACGGCCGACTGCGTCCCGATGAACACCACCGACCCGCCCCCGCGCGCCCGCAGCGCCGGCAGGCAGGCCCGGGTCATCCGCAGCGTCCCCAGCAGGTTCACGTCGAGGACCGCCTGCCAGGTCGTGAAGTCGGCGTCCGCCAGCCCGCCGAAGTACGTGTCGAAGGCGGCCACGTGCACCACCGCGTCGATCCCGCCGAACCGCTCCCGCGCCAGCGCCGCCAGCGCCTCGCACTGCCCCTCGTCGGTGATGTCGGCCGCCCGGTACGCCGTGCGTGTGCCGTCCGGATCGATGTCCGCCGCGCATCTGGCGAGGTTCGCCTCCGTACGGGCGCCCAGGACGGCGTTCCCGCCGTCCCGCACCACGGCGGCGGCGACCCGGTGGCCGAGCCCGGCGCCGACCCCGGAGACGACGACGGTCCTGCCCGCGAGCAGCGGCATGGCGGCCTCCCGTACGAACCCTGGCGCTTTGTCTGACGGGCCGTCAGAGTATGGGCGACCGCAGGAAAGGGGAACCGCATGAGCGAGGACACCCGCAGCGAGCGGTACGCCGAGCTGGCCGCCGTGGGCCCGTACGGCGTCCGCCCCGGCCATGCCCTGATCACCATGGTCGAGCCGCACCCCGGCCACGAGTACGCGTACAACCGCTGGTACGAGGACGACCACTACTACGCCGGCGCCATGGCCATGCCCTGGATGTACGCGGGCCGCCGCTGGGTGGCGACCCGGGAACTGCAACTCCTGCGCTACCCGGAGAAGTCGGCGGTCGCCCGGCCGGTCACCGCCGGCTGCTACCTCTCCACCTACTGGATCACCGCCGGCCGCTACGACGACCACATGAGGTGGACGGTCGCCATCAACAAGCGCCTCAACCGGGACGCCCGCGTCCACCACGCCCGTACCCACGTCTTCACGGCCTTCCAGGACCACGAGACGACGGTGTACCGGGACGGCGCCGCCGGGCCGCGGGACTTCCACGCCCTCGACCACCCCTACGCGGGCCTGGTCCTGGAGGTGATCGACACCGACTCCCCGGAGCAGCGGGCCGGACTGCTGGAGTGGCTGTCCGCCCGGCACCTCCCGCGCCGCCTCGCCGGCTCCCCGGCCGCGCTGGTCACGGTCTTCCGCCCGACCCCGCTGCCGGGCGACCGCATGACCTACGTCCAGCAGGTCGAGGGCGTGAACACCCGGCTGACGCTGCTGTGGTTCCTGGAACGGGACCCGCGGGAGTGCTGGGCGGAGCACTTCACCGGCCTGGACGAGCAGGTGGCCGCCTCCGGGCTGGGCCGGGTGGAGCTGGCGGCACCGTTCGTCCCGACGGTGCCGGGCACGGACACCTACGTCGACCGGCTCCGCTGAACCGTCACGGCTGCTTCAGCTCGGCGGGGCAGGGCGTGCCGCGCGGCAGCTGGTACGGCGCGGCCACCCGGTACGTCCCGGGCTTCGGCGCGTGCAGCACGGTCCACTTGTCCCCCTCGACGTCCTCCGGCGTCGCCATCAGGCACGCCTTGGTCTTCTCGTAGGGCTGGCTCTTGCCGTGCTCGTCGACGACGCTCAGCCACGGCGAGTACGGGATCCGTATCAGGATCCGCCCGGCCTTGCTCACCCGCAGCGTCATCTCGCCCTGCTCGGCCCGGTCCACCACCGCGTTCGGCTCGGCGAGCGGCGTGGGGTCGGTCATCTTGAACAGCTGCCAGTTGGCGTCGCCCCAGATCTGCTTCAGGTACGGCAGTCCGCGCCGCAGCAGCTGCCGCTCGCGCTGGCCGCCGTCCCCGTCCGGTTCGCCCTTGGGCAGCACCACGAAGTGCACGGCCCACCGCTGGAGCCACTCGTGGTAGTTCGCCGAGTTGAGGGTGTCGTCGTAGAAGAGCGGGTTGCGCTCCATGTCGGCCTGCCGGTTCCAGCCGCGGGCCAGGTTGACGTACGGCGCGAGCCCGGAGGCCTCGCGGTGCGAGCGGGCCGGGACCACCTCGACGCGGCCCTTCGCCGCGCCGACCTCCTGGAGCTCGTTGACCAGCGGTGCCAGCTCGCGGGACAGGGACGCGGCCCCCGCCGTGTGGATGATGTCGTCGACCGACTTGAAGCCGATCCAGCCGACGAAGCCGAGGAACGCCAGCACGGTCACGTACCACTTGCGGGTCTTCGGCACGGTGTACGGCAGGACCGCGATCAGAGTGGCGCCCGCGAACAGCATCGGCAGCCGCGAGATGTTGGACCCGATCTGCGAGCTGATCAGCCACACCAGGACCACGCCGAGGCTGTAGACGGCGGCCGTCAGCCGGACGGTCACCCACTCCTTCGGCACCAGGAACAGGCACAGCAGTCCGTACAGCAGCGGCAGGACCACCGAGCCGAAGCCCATCGGCTGGGTGCCGGAGAACGGGAACAGCCAGGCCGACACCGCGACCACCGCGGACGGCGCGAGCCCCAGCGCCCACGCGCCCGGCCGCCGCTTCTGCAGGAACAGCGCGACCGCGACCAGGCCCACGAACAGCCCCGCGACCGGCGAGGCCATCGTGGCCAGCGCGGCCAGCGGGGCGGCGACCAGAGCCTTCGCCCAGCGCTTGTACCGCCACCGGTACGGCCAGCAGAACACGGCCGCGACCGCGCCGAGCGCGAACATGGTGCCGAGCCCGAAGGTGACCCGGCCGGAGATCGCGTTGCAGATGAGCGCGAAGACCCCGGCGAGCGCGGCCCACAGCGGGTTCCTCACCGCCCGGCTGCGGATCAGCACCAGCGTCAGCAGGCCCGCCGACACCGTCCCGGCGATCATCATCGTCGTACGGACGCCGAGGACCGACATCAGATACGGCGACACCACGCTGTACGACACGGGGTGCATGCCCCCGTACCAGGCGAGGTTGTACGCCGAGTCCGGGTGCCGGCCGACGAACTCCGCCCACGCGTCCTGCGCCGCGAGATCGCC
>NZ_MUMF01000283.1 GCF_002155905.1 Streptomyces tricolor | reverse complement strand
AGCCCCCGTACCCCGGGCCCTCCTGGCCGGAGCCGTCCCGTGGGGACTCCGCCGGCGGCGAGGTCGGGCGCTCACGCAGCAGTGCGGCGCCACGCTCGCCTCCCTGGGCCGGGCGCGGCGGGAACGTGAGGAGTCGCAGGCTGCGAACGGGCATCAAAAGAGCGTCTTCCCTTAGGTGACTACGGCAGTCCGACATGAGCTTCCACCCCGTGAACGCACCGCACGACGACCGCGTTCCCGAGGCTGCTCCTTCGTGACTCCTGGCGAACGCTACCGTCCGGCCGGCCACCCGTCCCCGGGGCCCCTTCCCGAGTGCCGGTATCGTTGCTGACGGTCGGCCCCTTCGTAGACTTCCCCGTATACCGGGGCGCGAAGCATTCGTACGAATGCACAACCGGCCGTTACACGGTACGCAACCCGAGAAAGGGCCCCATCGTGGCCGCCACCTCCGCCGGCCCGGCAGCCAAGCGCCTCGTCGTGCTGGTCTCCGGCTCCGGCACCAATCTTCAGGCGCTGCTGGACGAGATCGCCGCCGTCGGCGCCGAGGCGTACGGCGCCCGGATCGTGGCCGTCGGCGCCGACCGCGACGGCATCGAGGGGCTGGCCCGCGCCGAGCGCGCCGGGATCGCCACCTTCGTGCGGAAGGTGAAGGACTACGGCTCCCGTGAGGAGTGGGACGCGGCCCTGGCCGAAGCCGTCGCCGCGCACGAGCCCGACCTCGTCGTCTCCGCCGGCTTCATGAAGATCGTGGGCAAGGAGTTCCTGGCCCGCTTCGGCGGACGCTTCATCAACACCCACCCCGCCCTGCTCCCCAGTTTTCCCGGCGCCCACGGCGTCCGCGACGCGCTCGCGTACGGCGCCAAGGTCACCGGCTGCACCGTCCACTTCGTCGACGACGGCGTCGACACCGGGCCGATCATCGCTCAGGGCGTGGTCGACATCCGGGACGAGGACGACGAGAGCGCGCTGCACGAGCGCATCAAGGAAGTCGAGCGAAGGCTGCTCGTCGAGGTCGTGGGGCGGCTCGCCCGCAACGGCTATCGCATCGAGGGACGAAAGGTAGTTATCCAGTGACCGCCGAGAGCAACAAGCGGGCCATCCGTCGCGCGCTGGTCAGCGTCTACGACAAGACCGGTCTTGAGGAGCTGGCCCGCGGGCTGCACGAGGCCGGTGTGGAGCTGGTCTCCACCGGGTCCACGGCCGGCCGGATCGCCGCCGCCGGCGTCCCCGTCACCAAGGTCGAGGAGCTGACCGGCTTCCCCGAGTGCCTGGACGGCCGGGTGAAGACCCTGCACCCGAGGGTGCACGCGGGCATCCTCGCCGACCTGCGCCTGGACAGCCACCGCGAGCAGCTCGCCGAGCTGGGCGTGGAGCCGTTCGACCTGGTCGTCGTCAACCTCTACCCGTTCCGGGAGACGGTCGCCTCCGGCGCCTCGCCCGACGAGTGCGTGGAGCAGATCGACATCGGCGGCCCGTCGATGGTCCGTGCCGCCGCCAAGAACCACCCCTCCGTGGCCGTGGTCACCAGCCCGGAGCGGTACGCCGACGTCCTCGCCGCGGTGAAGGACGGCGGCTTCGACCTCGCCGCCCGCAAGCGGCTGGCCGCCGAGGCCTTCCGGCACACCGCCGAGTACGACATCGCCGTCGCCTCCTGGTTCGCCTCCGCGTACGCGCCCGCCGACGACTCGGCGTTCCCCGAGTTCATCGGCACCACCCTGGAGCGCGCGCACACCCTGCGCTACGGCGAGAACCCGCACCAGCCCGCCGCCCTCTACACCTCCGGCGAGGGCGGGCTCGCGGCGGCCGAGCAGCTGCACGGCAAGGAGATGTCGTACAACAACTACACGGACACGGACGCCGCCCGCCGTGCCGCGTACGACCACGCCGAGCCCTGTGTCGCGATCATCAAGCACGCCAACCCGTGCGGCATCGCGATCGGCGCGGACGTCGCCGAGGCGCACCGCAAGGCGCACGCCTGCGACCCGCTGTCCGCGTTCGGCGGGGTGATCGCCGTGAACCGGCCGGTCAGCAAGGAGATGGCCGAGCAGGTCGCCGAGATCTTCACCGAGGTCATCGTGGCGCCCGACTACGAGGAGGGCGCGCTGGAGGCCCTCACCAAGAAGAAGAACATCCGCGTGCTGCGCTGCCCCGACGCCCCGGCCCACCCGGTCGAGGTCAAGCCGATCGACGGCGGCGCGCTGCTCCAGGCCGCCGACCGGCTCCAGGCCGAGGGCGACGACCCGGCCAACTGGACGCTGGCCTCCGGCGAGGCCCTGGACGAAGACGAGCTGGCCCAGCTCGCCTTCGCCTGGAAGGCGTGCCGCGCGGTGAAGTCCAACGCGATCCTGCTCGCCAAGGACGGCGCCTCGGTGGGTGTCGGCATGGGCCAGGTCAACCGCGTCGACTCCTGCAAGCTGGCCGTCGAGCGGGCCGGCGAGGAGCGGGCGCGCGGCGCCTACGCCGCCTCCGACGCCTTCTTCCCCTTCCCCGACGGCCCCGAGATCCTCATCGAGGCCGGGGTCCGGGCGATCGTCCAGCCGGGCGGCTCGATCCGGGACGAGCAGGTGGTGGAGGCCGCCAAGAAGGCGGGCGTGACCATGTACTTCACGGGCACGCGCCACTTCTTCCACTGATCGCCCTCCCCGTCCGCCGAGCGACCCTGTCCCCTCCGCGTGGTCCCGCCCGTCCGCCGACGGGCGGGACCACGCGTTCGGGTGAGGCCGCGTGCCTCCGCCTCGCCCAAGAGGGGAGTTTTTCCCACCGACTTCGCCGCTCCCGCGCCGCCACAATGAGGGTCCGAGCAGGGGCACGAACAGGGGGAGGCGAGTCGTATGGACGACCGTGCGATGCGGCCCGGCGGGTTCCGTCCGCCGGACGCGATCAGAGGGTTCTCGGTGTCCGCCGGGCTGACGGGCCTGCGCAGGGCGGTGGCGCTGCACTGGATGTCGATGGCGGCCTTCGGCCGTTCGCTCGCCGTGTGCGGCGCGGTCAGCCTGATGGGGCCGGGCCTCGGCCTGGTGCCACGGGCCGTGGCAGGGGTGCGCGGGCTCGCCGCCCGGCAGCGCGAACTCGTCCGGCGCTGGACGGGCGTGGAGATCCCGGACCCGCCGGGACCGCTGCCCGCCGCGCCCGCGGGCCGCTCCGGGGTCGTCGCCCGCTACCGCTGGATCATGAGCGACCCGGGGACCCGGCGGGAGTACGTCTGGGTGCTCACCGACCCGATCGCGGGCGGACTCCTGGCCTTCCTCCCGCTCGCGCTGGTCCTCAGCGGCCTCTGGGGCGTCTTCCTCGCCTTCTACGGGGTGCCGCTGTCCGCCTCGTGGGACGGCCTCTGGTACGGGTTCGTCCCCGTCGAGGGGCGGGCCACGGCCGTGCTCGCCGGCGTCCTGGGCCTGCTCCAGCTGCCGCTGGCCCTGTGGGCGGCGCCGCGCGTCGTCCGCCGGCACGCCCTGTACACCAGGGCGATGCTGGCGCCGGGCGAGAGCGAGCTGATGGCCGGCCGGATCCGGCATCTGGCGGCCACCCGTTCGGCCGCGGTGGACACGCAGATGGCGGAGATCCGCCGGATCGAGCGCGATCTGCACGACGGCGCCCAGGCCCGGCTCGTCGCCATGGGCATGACCCTGGACGCGGCCGAGCGGCTGCTGGAGACCGATCCCGAGGCGGTGCGCGGCCTGCTGGCCGAGGCCCGGCAGTCGTCCTCCGCGGCGCTGGAGGAGCTGCGCGACCTCGTCCGCGGCATCCACCCGCCGGTTCTGGCCGACCGGGGACTCGCCGACGCGGTACGGGCGTTGGCGATGAGCTGCCCCGTCCCCACCGAGGTCCGGGCCGAGTTGCCGGGCCGCCCCGAGATGCCCGTCGAGTCCGCCGCGTACTTCGCCGTGTCCGAGATCCTCGCCAACGTCGGCAAGCACGCGGAGGCCGGCCGGGCCTGGATCGACCTCCGCCACGAGCGCGGGGCGCTGCACATCACCGTGACCGACGACGGTCACGGCGGCGCCGACGCCGCCCGCGGCACCGGCCTGCGGGGCATCGAACGACGGCTCGCCACCTTCGACGGTGTGCTGGCCGTGAGCAGCCCGGTGGGCGGACCGACGATGGTGACGATGGAGATCCCGTGCGCATTGTCCTCGCCGAAGACCACTTCCTGCTGAGGGACGGGCTGATCCGCCTGCTCGGGGCCTACGGCCACGACGTGGTGGCGGCCGTGGACAACGGCGCCGACCTGCTGGCGGCGCTGGGCCGGGAGCGGCCGGACGTCGCGGTCGTCGACGTCCGGCTCCCGCCGGACTTCACCGACGAGGGCCTGCGCGCCGTCCTGGCCGCCCGCGAACAGCACCCGGACCTGCCGGTGCTGCTGCTCTCCCAGTACGTCGAACCCCTCTACGCCCGCGAGCTGCTCGCCGCCGGCGGAGGGGGCGTCGGCTACCTGCTCAAGGACCGGGTCACCCACGGCGCCCAGTTCCTGGAGGCGATCGAGCGGGTGGCCGCGGGCGGCACCGCCATGGACCCCGAGGTCGTCTCCCGGCTGCTGGCCCGCAAGGAGCGTGACGCGTCCGTCGGCAGCCTCACGCCACGGGAGCGCGAGGTCCTCGAACTCGTCGCCCAGGGCCGCTCCAACGCGGGCATCGCGCAGGCCCTGTGTGTCACCGAGAAGGCCGTCGCCAAGCACATCGGCAACATCTTCACCAAGCTCGGCCTGCTCCCGGCCGACGCCGACAACCGCCGGGTGCTGGCCGTACTGGCCCACCTGAACCAGTGACCCGCCCCCGGAAACGACTCCGGGCCGCGTCCCGTCCGTGCGGCGGGAGCGGCCCTGGAGTGCCGGGTGCCCTGGAGGCTCAGTACCGCGGGCGGTTGAACCAGGCCGAGGCCGAGCCGGTGACCATCGAGGCGAGGATGATGCCGGCCATCGCCAGCGAGATCAGCCCGCCGAAGGTGGCGGAGCCGCCCTCGCCGGTCACGATGTTGCTGATGCCGCCGAGGATCATCAGCGCGGCGTAGACGATCGTGGTGACGCGGATGCCGCTGCCGCCGTTCTTGAACTTCACGCCCAGGAAGATCGACAGCGCGCCCAGCGCGAGCAGCAGACCGGCGAGCAGGAACCCGAGACCGGCCAGGCCGTCGGTCTCGTCCCCGCTGCCGACGCCGTTGGACACGTCCTGGGCGGCACCGATGGCCACACCGGCGATGAGGCCGAACAGGATCTGGAAGCCGGCCAGGATGAACAGCAGCACCCGCGCGGTCTTCATCAGACCGGGCATCTCCATCGGGACGCCGTAGCCGGGCTGCCCGAGCGGCGGGGCGGCCGGGTAGCCGTAACCGGGCTGGCCCTGCGGGGCGGCCGGGTAGCCGTAGCCGGGCTGCTGGGGCTGCTGCGGGTGGCCGTAGCCGGGCTGCTGGCCCTGCGGTGCGCCGTAGGGATTGTTGGGGTCGCCAAAGCTCATGGCGGTCTTCCTCCGTTTGCTCAAGTGCGGGGACGACGCGCAGCACGATTCGGAGGAGAGTTTCTACAGATGCGGTCCGTCCCCCCGGCACTGCCCGCGGCACTGTGTGCTCATCGTTCTTTAACGGGCTCTTACTTGTCCAGCCGGAAACCTCAGGTGTTGTGCAAGTGCAACATCGCTGATCATGCCGTGACACCACGTGACACCCGGATTGGAACCGGGACCGGGTCATCCGCGAGGATGGGACCATGACCGCCCAGATTCTCGATGGCAAGGCCACCGCAGCCGCGATCAAGTCCGATCTGACCGCCCGCGTGGCGGCGCTGAAGGAGAAGGGCGTGACGCCCGGCCTCGGCACGATCCTCGTCGGGGACGACCCCGGCAGCCAGAAGTACGTCGCCGGCAAGCACCGCGACTGCGCCCAGGTGGGCATCGCCTCCATCCAGCGCGAGCTGCCGGCCACGGCCACCCAGGAGGAGATCGAGGCGGTCGTCCGCGAGCTGAACGAGGATCCGGCCTGCACCGGCTACATCGTCCAGCTGCCGCTGCCCAAGGGCATCGAGGAGAACCGCATCCTGGAACTGATGGACCCGGCCAAGGACGCCGACGGCCTGCACCCGATGAACCTCGGCCGCCTGGTGCTGAACGAGCCGGCCCCGCTGCCCTGCACCCCCAACGGCATCCTCACCCTGCTCCGCCGCCACGGCGTGGAGATCAAGGGCGCCGAGGTCGTGGTCGTCGGCCGCGGTGTCACCATCGGCCGCCCGATGCCGCTGCTGCTCACCCGGCGCAGCGAGAACGCCACCGTCACCCAGTGCCACACCGGCACCCGTGACCTCTCCGCCCACCTCAAGCGGGCCGACATCGTCATCGCGGCGGCCGGCTCCCCGCACCTGATCCGCGCCGAGGACATCAAGCCGGGCGCGGCCGTCCTGGACGTCGGTGTCTCCCGCAACGCCGAGGGCAAGATCGTCGGCGACGTCCACCCGGACGTGACCGAGGTGGCCGGCTGGATCTCCCCGAACCCCGGCGGTGTCGGCCCGATGACCCGGGCGCAGCTGCTGGTCAACGTGGTCGAGGCGGCGGAGCGCAGTGCCGGCTGAGGACACCCGCGGGCAGGCGGAACCCACCGTGCGTGACCCGATCAGCGCCCCTGACGCCGAGGGGCGCCCGCGTCGCGTCACCCGCCGCTTCCCGCTGTTCACGCGAGACACCGCCCGCCCCGAGGGCGGCGGCCGGGCCGCGGCCGGCGACGCCCCGGCGCCCGCCCGGCAGTGGCCGATGCTCACCGTCGCCGGCCTGGTGGCCATCGGCCTGCTGGTGACCGCGCTGGACGCGTTCCGCGCGGGCACGCTGATCGTCGGCCTCGCCCTGCTGGCCGGCGCGGTCCTGCGCTGGCTGCTGCCGAGCGTCGGCATGCTCGCCGTCCGCTCCCGCTTCACGGACATCGCCACCTACGGCTTCCTCGGCCTGGTGATCTCCCTGCTGGCCCTGATGATCCAGCCCGACCCGCTGCTGAAGATGCCGTTCCTGAAGGACATCCTGCACTTCACGCTCACCAAGTAGCGGCCCGCGTACGGCCGGTGGCCCGCGCCTCCCCCGGGGACGCGGGCCACCGTCGTGTTCCCCCTGCTCCGACGCTACGGCCCTCCGCCGCACCCCGCCTCCATCCCCGGGCTGAACCGCCGTACCGCTCAGGTCGGGCGGCCGGCCGGGCACTGCAACTTCCGCGGTACCGCGCCCGATTGACTCCGGGGTGCGGCCGTGCGCGTTACCCTGCCGCGATGCGACTGAGGACCCCCCGCCCGCTGGTCGTGGACACGCTGATCGCGGTGGCGATGACCGTGGTGGCCGCCCTGCTCGGGCAGGAGTCCCGGTCCCAGGGTTGGCCGGAACTCGACGTCCGCGCCTACCTCCTCGTCGCCCTCGCCCACCTCCCGGTCGCCCTGCGCAGCCGCCACCCCCTCGCCGTCTTCGCCGTCGTCGAGGTCGCCGCGGTCGTCTTCGTCACCCTCGGCCACTGGCCGGTGGTGTGCACCTTCGGCGCCATGCTCGCCCTGTACACCGTGGCCTCCGTCCGCCCGGTGCGCACCGCCCTGGCCTGCGCCGGCTGCATGGCCGCGGTCTGGGTGTACGCCGGCCTGGTCAGCCACAGCCCCTCCATGGCGTCCGTGTGCGGCCAGGCCCTGCTGTACTGCTCGGTGCTCGTCTGGTTCGGGCACCTGGCCCGCCGTACCGCCGAACTCACCCGGCGGCTGCGCGCCGAACAGGCCGAGCGGGCCCGGCGCGCGGTCGCCGAGGAACGCGGCCGGATCGCCCGCGAACTGCACGACGTCGTCGCCCACCACATGTCGGTCATCTCCGTGCAGGCCGGACTCGCCCGGTTCGTCTTCGACTCCGACCCCGCGACGGCCCGCGGCGCGCTCGGCACCATAGCGGACACCAGCGGCGAGGCCCTGGAGGAACTGCGCCGCATGCTCCAGGTGCTGCGCGAGGAGGATCCCGAGGCCCCCGAGCGGGCCCCCATGCCCACCCTGGAACGGCTCGGCGAACTCGTCGACCGGGTCCGGGCCGGCGGGCTGCCCGTGGACCTCGCCGTCGAGGGCACCGCCCGCCCGCTGCCACCCGGCGTGGAACTGTGCGCCTACCGCGTCGTCCAGGAGGCCCTCACCAACGCCCTCAAACACGCCGGCCCCGCACACGCGCGCGTCGAACTCCGTTACGGCGCCCATGAGCTGACCGTCCGCGTCACCGACGACGGCGAGGGCGCGGATCCGGCCAGAGTGCCGACAGGCAGTGGCCACGGCTTGATTGGCATGCGGGAGCGGGCCAAGCTCTACGGCGGGACGATCAGCGCCGGCCCACGCTTCGAGGGCGGCTACGAGGTACGGCTGACCCTGCCGACCTCGGCCGCCGAACGCAGCCGCGGGGGCATGCCGGAGGGGGAGCGGTAACGGGGCGGCGCGCGGCGGGGGGACGACCGTACGGAATGACCAGAGTGCTCGTCGTGGACGACCAGTTCCTCATCCGCGCCGGACTCGTCGGCCTGCTGGACGCCGCGCCCGGCTTCGAGGTGGTGGGCGAGGCGGGGGACGGCGAGCAGGCCGTACGGCTCGCCGCCGAGACCCGCCCCGACGTCATCCTCATGGACATCCGGATGCCCGGCGTCAACGGCATCGAGGCCACCGAGCGGATCCTCGCCCAGGCCACCGACCGACCGCCCCGGATCCTGGTGCTGACCACCTTCGACCTGGACGAGTACGTGTACGGGGCGCTGCGGGCCGGCGCCTCCGGGTTCCTGCTGAAGGACTCCGGGCCCGAGCGGCTGCTCGCGGCGGTCACCGCCGTCGACGGCGGCGACGCGCTGTTCGCGCCGAGCGTCACCCGGCGCCTGGTGGAGGCCTTCGCCCGGCAGCAGGAGCCCGCCGACACCGCGCCCCCGCCCGACCTCGGCGTCCTCACCTCCCGCGAGATGGAGGTCCTCAAGCTCACCGCGCGCGGCCTGTCCAACCTGGAGATCGCCGACCGCCTCTACATCAGCGAGGCCACCGTCAAGACCCACCTCAACCGCATCTACGACAAGCTGGGAGTGGACACGAGAGCGGGCGCGGTGGCGGTGGCGAAGGAACAACGCCTCCTGTCTTGACAGCGCTTTCGAACGCCGGGGGGACGACGCCGCGAAAGGGGCGCGGGGCTGTGTCCGCTATGCGGCTCCGCCGCGTGGGGCGCGAACACGCACCACGGACCCGCAGTCGCCTCACCAGCGTCATCCCCCGGCGCGGAGGCGGACACCCCCTACCCCCGCAGCACCTCGAACGCCTCCCGCCCCGCGACCCCGATCGCGAGATCGATGTCCGCGGCCAGCCCCGCGGAGCGGTCCGCACGGGTGAGCGCGGCCATCGCCACCCGGTCCCCGGAGTCCGCCTCCAGTACCCCGATCTCGTGCCGCAAGTGCAGGAACGTGCCGGTCTTCCCGCTCCACCGCAGCGAGTCCGCCCGCAGGTCGCTCGCCAGCCGCTGGGTGAAGACCTGGAGCCCCATCAGCCGGCGCAGCTCCGCCGTGGCCCGGGGACCGGCGATCTCGTCGCACCACACGCGGCGCAGCAGGCCGACGAGGGCCGCGGCGGAACCGGCGTTGGCATGGGCCGGGTCCAGGGTCTCGATGGTGTGCCGGCCCGCCCGCTCGTCCCGGACGGCCAGCTCCAGCGCCAGGGAGAAGTCGTTGCCGGCGGCCCCGGCGGCGCACTCGTACAGGTGGTTCATCCGGTGCCGCATCCGGATCCCGTCGCATCCCCAGGCGCGCAGCCGCGCGTCGACGTCCGCCACCGGCACCAGGTCGAGCAGCGCGTCCGCGGCGGCGTTGTCGCTCACCGACAGCGTCAGCAGGAGCAGGTCGGCGACGGCCACGGTGGCCGGATACCGGAAGGCAGCCAGGCCGGTGGGGCCGACGCTGCTGGTGCCGGGATCCACCGTGACCGGGAGCGCCGGATCGAGTTCGCCCTGCTCGATCAGGTCCAGCACGACCAGGGCGAGCGGGACCTTCACCACCGAGGCCAGGGGCGTCGACTCGTCGATGTCGAACCCGAGCTGCTCGCCGGTGTCGAGGTTGCGGGCGAGGAAGGAGCCGTGCACGCCGAGTTCCGCCCACTCCGCGGCGATCGTCTCGGCGACGTCCAGCAGGGCGCCGCTGTCGCCCGTGTACACGGGGTGCCGTGCCGCCGCCGCGCTCATCCGCGCGCCGCCAGCCGTGCGGAGGCGTCCTCGCCGCCGGCCCCGGGTCCGGGCCTGTCGAGCCGGGCGGGTACGGCACCCACGGCCGACGCGAGCAGCGCGGCCAGCCAGCCCGGCACGTCGCCCGCGCCGGCGCGGCCCGGGGCGGCGCTCACGTCGTACCCCCGGTGCAGTGCGCGGTCGGCCAGGGGCGCCCAGTGGGCCCCGTGCTGCCGGGCGAAGGGTTCGGCGCACAGCAGCAGGGCGCTGCCCGCCAGTGTCTCGGCGAGCGCGGTGGCCGCCGGACCGGCCGGCCGGATCCGCGCCTTCGGCAGTCCGGCGCGGGCCGCGGATCGCAGCAACCGGTCTTCGAAAACGGACACTTGATCCTCCGTCAGGAGCAGGAGAGGCGGGGGAGCGGCGGGCGCGGCGGTGCGGCCCCGGCGCGGCCGCAGCTCTTCGAGGTGGACCGTACGCCGCGGGGTGCGGCCCTGGGTGCCGTCCGGGGCCGGCGCGGAGGCGAGCCCCAACGGTACGCGGAACGCGGCCTGTTCCGGAGCGGTCCGCACCAGCGCGTACCCGAGCGAACCGTCGGCCAGCCCGGAGACCCGCTCGGCGGGCGGCAGTTCGCGCATGCCGAGGGTGATGCCGTGTTCGGTGCCGGCCCGGATGGCGCGGGCCAGCGCGGCCGGCGCGCAGTCCGCGGGCACGCCGACGGCGCACACTCGCGAGCGCCGGGCCGAACGGGCGACCTGCCGCAGCCGCTGAGCCCGGTCCAGCACGTCCCGGGCGTAGGGCAGGAGCAGCACGCCCAGCTCGGTGGTCGTGATCTGCCGTCGGGACCGGTCGAACAGCAGGCCGCCGAAGTGCGCCTCCAGCGTCTTGATGCGGCGGCTGAGCAGCGGCTGGGCGATGCCGAGCCGGTCGGCCGCCCGGGAGAAGCTCGCCTCGTCGGCCGTCGCCACATAGGCCTCTAGATGTGCCAGGAGATCCACCCAGCACTCATATCAATAAGGTATGGGATCTTCAAAGTTCCCTCTTGGACATGGGTGCCCGCCTCCTGTTTCCCTGTGCCCGTCGAAAGATCGACGCCCTAGACGGACGACCTGGGAGGACCACACCCATGACCCGTACCGACCGCCCCGCCCCGCTGCCGCGCCGCCGCCTGATCCAGGCCGGCCTCGCGGTCACCGGCGCCGCCATGACCACGGCGCTCTCCGGTTCGTCCGCCTCGGCGGCCCCGGACGCCCGATCGCGCGCCGGCCGGGCCGAGCTGGCCGAGCTGGAGCGGCGCTACGGCGCCCGGCTCGGCGTGTACGCGCGCAACGTCCGCACCGGGCGGACCGTGTCCCACCGGGCGGGGGAGCGGTTCGCGATGTGTTCGACGTTCAAGGCGTTCGCCGCGGCGGCGGTCCTGCGCGACCGGGCCGGCTGCGCGCCGCTGGACCGGGTGGTGCACTACCCGCCGCACGACCTGCTGCCCAACTCGCCGCGGACGGAGGAGAACGTGGCGACCGGCATGACCGTGGCCGACCTGTGCGCGGCGGCGATCCAGTACAGCGACAACGCGGCCGGCAACCTGCTGCTCCGGGAAGTCGGCGGCCCGGCCGGCCTGACCCGCTTCTACCGGTCGCTCGGTGACGAGGTGAGCCGGCTCGACCGGTGGGAGCCGGAGCTGAACGCCGCGATCCCGGGGGACGCGCGCGACACCACGACCCCGGAGGCGATCGCCGAGAGCCTGGAGCGGCTCACCCTGGGCCGGGCGCTGGCCGGCGCCGACCGGGAGCGGTTCGTCGGCTGGCTGAA
The DNA here is from genome assembly GCF_002155905.1 of Streptomyces tricolor. Lineage (GTDB taxonomy): Bacteria > Actinomycetota > Actinomycetes > Streptomycetales > Streptomycetaceae > Streptomyces > Streptomyces tricolor. The sequence continues at coordinate 5,872 of NZ_MUMF01000283.1, read as the reverse complement.
GGGCAACCGGACGAGCGACGAGCGGTTCCGCAAGGGGCTGCCGAAGGACTGGACCGTGGCGGACAAGACCGGTACCGGTGACTACGCCTCCGCCCATGACATCGGCGTGGCCTGGACGACCCGGGGGACCCCCGTCGTGCTGGCCGTGCTGTCGAGCAAGAGCACCCCCGACGCCCCCGTGGACCAGGCGCTGATCGCCGACGCGGCGGCCGTCGTGGCCCGCACCCTCGCCCCCGGCGAGTAGCCTGCGTCCTCATTCACTCATCTGAATAAGAATCATGTACGCGGTGATTGACGCGTACATGATGTCTCTCTACCGTCGGGAACGTCCAGGGGAAAGCGCTTTCCGTCCCCGTTCACCATGCCATGACCGGTCGCCGGATTCAGCCCCCTGGACCACTCGCATCCGCACAGCCGAGCCAACCCGCAGGGAGACAAGCCGATGCAACGGAGACCAGCCATCGCGTGCGCCGGTCTGCTCGCCGGTGCGCTCGTCGCGCTGTCCGGCACCACGGCCCAGGCCGTGACGGGCGGCGACACCGTCCGCCTCACTCCGGCCGCCGCCGACGGCCTGCCCGATCCCGACCGTCTCGACGTCGACGTGACCACGGCGGCCGCCGGCGCCGTGCTCTACGTGTCACCGGCCGGCACCGACGGCGCGGCCGGCACGGAGTCGGCCCCGACCACGCTCACCTCGGCCATCAGCCGGATCACCCCCGGCGGCACGATCTACCTGCGCGGCGGCACGTACCGCCCCTCCGCCACGGTCACCATCCCCGCGGACCGCGACGGCACCGCCGCCGCCCGCACCACCCTCTCCGCCTACCCGGGCGAGAAGCCCGTCCTCGACTTCTCGGCCCAGAGCGAGAGTCCGGCCAACCGGGGCATCCAGCTGAACGCCGACCACTGGCGGCTGTACGGCCTCACCGTCCAGCACGCCGGGGACAACGGGATCTACGTCGGCGGCAGCAACAACATCGTGGAGCGGGTGGTGACCGCCTACAACCGGGACACCGGGCTGCAGCTGGGCCGGATCTCCTCCAGCACCCCCAGCTCCCAGTGGCCGTCGAACAACCTGATCGTCAGCTCCGAGTCGCACGACAACGCCGACTCCGACGGAGAGGACGCCGACGGCTTCGCCGCGAAGCTCACCACCGGCACCGGGAACGTCTTCCGCTACGACGTCTCGCACCACAACATCGACGACGGCTGGGACCTGTACACCAAGACGGACACCGGCGCCATCGGCCCCGTGACCATCGAGAACTCCCTGGCCTACGGCAACGGCACGCTGAGCGACGGCACCGTCGACTCCAACGGCGACCGCAACGGCTACAAGCTGGGCGGCGACGGCATCGCCGTGAACCACGTCGTCCGGCACAGCATCGCCTACAAGAACGGCAAACACGGGTTCACCTACAACAGCAACCCCGGCTCCATGACGATCTCCGGCAACGTCGGCATCGACAACGCCCAGCGCAACTTCTCGTTCGACGCGGGCACCTCGGTGTTCCGCACCAACACCTCCTGCCGCTTCGCCGTCAGCGGCTCGAACGACAAGACCGTCGGCAACGCCGACGGCTCCAACCAGTTCTGGACCGGCGCCAACGGCTCCCGCTGCCCCTCCTACGCGGGCGCCCTCGGCTGGTCCTTCGCCTCCGACGGCCGCCTCGTGGTGACCTTCGGCGGCAGCGTCGTGAATCCGTAGCCGGTGCACGAGGTGCGGGACGCCGCTCCGGGCGGGGTCCCGCTTCCGGCCGTTCGGGGAGGCAGCCGGTCTGCGGGGGCGGGCCGAGCCGTCACGGCAGGCCGTCGCGCTCAGCCCACCAGGTCGTCCGGCTGCACCGGGTGCGCCTCCAGGTCCGCCGTGGCCAGCAGGTCGGCGATCAGTTCCGGGGAGCCGCCGACGTAGGTGCTGACCAGGTCCACGTCTCCGCCCAGACACCAGGCGCGGTCCTGCGGCCACCACAGATCGGGCAGCTCCGCGAACTCGTCCAGCGACACCGGGGAGGCGGCGTCGGCCAGCCGGCCGGTCAGCAGCACCTCGTCCCGGCCCGGGGTCTCGAAGGTCGGGAACCGGTCCCAGTCCCAGCGGCCGTACCCGGCCCACAGCCCGAACCAGCACTGCTCCGGGGTCCCGGTGTGCCGGGCCAGGACGGGCACCAGCGCCTGTGCGACGTCCGGCGGGGTCGGCCCCTCTGCGGCGTGCTCGTCCCAGACGCCGGGCAGGCCGAGATCGGAGCGGTTGACGTACTCCTCGTCCGCTCCGATGACCTCGTGCCAGCGGGTGACCGGTGTCACCCGCGTCCCATGGGCGGCGGCCACCGTGGACCAGCGCACCGGCCGCTCGCCGAGCCGGGCCGGGCCGGATGCAGGATCCGCGCGTAGGCGGCGAAGCCCGGCGCGGCGACACCCGCCACCGTGCCGAACGCCCCCTGCCCCGCCCCCTGGCCGGTGAGCCAGTCGGCGGGGGAGAGATCGTCGGTCCGCGCCCGCAGGCGTCCGTACCACTCCGGGGCGGGATCCTGGTCGACCAGGCGGAAGTCGTTCATCCGCACAGTGTGCCGGGTGCCCACCGGGCGGGCCGGGACCGGGGCCCCGGCCCGCCCGCCGCCTCAGGACTCCGCCGGCTCGGGGCTGCCGTAGGGGCGGGTGATGATCTCCATCGCGTGGCCGGACGGATCCATGAAGTACAGGCCCCGGCCGCCGGAATAGTGGTTGATCTCGCCCGGCTGCTTTCCGTGCGGATCGGCGTAGTAGGTGATCCCGGCCTCCTTGATGCGCGCGAAGGCCGCGTCGAACTCCTCCTCGGAGATGAGGAAGGCGTAGTGCTGCATGACGATCGACTCCGCCGGGATCGTGGCGAAGTCCAGGGTCACCCCGTTGCTCGTGTCGACGGGGACGAAGGGCCCCCACTCGGCCCCGACCTCCAGCCCCAGGATGTGGGCCAGGAACTCGGCGGACTCCCGGTTGTCCCGGGCGTGGACGATGGTGTGGTTCAACTCGACTGACATGGGTGGAATGCCTCCGAGGGCAATCTCACGGGCACCTCCATGCCTCACCCGGCCGGTGACCGGCACGCGATGCCGTAGGACGATCTTACCAAACCGGACCTGGGCCCCGGTGTACCACGTGCCCGCCGGTGACCGTCAACACCACGGGGGCGTCGGTGAGTTCGTCGCCCGGCGCGTGCACGGGGTCCACCGGCAGCGCGGTGAGATCGGCACGGAAGCCGGGCGCGATCCGGCCGGCCACCGCGGCCTCGCCGGCGGCGGCCGCCGCGTGGCTGGTGCACCCCTCCAGCGCCTGCACCGGCGTGAGTCCCGGCCGGTGCGCCGCGGCGCCCCGGGGCCGGCGGGCCGTCGCCAGCACGGCCCGCACGTCGTAGTGCGCGATGGGCCAGTCCGAGCCGAGGGCGACCGTGGCACCGGCCTCCCGCAGATCCCGCAGCCGCCACGCGCGGGCGGCCCGGTCGCCGCCCAGCCGGCGCGACCACTCGTCGGTGCCGTCGTCACGGGTGTAGCCGGTGTGCGGCGGCTGCAGGGAGGCGGCGACGCCCAACTCCGTGAAACGCGGCAGCAGTTCGTCGGGTGCCGTCTCGATGTGCTCGATCCGGTGCATGCCGCGCCCGCCGGGACCCAGTGCCGCCACCGTGTCCAGGACGTGCCGGACGGCGGCGTCCCCGATGGCGTGCGTGGCCGTACGGACACCCGCCGCGTGCAGGGTGCGGACGGCCTCGGCGTACGCGTGCGGATCCGGCCAGAACGCGTCCGTGCCCTGGCCGTGGCAGTCGGGATGGTCCAGCCAGGCGGTACCGCCCTCCACGGTCCCGTCCATGAAGAACTTGACCCCGCCGACCACCCAGTGCCGGCCGCCCCTGCCCTGCGCCTCGATCAACTCGCGCAGCGCGTCGGCGTCCGCACCCGGCATGCACCACGGCGCGAACCGCAGCCGCACCGGCAGCACCGTCTCCCGCGCCACCGCCCCCACCAGGTCCGGGTCCCCGCCGTCCATCACATGGGCCCCGGTCAGCCCGGTCGCGGCCATGCCCGACAGCAACTCCAGCAGCCGCGCCCGTCGTTCGGCGTGCGAGGGCCGGGGTACGACCGACGTCACCAGGTCCATCGCCGCGTGCTCGACCAGATGCCCGGTGGGCCGCCCCGAGGCGTCGCACACCACCTGCGCGCGCTGGTCGAAGGCGCGCGGCCCGGTCACCCCGGCGGCGGCCAGCGCCGCGCCGTTCACGAGTGCGGAGTGACCGTCGTACAGACGCAGGAAGGCCGGGGTGTCCGCCAGGACGTCCGCCACCAGCTCGTGGTGGATCGGGCGGCCCTCGAACGCGTTGTGGTCCAGGCCGTAGCCCACCACCCAGCCGTCCACCCGCTCGGCGCGGGCGAGCGCAGCGCGCAGCCCGGCCAGGTCCGTCACGCCCGACAGGTCGGTGCCGGTGGCCATGTCGAGCCCCCACACCGGGTGGCTGTGGGCGTCGGTCAGGCCGGGCACGAGGTGCGCGCCGTGCAGGTCGACCACCTCGGTGCCGGGTCCGCGCCAGTCCCGTGCGTCGTCCGCCGTCCCCACCGCGCTGATCGTGCCGTCCCGCAGGGCGACGGCCGTGGCGGTGGGGACGGCCGGGTCCAGGGTGCGGACCCGGGCGCCGGTGAGGATGAGATCGGCAGCGGTCATGCCATGAACTCCTGTACGCGAGAGGGTCATTCGGAGGTCTCCGGGCGCTCGGTGCCGAACGTGGCGTAGACGTCCGGGCGGCTGCGGCGCAGCCACCACGCCAGCGGCAGGCCGAGGGCGAAGACGGCCGGCGCCACCGCGACGAGCAGGACGTTCACCGCCGGGGACGCCGAGGTGAACAGGTCGATGTGGGTCACCACCAGCACGATCGCGGTCGCCAGCAGGAGGGTGGCGAGGACCGGAGCCACCACCGTGCGCAACGCGCCCTCCGTGTGCCGTACCCGGCGGAACCAGCAGGGCACCGCGATGGCGGCCAGCAGTTGCAGCAGCAACAGGCCGATCATTCCCGGGGTGTTCACCCACAGCAGCAGCTGCTGGTACGGATCGGCGCCGGCCGCCCAGAAGGCGACGACGACCACCGCGCCGAGGGCGGTCTGGGCGAGGCCGGCGACGTAGGGGGAGCGGTGCCGGGGGTGGATGCGGCCGAGCCGGCGGGGCAGCACGCCTTCCTCGGCGAGCGCGAGCGCGTAGCGGTTGATGGCGTTGTGGAAGGCGAGCAGGGAGGCGATGACGCTGGTGACGATGAAGACATGCATCAGGTCGGCGGCCCAGCCGCCCACGTAGGTGGTGATCGCGGTGAAGAACAGCCCGGCCGGGTCCTCGCCCGCGGCCCGGACGACCCGGTCGTCGCCGAACGCCTGGACGGCGATCCAGACGATGAACGCGTAGAAGAGGCCGAGGAACCCGACGGCGGCATAGGTGGCGCGCGGAACCGTGCGCGCGGGATCCCGGGCCTCACGGCGGTAGATGACCGTCGACTCGAACCCGGTGAACGCCGCGAACGCGAAGGCGAGGACGGCCGCCGTGCCGGGCACGAACACATGGGCCGGGGCCAGCGAGGCCAGGGACAGGCCGTGCGCGCCGCCCTCGATCAGCACCCCGCCGGCCAGCAGGACGAGTATCCCGGTCTCGGCCACCAGCAGCACTCCGAGGACCTTGGCGCCGAAGTCGATCGAGCGGAAGCCGCCGTAGCCGATCAGCACCAGGCCGGCCAGGGACACCGGCAGCCACGGCACGTCGGCGCCGAAGAGGGCGTGCACGGTGTCGCGGGTGGTGGTGGCGAGGAGACCGTAGACGCCGATCTCCATGCCGTTGTAGCCGACCAGCGCGAGCAGCGCGGCGCCGATGC
>NZ_MUMF01000282.1 GCF_002155905.1 Streptomyces tricolor | reverse complement strand
GTCTTCGCCGCGCGCGGCGAGGATCTGCGCATCGAGATCGACGGGACCGACCGGCTGCGGACGTACGCGGACACCATCACCCCGGAGGCCGCGTGCACCAGTACGCAGTTCCACCTGCAGGTGTCGCCGGAGGAGTTCGCCGGCTACTGGAACGCGGCCCAGGCGATCGCCGGGGTGCAGGTGGCGCTCGCGGCCAACTCCCCGTTCCTGTTCGGCAAGGAGCTGTGGCACGAGACGCGGATCCCGCTGTTCGAGCAGGCCACCGACACCCGTCCGGAGGAGATCAAGGTGCAGGGGGTACGGCCCCGGGTGTGGTTCGGGGAGCGGTGGATCAACAGCGTCTTCGACCTGTTCGAGGAGAACCTGCGCTACTTCCCGGCCCTCCTCCCCCTGTGCGACGAGCAGGATCCGGCGGAGACGCTGGACCGCGGCGACATCCCCGAGCTGTCCGAGCTGACCCTGCACAACGGCACGATCTACCGCTGGAACCGGCCGGTCTACGCGGTGGCCAACGACCGGCCGCACATCCGGGTGGAGAACCGGGTGCTGCCCGCCGGCCCGACGGTGGCCGACACCCTCGCCAACGGCGCCTTCTACTACGGGCTCACCCGGGCCCTGGTGGAGGAGGACCGGCCGGTGTGGTCGCGGATGTCCTTCTCGGCCGCCGAGGACAATCTGCACGCCGCCGCCCGGCAGGGCATCGACGCCCTGCTGTACTGGCCCGGCATGGGCGAGGTGCCGGTGCCGGAGCTGGTGCTGCGGCGGCTGCTGCCGCTCGCGCACCGCGGCCTGGAGCACTCCGGCATGGACGCGGCGTGGCGGGAGCCGCTGCTCGGCGTCATCGAGCAGCGCTGTGTGACGGCACGCAACGGAGCGGTGTGGCAGAAGGAGATGTTCCACCACGTCGCCGGCACCGCGCACGCCGGCCGGCACGAGGCACTGCGCCGGATGACCCAGGTGTACATCGACTACATGCACCTCAACGCCCCGGTGCACACCTGGCCGGTGGACTGACCGTCATCACCGGCGTGCACCGACCGGCCGGCGTCCCGGAGCGGCCGGGACGGCGTCCTGGCCCACCGGGCCGACGGCCTGGACCGGCCCAGGTCAGCGGCGCGGACGCAGGACGGTCACCGCGCGGTCGAACGCCGAGTCGCGGTCGTTCGCGAACTCCTCCTCGGTGAAGACGGGTTCGGTGAGCTGCGGCGGGATGCCCGTGCCGTCGAAGGTGCGGCCGGTGCGGGTCAGGTACTCCTCGTTCGGCAGGACGAAGAGCATGCCGTCGGGGAGGGTGCGCACCATGACGTCGGAGAAGACGCCCTGGGTGGGCTGCCCGATCCGGACGGTGCGTCCGGGCCGGTCGAGCAGGGCCTGGGTGAAGGTCTCGCCGGCGCTGACGGTCGATCCGCCGGTGAGGACGGCGACCGGGCCGGTGTACCGGGACCCGGCGGCCGGGACGACGCGCACGGGTTCGGGCCGGGTGTGCCGGGTGGGGTCGGCCGGGTCGTTGCGGACGCGCTTGGCGTACGCGGTGTACGGAGTGTCGGTCAGCCGGGCGGCGATCCGGATGCCGAGGGCGTCGGAGCCGCCGCCGTTCACGCGCAGGTCGATGATCAGGCCGTGCAGGCACCGGGTGCGGTCCGGGGTGAGGACGGCGTCCAGCGCCCGGTCGAGTTCCGCCCGCTGGGCGGTGTACGGCGCTCCGTCCCCGGCGTAGCCGCCGAAGCCGGAGATCCGCAGGTAGCCGAGGCCGCCGCGCAGGTCGGCGTAGGTGATCCGGCCCGCGGCGAAGTCCCGGCGGCCCGTGGCGCCCTTCAGATCGCGGGCGACGATGTACTTCTTCGCCTTGGCGTCCAGCTCCGGGCTGGGCGGCTCGGTGCCGGGCCGTACCTCGGCGACGACGCGGTCGCCGTCCTTGACCGCGACATGGGCGTCGTGCAGGGGCCGCAGCATGCGGGCGAAGATGTCGAAGAGTTCGGCCCTGGTGGTGTCGCGGTGCACCTGGGGCCGGTAGCGGTCGCGGACGGCGTGCCAGTCGACGCCCTTCTGCGCGAAGAAGGGGTAGTTCTCCTCGAAGGTCTGCCAGAGCACGTCGAAGCGGGTCCGCGGGTCCGCGGAGGCCGGGCGTGCGCAGTCGGCGGGCAGGGCCGGCAGCCGGGCCAGCCGCCGGTGCCCGACGGAGCTGTCCGCGGCGAGCCGGGCACGGTCGCGGTCGTGCGTGGTCCGTACGGCGAGGACGGTGCCGTCGGGCGTGATGTACCGGCCGGGGCCGGTCTGCCGTGCGGAGTCGCCCGGGATGCAGCTGAGGGACGTGGTCTCGTACTTCCGCAGGGCTCCCCCGCCGAGGGCGAGCAGGGTGCCGTAGCCGTCGGTGCGCCACACTCCGTCGGTGACCGGCGGGCCGGGGCGCGCCGCGGACGCGGCGGGTACGGCGGTGGCGGCGAGGGCGAGGGCGGCCACGGTGGCCGTGAGGATGCGCACGACGGGGTCCTCCTGGGACGGTCGGTTCCGCGGACCACCACCGTGTCGGACGGCCGTACTCCCCCACCACCCTGCGGCCCGGTGCACCGGCCCGGGGGACAACTCCCGGACACCCCACCCGCCGCTGGGGCCCTGGGGCCTGTCGTTCGGATCATGCCGGCGTCGCGGGGCGTGGCACGCACATCTGCCGCGTTGTCGTCACTCGCCGACGCTCCGCGTCGACTCCCTCCTCCGCCTTGCAGCTGCACGCACCACGCCCCGCTCAGGTCGGCCGAAAGGCAACGTGCCGCACAGCCGCCCTGATCCGAACGACAGGCCCTAGCCGTGCACTCCGGCCGGCCGCTCCAGGCTCGTCTCGGGGAACGCCGACGCCTCCGGCAGATGGGCCTTGGCCCACTCCGCCAGTTCGCGCAGGGCGGGCTCCAGGGCCGCGCCGGCCTCGGTCAGCCGGTAGGACACGCGCAGCGGGGGACCTTCGTCGACCTCGCGCAGGACGAGGCCGGCCGCACCGAGTTCGGCGAGCCGGTCGGACAGCATGCGTTCGCTGATGCCGGGGATGGCCCGCCGGAGGTCGGCGAAGTAGGCGGGCTGCTCCACCAGCACGGCCACGATCGGGCCGCTCCAGCGCTTGCCGAGCAGCTGGAACACACGGGTGATGCCCTGGTCCACCCGCTTGCACGCCGCGCTGTCGTGGTTCTGCTCCGCCGCCATGCCCCCAGGGTACTACCCCAGCGTAGGGGGCTGAGAAAAAGTAAGTCCGTGTGATAAACATAGTCCAGTACGAAACGTGAGCCGACGCCCTGGCGTGCGGCTGCCCAGCCCTTTCTGGAGACACCTCATGGCCACCCTGCTGCACATCGATTCGTCCGTGTTCCCCACCGAGGCGTCGGCTTCCCGCGCCGTGACGGAGGCGTTCCGCAAGCACTGGGAGGAGCAGCACCCGCAGGGCACGGTCATCTACCGCGACCTGGCGGTCGACCCGGTTCCGCACATCACCGCCGACGCCCACCTCGCCGGCTTCGTCCCCCCGACCGCGCACACGCCCGAGCAGGCCGCCGTGTTCGCCGAGCGGGTCAAGCTGATCGAGGAGCTGGAGCAGGCCGACGCGATCCTGATCGGCGCTCCGATGTACAACTACACGATCCCGTCGACCCTCAAGGCCTGGCTGGACAACATCATCCTCATGGGCCGCACCGCGGGTGAGAACCCGTCGGCCAAGGGCACCCCGGTCACCGTCGTCGCCAGCCGGGGCGGCTCCTACGCGCCGGGCACCCCGCGCGAGGGCTATGAGTACGTGCAGACCTACCTCAAGGCCGTCCTGGCCGACGCCCTCGGCCTGGACCTGGAGTTCATCGTGCCGGAGCTGACGATGGCGTCGAAGAACCCGGCGATGTCCGAGCTGGTCCCGCTGTACGAGGCCTCCCGCGACCGCGCCTTCGAGGCCGCCGAGGCCCGGGCCCGGCAGCTGGCGGAGCGCCTCGCGGCCTGAGACGCCGCACCTACCGCACCACGGACCCCGGGCCGGCGCACAGCGGCCCGGGGCCGCACCCGTGCCCGCGACATGCCGGCCACCGGGCGCGGGCTAATCTGCGGGCGCGGACGTACGGGGCGCACGGCGACGGCTGAGCCCGGGATGCCGGAGCCTGCCCTCCCGTCCGATTCGCGCGTCCGGAAGCAGGGACCGGCCACAGCACACGTCCGGGGAGAGACCGTATGAGCACAGCGCACACCACGAGTCCCGCGCGTACCTTGCGCGCCGCCTACGAGGCCGCCTCGGCCGTCGTCGCCGGGCTGGGCGACGAGGAGTCCTGGCTGCCGACCGGCTGCACGGGCTGGGCGGTCCGCGACCTGGTCTTCCACTGTCTGCACGACGCCCAGCGCGGACTGGTGGCGCTGCACACGCCGGCGGACGCGCCCGTCGACCGGGACGCGGTGACGTACTGGCAGGACTGGCGTCCGGACACCGCCGGGGCGGCGAACGGCCGGCGCTGGGCGCGGGTGAACGGGAGCATGTTCCTGGTCTTCGGGCAGTTGCAGGAGCTGTATCTGGAGACGTTGGCGGCGGCCGTGCACGCGGCGGACTCGGTCGATCCGGCCCGGCGGGTGGCCACCCAGGGGCATGTGCTGACGGCCGGCGACCTGATCACCACGCTCGCGGTGGAGGCGACCGTCCACCACCTCGACCTGACCGTCCGGCTCCCGCTCGCACCGGGCCCCTCACCCGAGGGCCTGGCGGCGGTGCGGGCCACGCTGGACGGCCTGCTCGGCGGGCCCGCTCCGGCGGAGTGGAGCGACGAACGGTACGCGCGCGTGGGCACCGGACGGGCCGCGCTCACCGACACGGAACGCGCCGCCCTGGGCGCGGCGGCGGACCGGCTCCCGCTGTTCGGCTGAGGCCGGCTCCCACCGTGTGCGGCCGAGGACCGGCTCCCGTCGGCGTCGAGGGCCGGCCGGCCCCCGGCGGCACGCCCAACGCGGCGACAGCCGGGTCCGACACCTGCGCGGTGCGGGGCATCCCGGTCGGGTTGATGACACCCTGCGCCCCATGAACACCCCTCCCAGCATCAACAGTTACGTCGACCGGGTCACGGCCGGTCCCGGCGGGGCGATGACCGACGAAGTCGGCGTCATCACCGGCGATCTCACCGTGGCGACCATCCTCCTGTCCGACGGCCGCAGTGTGCGGGTCGCCGTCCAGCATTCCGGCAGCGACACCTGGTACACCCTCGCCGGGAGCCCCGCCCCCGTGCCGGCCGGCCAACTCGCGGCCTACCACCGGGACCTGCTGGGCCGGATCCGCCGGGGCGGCGGAACCCGCGCCACCTGAGCCGGGGCCAGCGCACGCACACCGGGCCGCCCGCCCGAGCGGGAGGGGCGGTGGCCGTGCGCCTCCCGGCCCCTCCCCCGGCCGCCGCCGCCCGCACTCGGTGGGACCGGCGCGGGGACCGATGGGGGCGCGCCGGGTTTCGGCGCCCCGCTCCGGGGGAGTCGGTGCGCGTGGTCTCGTATGGACCCCAGCAGCGTGTGTACGTCCCGGAGCTGCGGGCCGACTGGCTGACCCAGAGCTTCGTGCACTGGGCCTACTCGCCCGCGCAGATCCAGCTCCTGCTGCCGCGGGGGCTCGCCGTGGACACGTACGACGGTTCGGCGTGGGTGAGCCTCACGCCGTTCGTCATGGCCGGGGTGCGCCCGCCGGGGTCGCCCGCGTCCCTGCCCCCTTTCGCCGAGACGAATCTGCGCACCTACGTGCGGGGCCCGGACGGCCGGGACGGGCTGTGGTTCCTGTCCATCGAGGTGGCCTGCCCGGTGATGCTCGCCGCCCGCGCGATGGGCGTGCCGTACCGCCTGGGCCGCCTGGCGCTGGCCCGGCACGGGGACACGGTGGCCTACACCGGGGTCCGGTGGGGCGGTGGGCCCCGCTACCGCCTGGTGGTCCGGCCGGGCGAGCCGGTCCGGCCGAGCCGTCTGGACGTCTGGCTGACCTCGCGCTGGCGGGCCTTCACCCTGCGGTGGGGCGTGCGTGCTCTGGGAGACCCCCGTCGAGCACGCGCCCTGGCCGCTGCGCGAGACGCGCCTGGAGGCGATGGAGGAGACCCTCACCCGGGCGGCGGGACTGCCCCCGCCCGTGGCGCGGCCGATCGTGCACTTCTCGGACGGGGTGCGGAACGTGCGGCTGGGCGTGTCGCGTCCCGTGCGGCGCCGCGGCCGGGCCCGCGACCGGGCCGCCCCGGGCGGATGAACGCGCCCGCGCCCGGCCCCGCCCGGCTGCGCTTCGACGGCTGGATCGCCAGTATCGGGACGGCGTCCGGGACCCGCGTGGTGCTCGGGCACTGGCCCTGCTCGCCCTTCGGCCCGTTCAGCGACGTGATGCTCGAACGGGAGGACGGTCACCGCCTGCTGCTGGCCCCGACCCGGCGCACGGCGGAGTTCATCGCCGGCACCTACGCCTTCGACGAGGTGCGGATCGTGCCGGTACGGGTCGACGTCACCGGGGACCGGTGGACCGTCACCGCCGGTTCGCTGCTCGACCTGCGCCTGACCGTCGGCCGCCGGAGTCTGCCGGGGCTGGCGCTGCGGGCCGTCCCCGGCGCGCTGGCCGCGCGTCCCGGCTGGACGAGGGTGACCGACCCGCCGGCCCGTGTGCTGCTCGGGGTACGGACCCGGGGCAGCGCCGGCGGCGGGCGGCGCGAGTGGTACAGCGCGCGCGATCTGCACCGGATCACCGCGGCGAGCGCCGTCCACGAAGGGCGGGACCTCGGCCCGCTCGCCCCGGTCGAGCCCGCCGTCCGCTTCGGTTTCGGCTCGGCGCCCCGTACGCCGAGCCTGGTACGCGTCACGACGACGGTGGGCGCGCCGCGCGCCGCCGGACGCCGTGGACGCCCCCGTCGCACGCCACGGCAGCCAGGAAGGAGGCCTGTCATGAACGGACCGGCACAGCCCGGAACGCCCGGGCCCGAGTCCACCGGCGGCACCGACATGAAGCTGCTCGGTGTCTATCTCAACGACCACCTCGCCGGCGCCACCGCGGGCGCCCAGCGGATCGGCCATCTGGCCCGCACCATGCGCGGTTCCGCGCTCGGCCGGGCCCTCGGCCCCGTCGCCGCCGAGATCGACGAGGACCGGGCGACCTTGCTGGCCATCATGCGGAACCTGGGAGTCCCCGTGCGCCACTACAAGGTCTGGGCGGGCTGGGCCGCCGAGAAGGCGGCCCGGCTCAAGGGCAACGGCCGGCTGGTGCGGCGCTCTCCGCTCAGCACCTTGCTGGAACTGGAGGCGCTGCGGCTCGGGGTGGAGGGCAAGGCGGCCGTCTGGTCCACCCTGCGCCGGCTCGCGTCCACCGACGAGCGGCTGGACGCCGCACTGCTCGACACACTCCTCGACCGGGCCGCACGCCAGCAGGACACGGTGGAGGAGTGGCGCGGGCGCGCGGCCGAGGCGGCCCTGCGGCCGACCGCCCGGGCCGCCGCGTGACCCCGGACCGGGGCACCGGCCCGGCCCGGACGCGCGGGCGCGGTGCCGGAGTGCGTGTCGTGTCCTGAGCGGCGTGTCGATGTCTTGCGCAGGCTGACCGGGCCCGATCCTGGGGTCTGCCGGCAGGCGGGAGACGGTCGTGATCGAACTGGCCGCGGCGTTCGCCGTCGCGGGAGCGGCGAGCAGCGCCGTGGGCACCGCGTGCCAGCGCAAGGCGGCCTCGGCCAGCAGCCGCGGCGGGGTCCGGCTGCTCGCGGAGCTGGTGCGCCGGCCGGTCTGGATGATCGGCATGGCCGGCGTGATCTGCGCCGCGGTGTTCCAGAGCCTGGCCCTGGTCAACGGCCCGCTCGCGCTGGTCCAGCCGCTGTTCGTCCTGGAGCTGCCGTTCGCGCTGCTGGTCGCCGCGCCGCTGATGCACCGGCGGCTGCCCCGCTCGGGCTGGTGGGGTGTGGGCGGCTGTGTGGGGGGCCTCGCCGTGCTCCTCGTCGCGGCGGCCCCGCACGGCGCGACCCATCACGCGCCCCTCGACCGGTGGATCCCGGCCGTGTGCCTGTGCGTCGGCGTGATGGCCGCGGCCGTTCTCCTGGCGGGCCGGGGCCACCCGCCGGCCCGGCGCGCCGCGTTCCTGGCCGCCGCCTCGGCGACGGGCAACGCGCTGACCGCGGCCCTGCTGAAGTCGGCCGCCGGCACGTTCGCCGACCAGGGTTTCACGGCGTTCCTGCGGTCCTGGCAGACGTACGGCTTCGCGCTGGCCGGCGTCTGTGCCGTGCTGCTGCTGGAGAACGCGTTGCAGGCCGGTCCGCTGGCCGCGGCGCAGCCGGCGCTGACCATCGGCGACGCGGTGGTGAGCCTGGCCCTCGCGGTCACGCTGTTCGACGAGCGGATCCGCACCGGCTGGTGGCTCGTGCCGGAGGCCTGCGGTGCCCTGCTGATCGTCCTGGGCGTGCTGGTCCTCAGCCGGGCCGTGCAGCGGATCGTCGTACCGCCCCTTCCGGCCGAGGAGCGGAACCCGGCGGCGTGAGGCCCCTCAGGGAGCGGCGACGAGCGGCGGCTCTCCCCAGTCGGAGGTCAGCGCGTCCCGCAGGGCGCGGGCCGGGGCCGGCCCGATGCGCTCCGTCAGCACCGACTCGATCACCTTGATGGTGGCCTGCGCCCGCTCGTGCACCCGCTGCCCCTCGGCGGTCGTACGGATCAGGCGGCGGCGTGCGGACTCGGGGTCGGGCACCTGCTCCAGCAGCCCCATGCCGATCAGTCCGTGCACCGCCTGATGGACCGTCTGCCGGGTGACGCCGATCCGCCGGGCCAGTTCGGAGACGGTGGTGCCCTCGGTGTCGAGCAGGGCGAAGACGGACGCCTGCGCCGTCGTCACGGGCTGCTCCCCCGCCGCCTCCATGCTGGCGAACAGGGCGTCCTCGAACCAGCGGCGGGCCTCGGACAGCAGCTGGGGCAGGTTGGCGGCGCGGTGACTCATGGCTCCTCGGAAGATCGGGTACCCGCCGATTATCCTCCGGCGCAGTGACGGGCGACGAAGGCGGCCGTCCTGTCGAAGCAGCGCTCGACCTCCTCCTCGGCGAGCCCCGCCCACAGGTGGTTCGCGCCGGCCACCCGCACGTGGTCGACCGGAACCCGCGCGGCACGCAGGGCCGCCGTGAGCCGTTCGCTCTGTGCGCAGGGCACCAGCTCGTCCCCGGTGCCGTGCAGCACCAGGAAGGGCGGTGCCTGCGGGGTCACCCGCAGGGCGGGGC
>NZ_MUMF01000281.1 GCF_002155905.1 Streptomyces tricolor | reverse complement strand
CGCGCCGGGCTCGTCCCGGGCAGTACCCGGGACGGCCAGGTGAGCGCGTGGACCGGCCCGGTGTGCACGTTGACCGGCCAGGTGAGCCCGTGGACCGGCCCGGTGAGCGCGTGGACCGGAGCGGTGCGCACGTGGAGCGGCCCGGTGGGGTCGTGGCCCGGCCCGGTGGGTCCGTGGACCCGCCCGGTGGAGGCGCCGACCGGCCCGCGGCGCCGGAGACCGATCTGGAACTGCTGGTGCACGGGGTCGGCGGCACCACGCCGGAGAGGATGCTCGGCGACCCGCGCACCGTACGGGTCACCGGCGACGACACCGCCGCCGTCTTCCGGCGCGCCGAGGACACCGAGGCCGCGCCGGGCGGCCGGGACCCGCGCGGCGGACCGGTCCGGGAGGCGTACGTCTGGTGCAACCTCACCTCCGGCGACGGCAGCCGCGCCCTGTGGCTGTTGCTGCTGCCGTTCATGGTGGTCAACCTCGCCCACTGGATGCGCCCCGCCGCACCGGCCCGGCCGCGCACCGTACGGCTCTACGGCCTCCTGGTGCGCCTGGCCGCCCTCACCCTGACCGTGCTGCTGGTGGCCGCGGCCTGCGAGGTGGCCCTCGACCTGATCGCCTGGCAGTGCGCCGGCGCCCGCGCCTGCGTCCGCCGCCACTCCTGGCTGTGGTTCCTGGAGCCCGCGGCCCCCGGCGCTCCGGCCGGGTCCGGCGGCTGGTGGAGCGCCCCCGGACGCCGGCTCGCCCTGGCCGCGGTCCTGCCGGTCGCGCTGACCGGCCTCCTCTGGTACCTCTCCCACCGCACGTGGCGCGCGTACGAGTCCTACCAGCCGCTGTCCCCGGAGCCAGGCGCCCACGGCGTGGAGCGCGACGGCGATCCTGAGCGGGACGCCCGCGGCCCGGAGCCCGACGCCCAGGACCCCGAGCGGGACGCGCACGGCAGTGCGCTGGTCCGGCCCGGCTTCTGGTACGGGCGTCGTCTGGTCGCCCGGCTGCGCGCGGCGCACACCGCGGCGGGCCTGCTCACCGTGGCCGCCGCCGTCACCATCCCCGCGGCCCGCTTCGACCACCGGCCCGGCGGCCCCCAGGCACTGGACCTGCTCGGCTGGCTGCTGCCCGCGGCCCTGCTCGGCTGCGGGGCGGCGGTGGTGGCCGTGGTCTGCCGCCGGGGCCGCAGCGAGAACCGGCTCGACCAGCGGCTCGACCGGCACCTCGTCCGCGCGCTGCCGCTCGCCGCGCTCGCCCTGCTGCTGCTCGGCCTGCTCTACGCCGGCTGGTCCCGGCCCGGCTGGCGGTCCGCCGGCCGGCTGCCCGGCGACCCGGCCTTCGGCGCCCTGATGCTGGCCCAGGGGCTGATCGTCGTCGCCCTGGCCGCCGTGGCCCGGGACCTGTACCGGCGCCGCCCCGACCCGCGCGCCGGGATGCGCGGCCTCGGCGGGCCCGCCGTGGCGCTGCTCGCCTGCGCGCTGGGCGGAGTGATCTCCGGCGGGGTCGCGCAGCGGGTCGCCGACTGGCTGGACGGCACCCGCGCCCTGCTCGCCGGGCCGCCCGTCCTGCTGACCTGGCAGGCGTCCGCCATCCCGCCGCTCCTCGCCGTCCTGCTCCTGCTGACCGCCGGGCTCGCGCTGCGCACCGCGCGGCTCGCCCGCGCCGAACGCCGGCGGATCCGCCACGAGCACCCCGGC
>NZ_MUMF01000280.1 GCF_002155905.1 Streptomyces tricolor | reverse complement strand
CCAGGCCGAGCGTGCCGCCGGGGGTCGCCGAGGCGGCCGTGCTGAACAGCCGGCCCACCCAGTCCCAGAACGCGTCCAGGGCGCGCTGGAGCAGGCCGGGGTCGTTCTCGTGGTACATCCGCTTGGACAGCTCGCGCCGGGCCGCCTCCCGGGCGGGATCACGCGGGATGGTCACCGGCGGCTCGTCTCCCGAGCCGCCGGCCGCCAGGACGGCCTGGTCCGACGCGCGCAGCAGCCGTCGTACGGCGGTGGCGGCGCCCGATGGGGCGGCCGCCGTGAGAACTTCCCCCGTCAGGCTCACCGCATCAGCTCCCGGGGACGGGGCCGGAGGTGTTGGTGCCGTATCCCTGGACACCGGCGGCGCGGGCCAGTTCGAGGTCGAGGGCCTCGCGGCGGATGCGCTGGTCGATGTAGAGGAGCACGGTGACGCCGGCGCTGATCGGGAGGGTGAGCGTGGTGCCGATCAGGGAGCCGATGCCCCGGATGATCAGGAACGCCCAGCCGACGCGTTCGCCGCTGGTGCCGAGGAAGTTGTCCATGCCGTCGCCGCTCACGGCGGCCCCGATGAGGGCGAACGGGATGGTGACGATCGCCGAGACGATGTTGGCGATGAGCCAGGCGAGCAGCTGGATGCCGAAGACGCGCCACCAGGCGCCGCGGACGAGCTTGGCGGAGCGGCTCATGGCCTTGGTGATGCCCTGGCGCTCCAGCATCAGGGCGGGGGCGGCCAGGTAGTAGCGGATGGCCAGCCAGACCGCGATGACGACGCCCGCGAGGATGCCCAGGGCGAAGAGCGCGGACCCGCCGGCGTCGCTGCCGCCGGTGACCATGACCAGGATGCCGGGCAGTGCGCCGGCGACGATCACGCCCACGGTGATCAGACCGAGCAGGACGAGCAGTCCGGCCAGCTTGGGGATCTGCGGGCGGGCCTCCCGCCAGGCCTCGCCGGCGCTGACCGGTTTGCCGAGGACGGCGCGGCTGGTGATGGTCGTGAGCAGCGCGGTGGCGACGATGACGGCGGCTGCGGAGATCACCGTGACGATCCCGGTGCCGATCATGGAATCGCGCAGGGCGCGGTACAGGTCGTCGGGGGTGGCGGTCCGGCTGTCGAGCTGCGCACCGGCGAGGGCGTCGTTGAGGAAGAAGCCCTCGACGAGGACGAGACAGATGTCCGTGACCGCGGCGACGGCCAGCGCGATGCCGAGGACCGTGCGCCAGTAGGTGCGCATGGTGGACACGGCGCCGTCGAGGATCTCGCCGACGCCGAGCGGGCGCAGCGGGATGACACCGGGCTTGGCCGCGGGCGGCGGGCCGCCCCAGCCGCCGCCCGCGGCCAAGCC
>NZ_MUMF01000279.1 GCF_002155905.1 Streptomyces tricolor | reverse complement strand
CCGGCACCGGTGCCGGGGTCCGGCCGGTGGTGCCCGACGGGTGTATGGACCTGCTGTGGAGCGAGGGCCGGCTGCTGGTCGCGGGGCCCGACACCCGTCCCTACGCTCCCGAGGGCCCGGCGCGTTCCTGGGCCGGTGTCCGGTTCTTCCCCGGGACCGCGCCCACGCTGCTCGGTGTTCCGGCGTACGAGCTGCGCGATCTCCGGGTGGAGCTGGCGGACCTCTGGCCCGCGGCGCGGGTGCGGCGGTTGTGCGACCGGATCGCGGCGGCACCCGACCCGGCGACCGCGCTGGAGGACATCGCCCTCGACCGGGCGGCGGAGGCGGGTCCCGCGGACCCGGTGCTGCGCCGGGTGGTGCAGTGCCTGGACGAGGGCCGTCCGGTGTCCGCGACGGCCGCTGAACTCGGCCTCGGCGAGCGCAGCTTGCACCGCCGCTGTCTGACCGCGTTCGGTTACGGCCCGAAGACCCTGGCCCGCATCCTGCGTCTGCGGCGGGCGCTGGCCCTGGCCCGCTCGGGGACGCCGTACGCGGAGACGGCGCTCCGCGCGGGCTACGCGGATCAGCCCCATCTGGCGCGGGAGGTGCGGCAGCTGGCGGGCATGCCGCTCGGGGAGCTACTCGCCGGGGACGGGTAGCGGGGCGAACAGGTCGACCCCGTTGCCGTCGGGGTCGTGCACGGTGGCGTACCGCTGCCCCCAGACGGCGTCCCACGGCTTCAGCTCCCCGTGGTGGCCGGCGGCCACCAGCTCCGCGTACCGGGCGTCGACCTCGGCGGGGGAGCCGCAGCGGAAGGCGAGCGAGATCCGCCCGCCGCCGGCGGGCGGCTGCCAGCCGGGGTGGAAGGAGCGGACGGTCTCCTCGGTGTCGAGCGCGAGCGTCAGCCCGCCGGGCAGGCCGGCCTCGACATGCGGCTGGTCCTCGGCTCCCTCCGGGAAGACCAGTCCGAGGCGGCGGTAGAAGGCGAGCGAGGCGGCGAGGTCGGAGACGACCAGGCCGATCACGGCGAATCGTACGGTCATGCGGTCACCGTAGGCAGCCGCCGGTCAGCCGGTCTTGAAGGAATCGGACACCGGGGGCGCCGGCGGCGGGCACCCGTCCGTTCCGGGGCGCCCCGTGCGGCGCTTCGGACCGGTCGCCCCGAGGTGCTCGACGAGGACGAAGGTCACGCTGATCAGCAGGGACCAGGCACCGAACTTGGTCAGCGGCACCGGCTGCCAGCCGCCGAGCTGCTGCGGATAGCTCCAGGCGCCCGCGTAGGTCGCGGCGTTCTCGGCGACCCACAGGAAGAAGCCGATCAGGACGAAGGAGACGGCGAGCGGCATGCGGTAGCGGTGTGCGCCCACGCTGAAGCCCACCCAGGTCCCGGCGGTGGCGGCGATCATCGCCACCGCGAGCGGCCAGCGAAGGTCGGGTATCCAGTGGTGGGTGAAGAAGTTGAGGTAGACGGCGGCGGCGACCAGGGTCGTGGCGGCGGCGCGGTAGCGGGTGTAGCGCAGTCGCATCAGCCGCCGGGCCCGGCAGACGTAACTGGCGACGGCCGCGTACATGAAGCCGCCGTACAGCGGCACCCCGCCGATCTTGGTGAGGGCGTCCTCCGGGTAACTCCACGAGCCCATACGCACCTTGATCAGCTCGAAGAGCAGCCCGATCACATGGCACACGGCGATCACGGCGGTGTCCCGCCGGGTCTCCCAGCCGACCCGGCGGGCGAGGAGGGTGAGCAGGACGCCGTAGACCAGGACCAGGTCGTAGCGGGCCACAGGGAGCGGGGGCAGCAGCCGGGAGGCGCCGATCCCGGCCAGCAGCGCCACGGCGAAGGCGCAGGCACGGGCCTGGACGACGCCGAACCGGACCAGTTGCGCGCACCCGTGGCGGAGTCCGCTCGCCAGGGACCTCTTCTCGTGGCGCATGCCCCCTCCTTCGCGCGACAGCGAGGGGGCCGATACTAGGCGCGCAATTGAACGTGTTCAAATGTGGGGGCTGATGTCGGCGCCGGCGGGCGGGGTCGACCGTGCGCGGCGGGCGCGGTCCCCGGCAGCGAGGTCCGGGGAGCCTGCCGGGCCACGGTCCTCGCGACCTCGCGGGCGGCCCTGGCGAAGGCCTGCACCGCGCCGCTGGCGTGTCCGGCCCGCCACACCAGGCCGTAGCCGGTCGGCTCCGCGTCCGCGAAGGGGACGTAGGCGACACCGGGGCGGGCGTGGTACCGAGCGGTGTGCGCCGGGACGAGCAACGCGCCCTTGCCGGCGGCGACCAGCATCAACGCCTCCTGCATCTGGGTCATGCCGGGGCCGCGGGCGATCGGCCGGCCGCTCGGTGTGCGGGCGGGGGCGTGGTGTTCCAGCCAGTAGTCGGGCACGTTGCCTACGATCGTGAGCAGGGGTACGTCGGCCAGGTCCTCCAGGGACACCGCGTCCCGGGCGGCGAGCGGATGCGCCGAGCCGAGCGCGAGGACGCGCTCCTCCGCGAGCAGC
This sequence comes from Streptomyces tricolor, assembly GCF_002155905.1. Taxonomy (GTDB): domain Bacteria; phylum Actinomycetota; class Actinomycetes; order Streptomycetales; family Streptomycetaceae; genus Streptomyces; species Streptomyces tricolor. The sequence goes on along the minus strand of NZ_MUMF01000279.1, from coordinate 6,606 downwards.
GTCGGGCCCTCGCCCAGATCCTCCTCGCGCACGGGGAGTTCGGCGACCTGGAGGTCGAACTCGCCCCTGCGGAGCTGCCCGTACGGATCGGCGAGCGGCACTTCGCACACCTCCACGGCGAGCCCGGGGTGACTGGCCCGCAGTGCCTCGGTCGTCCGCATCACGATCTCGCCGGCCAGCGGGTTCGGGAAACCGACGTGCAGCACGGTGTCGATGCCGCGCGCGGTGGCGGCGGCCCGCTCCAGGGCGGCCGCGATCGCGCGGTGGTGCGGTTCCAGGTCGGCGCGCAGCTGCCGGCCGAGCGCGGTGAGGGCGACGCGGCGGCTGGTACGGACGAACAGCGGGGCGCCGACGCGGCGTTCGAGGCGCTGCACGAGCTGGCTCACCCGGGCCCGGGACAGCCGCATACGGTCGGCCGTGCGGCCGAAGTGCAGTTCCTCGGCGAGCAGCAGGAAGCACTCCAGTTCATCGCGTTCCATCGACGTCCCCCGGGTCCATCGGATCGGTAAGCCTGGCTGAACGAACGTTGCGATCTTCGCCGTTGTTCCCCCCGCGCCCCTGATCGAAGGTGGTCGAGCCGACAGCATCCCTACACATCGAGGAAGCGACATGAGTTCACGCAAAGCGGCGGCTGCGCTGAGTGCACGCGACTGGGGGATCCTGCTCGTCCTGTGCGGGGCGATCTTCCTGGAGGGCATCGATGTGGCCATGCTCAATGTGGCCCTGCCGTCCATCCGGGCCGACCTCGGTCTGTCCACCGGCTCCCTGCAATGGGTCATGAGCGCCTACGTCCTCGGATACGGCGGCTTCATGCTGGTGGGCGGACGCGCCGCCGACCTCTTCGGGCGCCGCCGGATGTTCGTCCTCTGGCTCTCGGTCTTCCTGCTCTTCTCCGGACTGGGCGGGTTCGCCACGGAAGGCTGGACGCTGATCGTCGCCCGGTTCGTCACCGGAGTCGCCGCCGCCTTCATGACCCCGGCCGGGCTCTCCCTCATCACCACCAGCTTCGACGAGGGCCCGCAGCGCACCAAGGCCCTGCTCCTCTACTCCGGCACCGCGGCCGGCGGCTTCTCGATCGGCCTGGTCGTCGGCGGGCTGCTCACCGCGGTCGGCTGGCGCTGGGTGTTCTTCGCACCGGTCGTGCTCTCCGCGCTGATCCTGCTCGCGGCGCTCGCCCTCGTGCCCCGGACGCCACGTCCCGACCGCACCGGCCAGAGCGTCGACCTGGCCGGCGGCCTCACCGTCACCGCCGCCGTCGTCCTGCTCGTCCTCGGCGTGGAGCGCGCCGCCCACACCAGCCTCGTGCAGACCCTCGGCACGCTCGGCGCGGGCCTCGCCTTCCTCGCCGCGTTCCTCGCCGTGGAGCGCCGCGCGGCATCCCCGCTGGTCCGCCTCGGCATCTTCCGCAACGCCGCCCTGGTCCGCGCCAACCTCGTCGGCCTGCTCTTCGCGGGGGGCTTCTTCGGCTTCCAGTTCCTGGTCGTCCTCTACCTCCAGGAACTGCGCGACTGGTCGACCCTGCAGACCAGCTTCGCGATGATCGTCATCGGGGTCGACGCGATCCTCTCCCCGGTCCTCACCCCCAAGCTGGTGCACCGCTTCGGCAACGCCCGGGTGATCTTCGGCGGACTGCTTCTGGCCGCGCTGTCGTACGCCCTGTTCCTGCCGGTCGGTGCCGACTGGACGTACCTGGCCATGCTTCCCGCCCTGCTCACCCTCGGCATCGCCTTCTCCCTCGCCTACGGCCCCCTCACCATCGTCGCCACCGAGGGCGTCCAGGAGGAGGAGCAGGGCCTGGCCGGCGGACTGCTCTACACCTCCTTCCAGTTCGGCGCCGCGCTCGGCCTCTCCGCGGTCACCGCCGTCAACGTCTCGGCCACCGCGTCGACATCACCGGCCGCGCTGCTCGACGGCTACCGGGCGGCCCTGTGGGTCCCCCTCGCCGCGGCCCTGCTCGCCACGCTGATCGGCGCCCTCGGACTGCGCGGCCGGCCGGCGGTCACGGTGGCCGCGTCGGGCGTACCCGCCGACCGGGCCGCCGACGAACTCCCCGCCTCCCACTGATCCTTCCGATCCTTCGCCGACAAGGTGCACCCCATGGCCCTCACCAGAGTCAGCGCGTTCGCCGACCTGCACGACACCTTCTTCGACTACGTCCGGGACATCACCTACGCCACGATGACCACCGTCGACCGCAAGGGCCGCCCCCGTGCCCGGGTGCTGCTCCCCGTCTGGGAGGTCGTCGACGGCCGGCCGGTCGGCTGGCTGGCCACGTACAGAACCCGGGTGAAGACAGCCCACCTGGCACACAACCCCCACACCACGTACTCCTATTGGAGCCCCCGCCAGAACACCGTCCACATCGACTCCCGCTCCCTCTGGGCGGACGACGCGGCCTCCAGGCGCCACGCCTGGAACCTCTACGTCGCGGGCGGACCGCCCGGGGTGGGCTACGACCCGGCCCGGTACTGGCGGGGCGGCTGGGACGACCCCGAGTACCACGTCCTCAGGATCGAGCCCTGGAGGATCCAGCTGGTCCGCGGCTCGGACCTGCACAGCACCGTCTGGCAGCCGGACACCGCCTGACGGCCCGCGGGCCCGGCACTCAGCCGAAGACGACCGGTCCGTTCGGCGAGTCGACGGTGAAGGAGAGCGCGGCCGGTCCCGTGCCGAGCACCAGCGAGGTGCCCAGGACGGCGAGCCGGCCGCGCACCTCCTCCGGGTCGGGGGCCGAGGCCGACACCGCGAGCAGCGGGGTGACCGGCAGCCCCGAGGCGGCCGGATGCCGGGAGTCGCCCCAGTCGATGAGGAACGGCACCAGGCCCGAAGCCTCCCCGGGGCCGCCGTCGGTCAGCCGCCACCGCAGCACGGTGCCGTCCGGCGTGCGCCGGCTCATCGGCCGTACCGGACCCGGGTCGTGGCCCCGCGCCCGCGCCTCGGCGACCGCCGCGTCCAGGTCCGGCGGGCTGATCGCCCAGGTCAGCACCGAGGGCCCGGCCAGCCGGTCGACGCCGAACGGCCGCGGCCCGTCGGGCTCGGGCTGCTCCGGATCGGGGCCCACGATCTCCAGATAGCTCCGGCCGCCCAGCCCCACCAGGTGATTGCGGGTACCCAGCCCGAGGTGCACCCCGCCGGGCGCCGGCCTGACCCCGGTCCGCCGGGCGAAGTCCGCGACCGTCGCGCCCAAGTCGGGTGTGGCGAGGACGAGATGATCCAGCAGCGGAGGAATGGCGTTCATCGGGCAGGAGGTTACGGGATCGGGGCCACCCCGGGAACGGCCCGTACGGCACCATGGGCGCATGACCCGTACCGTACGCGCCCTGCCGCTGCTCCTCCTGCTCCCCGCACTGCTCACGGCGTGCGGCACCGAGAAGGCGGACGCAGGCGACGCCCCGGAGCCCGCGCCGACCACCGCACGGCAGCCCGAACAGGACGACCGGCTGCGCGCGTCGGGCATCGCACCGGAACTGGTCTACGTCACCGAGGTACCCGGCTTCACGCTCGCGCAGCAGTCCGTCGGGGTGAGCGGGGACGACGGCTTCTCCGCCGCGTACTGGGCGAAGAACGGCGCGATACTCCGCCTCTCCGCCGAGCGGGGCAGCGCCGCCGACTGCCCCGAGGACCACATCTGCCGGGCACCGGCGAAGGGCCATGTGGTGCGGATCAGCGGCGAGAAGGTGGCACCCGACGTGCTCCGCCGCGCCGCGGACGCCGTCCACCGCCCCACGCCGGCGGAACTCGCCGCGCTCCTGCCGCCGGCCCCCACGGCGACGGCCCCCGTGCAGCGCGGCGACCTCCCGTCGTACGGCGACGGAGCGCCCGACAACAGCGTGGGCCAAGGCGGTTGACCGGCCGCGCCCACCGGTGACGGCAGGCACCTTCCGGGCCGCCGCGCCTGCGCCTAGAGTCCGTCGGCATGCCTCCCCGTCTCCTCCTGTACACCTGTACCGCCGACTACCGTCACGACTCCATCCCGGACGCCGTGGCCGCCGTCCGGGCGCTCGGCCGGTTCGCCGTCGAGCACACCGAGGACCCCGCGGACCTCGAACGGCCGCTGGACGGGTTCGCGGCCGTGGTCTTCCTCTCCACCAGCGGCGACGTGCTGACCCCGGCCGGCCGCCGGCGGCTGGAGCGGTACGTCGGGTCGGGCGGCGGCTTCGCCGGGGTGCACGCGGCGGCCTGCACCGAGTACGGGTGGCCGTACTACGGCGAACTCCTCGGCGCCCGCTTCACCCGGCACCCCGCCCACCAGCCGGGCCGGGTCCTGGTCGCCGACCCCGCCCATCCCGCCACCCGGCGGCTGCCGGCCGTGTGGGAGTTCACCGACGAGTGGTACGACTTCGACCGCGTGCCGGGCGGCGCGCACCGGGTGCTGCTGCGCGCCGACGAGACGTCGTACGACGGCGGCGGGATGGGCGCCGACCACCCGCTGGCCTGGTACCGCGCACGGGGCCCCGAGGGCGGGCGTGTGTTCTACACGGCCCTGGGCCACTCCTGCGACGCCTACCGTGACCCCGCCTTCCTGGCCCACCTGAATGGGGGCCTCACCTGGGCGGCCGGGCTCGCCGAGTGACGTTTCTGCGGTGAACCGACTGCGCCATTGGAGTGAGTAAAGCTGGCGTAGGAGGAAGGTCACGTGACTATCTAGACATGCTCTTGTCTTGGCAAAGGGCGCCGGACGCGGCGGCCCCCATCCCGCCCCGCGTCACCCACCCACAGGAGGAGCCGGACCTTGACTTACGGGAACAAGCTGCGCGAAGCCATCGCCGGGCCCGGGACCACACCGCTGATCGGCGTGTACGACATGTATTCGGCGTCGATCGCGGCCAAGCACTACGACGGGATGTTCGTCTCGGGCTTCGGCTTCGCGGCCTCGTACTACGGACTGCCGGACATCGGCTTCATCGCATGGCCCGACATGGTGGCCTTCGTCCAGCGGCTGCGGGGTGCCTTCCCGCACCACCACCTGCTGGTCGACATCGACGACGGGTACGTCGACCCCGAGGTCGCCTGTCACGTCGTCGAGGGACTGGAGCGCATCGGCGCCTCCGGAGTGATCCTCGAGGACCAGAAGCGGCCCCGCCGCTGCGGCCATGCCGACGGCAAGCAGGTGCTGCCCCTGGAGGAGTACCTGGAGAAGCTGCACAAGGTCCTGGAGACCCGCAAGGACCTGGTCGTCGTCGCCCGGACGGACGCCACCGACGAGCACGACATCCTGCACCGCGCCGAACAGCTCGCCGCCACCGACGCCGACGTCGTGCTGGTCGACGGCGTGCGCAGCGTCGAGTGGATCAAGCGGATCCGCAAGGTCGTCGGGGACAAGCCGCTGCTGTTCAACCAGATCGCCGGCGGCAAGTCGCCCCGCCTGTCCCTCGGTGAACTGTCGGACCTCGGCGTGGACGTCGCCATCTACAGCACCCCGTGCCTGTTCGCCGCGCACGAGGCGATGGACTCCGCGCTCGCCGACCTGAAGGCGGCCGACGGCCGGCTGCCCGAGGTGGATCCCGCGAGCGGGGTCGGTGTGAAGGCCTCCACCAGCCTGCTGGAGCGCAACATCGCCCGCGAGCGGCTCACCCCCGAGGGTGTGGGCGTGTGACACGTGCATTACCCCTCCTCGGCATGGCCACGGCGGTCGCCGCCGCGCTCCTCGGGGCCGGCGCCGTACCCGCCGCCGCGTCCGACAGCCTGATCACGGTGATCGACAACTCCGAGGCCGACTCCTGGCTCGAGGTCGACCGCACGGCCAACGTGCAGACCGGCAGCGGTACCGCCGGCAGCGACCACGACGGCAGTGCCGTGGACGTGGTGGAGGCCCTCATCGGCGCCGGCCAGGACGAGGAGGACTGAGGGACGACGGAACAGCGCGACGGCCGGGCACCCCGTGCGGGAGGTGCCCGGCCGTCGTCGTGTGTCCGGCCCCGCGGAGTCAGTCCTCCGTGTGGTCGGGGTGGCCGTCCTCGCCCAGCTCGACGTCCTCCTCCGGGCCCTGCTCCTGCTCGTCGGCGGGTGTGGCGACGGTGACGCGCTGCGGCCCGGGCGCGAGGGTGTGGCTGGTGGCATGTGCCGTGCCGTAGGCGGTGACCAGGGCGACTGCCGTCGCGGCCAGGGCCGATGCGGTACGCGTGGTGTGGTTCATGCCCGGTCAACGAACTCCACCGGAGCGGGGTCACCGTCCGCCGCCCGAACCGGCGGCCCGCGTCACGCAGTCGGCCGTTCGCCGGTCACCGGCCGTTCGCCGGTCACCGGCCGTGCCGGGCGGGGCCGGGCGGGCGGGGCCGTGCTCGCCCGCTGCACCAGCCGGGTCGACAGCTCCGTCCGGGTGCCCTCGGGGCGCTCGCCGTGCATCATCCGCACCAGCAGCCGCAGCGCCGTCGCCGCCATCTCCGCCAGCGGCTGGCGGACGGTGGTCAGGGCGGGGGCGACCCAGCGGGCCTCGGGCAGATCGTCGAACCCCACCACGCTCACCTCGTCCGGCACCCGCACCCCCCGCTCCGCCAGCGCCGCGTACACGCCGAGCGCCATCCGGTCCGCGCACACGAAGACCGCGGTCGGCGGCTCGGGCAGGTCCAGCAGCTCGTGCGTGCGCAGCCGGGCGGTGACGAGACC
>NZ_MUMF01000028.1 GCF_002155905.1 Streptomyces tricolor | reverse complement strand
ACCGTGCTCCCCGCGCCCAGGCCGCCCCGCCCCGGACCGGACGGCGTCCGCGTCAGTCCCGGGCCAGGCCGAACCGTGCACGCAGGCCCGGAGGCCGTTCGTCCGCGCCGACCGCTGCCGCGCCGGCCGTGACCGTCTCGTAGACGGACAGGATGTCCGCGCCGACCGTGGACCAGTCGAAGCGCCGCACATGGGCGCTGCCGCGCTCGCGCAGTCCGGCTCGGCGGGCCGGGTCGTCCAGCAGCCGTACGGCCGCGTCCGCGAGCGCGTCGGCGTTCTCGTTGGCGAAGACCTCGCCGGCCGCGCCCTGGTCGAGGACCTGCACGAAGGCGTCCAGGTCGGAGGCGAGCACGGGGGCGCCCGCGGACATCGCCTCGACCAGGATGATGCCGAAGCTCTCGCCGCCGGTGTTGGGCGCGACGTACAGGTCCACGCTGCGCAGCAGGCGCGCCTTGTCCTCGTCGCTGACCATGCCGAGGAACTCCACGCGCGAGCGCAGCTCCGCGGGCAGATCCGCGACGGCCGCCTCCTCGTCGCCGCGGCCCGCGACGAGCAGCCGGGTCTGCGGCCGGGCGGCCAGGATCCGCGGCAGCGCCTTCATCAGCACCGGCAGGCCCTTGCGGGGCTCGTCGATGCGGCCGATGAAGCCGATGGTGTCGCCCTGCCACTGCGGATTGGGGTCGGCCTTGGCGAAGAAGTCCACGTCGACGCCGTTGGGGATGACCACCGCGTCCCCGCCGAGGTGCTCGACCAGCGTGCGGCGGGCGTACTCGCTGACCGCGATCCGCGCGCTGATCTTCTCCAGCGCGGCCTGGAGGATCGCGTACGCGGCGATCATCGCGCGGGAGCGCGGGTTGGAGGTGTGGAACGTGGCCACGATCGGACCGGACGCCGCCCAGCAGGTCAGCAGGCCCAGCGAGGGCGAGGTCGGCTCGTGGATGTGCACCACGTCGAAGGCGCCCTCGTGCAGCCAGCGCCGCACCCGCGCGGCCGACAGGAACCCGAAGTTCAGCCGGGCCACCGAGCCGTTGTACGGCACCGGGACCGCGCGGCCGGCGGAGACGACGTACGGCGGCAGCGGGGTGTCGTCGTCGGCCGGGGCCAGGACGGAGACCTCGTGGCCGAGCCGGAGGAAGTACTCGGCGAGGTCGCGGATGTGGAACTGGACGCCACCGGGCACGTCCCAGGAGTACGGGCAGACGATCCCGATTCTCACGAGGGTCCCTTCGCGGGGTCGAGGTCGGCGAGCCACAGCCGCTGGAGCATGTGCCAGTCCTCCGGGTGTTCGGCGATGCCGGAGGCGAAGGCGTCGGCCAGGGCCTGTGTCATGACAGACGTCTTCTCAACCCGCGTGCCTGACCCGGGGACGTCGACCGGTGGATGCACCTGCCCCTTCATGACCGGCGAGTCGTCGTACCAGAGGGTGACGGGCAGCAGCAGCGCGCCGGTCTGCTGCGCGAGCAGGGCCGGGCCCGCGGGCATCCGGGCCCTCTCCCCGAAGAAGTCGACCTCGACGCCGGAGGCGGACAGATCGCGGTCGGCGACCAGGCAGACCAGGCCGCCGTCGCGCAGTCTGCGGGCCAGCGTGCCGAAGGCGGAGCCGCCGCTGTGCGGCAGGACCTCCATGCCGAGGCCCTCGCGGTAGGCGACGAAGCGGTCGTAGAGCGTCTCGGGCTTCAGGCGTTCGGCGACCGTCGTGAACGGCGTCCGCAGCGCGGTGGTGACCCAGGCGCCGGCCAGGTCCCAGTTGGCCAGGTGCGGCAGGGCGAGGATCACGCCCCGGCCGGCGGCGAGCCCGTCGGTCAGGTGGTGGAGGTCCTTCGCCTCGAAGCCCGACCGCACCCGCTCGGCGCTCCAGGCCGGCAGCCGGAAGGACTCCATCCAGTAGCGCAGGTACGAGCGCATGCCCGCGCGGGACAGCTCGGCGAGCCGCTCGGGGGTGGCGTCGGGCACCACGCGCGCGTAGTTCGCCTCCAGCCGCTGTACGCCCTTGCCGCGCTGCTTCCAGGCGAGGTCGGCGATGGTCCGGCCGAGGCGGGCCGCGACGGGCTCGGGGAGCTTCTTGACAGTGCTCCAGCCCAGGCCGTACAGCGCGTCGGTGAGCCGGTCGGCGGTGCTCACTGTGCCGCCTCGCTCGTGCTCTGCCGGGCCGCCGCCTCCGCCTCGGCGGACTCGCGGCGGACGGTGACGACCCGCTGGATCAGCGTGACCAGGCTGCCCACGGCGACGATCCACAGCGCGATCGGCAGCAGCCACTGGATGCCCGGCACGCCGAACGCGTGCAGACCCGCGAAACCGGCCGCGACCAGCGAGATCACCAGTCGCTCGGCGCGCTCGACGAGCCCGTTGACGGCGACCGGCAGCCCGATCGACTCGCCGCGTGCCTTGGTGTACGACACCACCTGGCCGCTGGCCAGACAGAAGATCGACACCGCGCACAGCACGTTGTCGTCGCCCTGGCCGGCGTACCAGAGCGCGAAGCCTCCGAAGATCGCGCCGTCGGCGACCCGGTCCAGGGTGGAGTCCAGGAACGCGCCCCAGCGGCTGGAGCGGCCCAGCTGGCGGGCCATGTTGCCGTCGACCAGGTCGGAGAAGACGAACAGGGTGATCACGACCGTGCCCCAGAAGAACTCGCCCCTGGGGTAGAAGACCAGCGCGCCCGCGACCACACCGGCCGTGCCGATGAGCGTGACCGTGTCGGGGCTCACGCCCCGGCGGATGAGAAACGCGGCGAACGGTGTGAGGACACGCGTGAAGAATGCACGCGCGTACTTGTTCAGCATGGCCTTCCCGACGGTCGTTGGCGCCGCGGCCCTGGTGGCCTCCGGCTGGCCCATCGTAGCCACGCGCGCGTATGCGTGACGGGCGGGCACCCGCAGCCGCGCCGCGAACCGGAGCGCGCTCCCGCGCGCGAAGCGTGCGTGACGCGAACGGTGCCCCGTGCGCACCCTTCGTAGTCCTTCGTATGGACGCCACGTGACGGGAGTGGAAAGCTCGAAGAACCGCGGGCGTCGCCGGAGCCGCCAGCTGGGGGTGCCCCTCCGGGGGAGGGTTCCGCGTGTCCGCGCCCACAGTGACCTCACCGTGCACGGGAGGCAGGATCATGGGCGACAAGGCACAGACACACCACCCCGGGGCCGCCGGCAGGGCTCTGGCGGCCGACCACCCCGCGTCCGTACGGAACGTGGTGCTGGTCGGCCACTCCGGCTCGGGAAAGACGACCCTCGTGGAGGCGCTGGCGCTGACCGCGGGGGCGGTGAACCGGGCGGGCCGCGTCGAGGACGGCGGCACGGTCTCCGACTACGACGACATCGAGCACCGGCAGCAGCGCTCCGTGCAGCTCTCCCTGGTGCCCGTCGAATGGGACGGCATCAAGATCAACCTCCTGGACACCCCCGGCTACGCCGACTTCGTCGGGGAGCTGCGGGCCGGGCTGCGGGCCGCCGACGCGGCCCTGTTCGTCGTCTCCGCCTCGGACGGGGTCGACGGCTCCACCCGGATGGTGTGGGAGGAGTGCGCGGCCGTCGGGATGCCCCGCGCGATCGTGATCACGCACCTGGAGGCCGCGCGCGCGGACTTCGAGGAGATGACCCGGATCTGCGCGGAGGCCTTCGGCGGCGACGACCCCGACGCCGTCCTGCCCCTGTACCTGCCGCTGCGCGGACCCGAGGGCCCCGACGGGCACGCGCCCGTGACCGGGCTGACCGGACTGCTGTCGCGGAAGCTGTTCGACTACTCGACCGGGGAGCGCAAGGAGTCCGAGCCCGGCGAGGACCAGCTGCCGGACATCGAGGAGGCCCGCAACCGGCTCATCGAGGGGATCATCGCCGAGAGCGAGGACGAGACCCTCATGGACCGCTATCTGGGCGGCGAGCAGGTCGACATCAAGACGCTCGTCGAGGACCTGGAGCGGGCCGTCGCCCGCGGGTCCTTCTTCCCCGTGCTGGCCGCCGCCCCGGCCGCCGAGGGCGCCAGACAGGGTCTCGGCACGGTGGAGCTGCTGGACCTGATCACCGGCGGCTTCCCGACCCCCTTCGAGCACCCGCTCCCCGGGGTCACCACCATCGACGGCAAGCCCCGCGAGCTGAAGCCGTGCGACACCAGCGGCCCGCTGGTCGCCGAGGTCGTCAAGACCTCCTCCGACCCCTACGTCGGCCGGATCTCGCTGGTCCGCGTCTTCTCCGGCACCCTGCGCCCGGACCGGACGGTGCACGTCTCCGGGCACGGCCTCGCCGACCGCGGGCACGAGGACCACGACGTCGACGAGAAGATCGCCGCTCTGACCATGCCCTTCGGCAAACAGCAGCGCCCGGTCACGCACGCGGTCGCCGGCGACCTGGTCTGCGTGGCGAAACTCAGCCGCGCCGAGACCGGCGACACCCTCTCCGCCAAGGACGACCCGCTCCTGATGGAGCCCTGGCAGATGCCCGACCCGCTGCTGCCGCTCGCCATCCAGGCGCACAGCAAGGCCGACGAGGACAAGCTCTCCCAGGGCCTGGCCCGGCTGGTCGCCGAGGACCCGACCATGCGTCTGGAGCAGAACCAGGACACCCACCAGGTCGTCCTGTGGTGCCTGGGCGAGGCCCACGCCGACGTCGCCCTGGAGCGGCTGCGCAACCGCTACGGCGTCCAGGTCGACGTCGTCCCGCACAAGGTCTCCCTCCGGGAGACGTTCGCGACCAAGGCCGGCGGGCGCGGCCGGCACGTCAAGCAGTCCGGCGGCCACGGCCAGTACGCGATCTGCGAGATCGAGGTGGAGCCGCTGCCGGGCGGCTCCGGCATCGAGTTCGTGGACAAGGTCGTCGGCGGCGCGGTGCCCCGCCAGTTCATCCCGTCCGTCGAGAAGGGCGTGCGGGCCCAGGCCGCCAAGGGCGTCGCCGCCGGCTATCCCCTGGTGGACGTGCGGATCACGCTGCTGGACGGCAAGGCCCACTCGGTGGACTCCTCCGACGCCGCCTTCCAGACGGCGGGCGCGCTCGCGCTGCGCGAGGCGGCGGCGGGCGCGAAGATCCATCTGCTGGAGCCGGTCGCCGAGGTGACCGTCCTGGTCGGCGACGAGTACGTGGGCCCCGTGATGAGCGACCTCTCCAGCCGCCGCGGCCGGCTGCTCGGCACCGAACAGGTGGGCACCGGACGGACGTTGATCCGCGCGGAGGTTCCGGAGTTCGAGATCGGCCGGTACGCCGTCGACCTGCGCTCGCTCTCGCACGGCACGGCCCGTTTCGACCGCAGCTACGCCCGGCACGAGCCGATGCCGCCGCAGATCGCCGAACGCATCCGCGAACAGGCCGGGGACGAGGTCTAGTACGCCGGCGCACAACTGGGCGCACGGGCGGGCGGCTTCGGCCGTCCGCCCACGCGTTGTCGGTGCCGCCGGATACGCTGATCACCTGGATACACGTCGTGCCGTGCCCGTCCGGCGGCGGCCGGTATCGGCACGGCGACCGGTCCAACAGGTGTGCGCAGCAGGGAAGTCGGGAAGGCCGCAGGAACGGCACCGGCGGCGATGGGGGCGGAATGTCGTTTGGAACGGAGTGGGACGGGCCCCAGGTACCCGTCTCGGGCGACGAGGGGCAGGCGGCGACCTCCGCGCTGGCGTCCGCGGCGTACCGGGACAGCCCGCTCGAGGACATCAAGAAGGCCGACAACGAGTGGCACCAGTCGACGGTCAAGCCCGGCCGGATGAAGCTGTTCCGGCCCAATCTCGGCGAGGCGTTCTCCCGGGCCCTCGTCGACCGGATGCTCGCCCCGGGCCGCAAGCCGCTCATCCAGTCCTTCGGCTCGGAACCGCAGTTCGTCGTCGAGCACGCGCTGGCCGCCAACAACATCCGCCGGGAGCGGGACAACCGGCTGACCGCCATCACCGTCGTCTGCGGGCTGCTCTTCCTGCCCGGGATGCTCGGCTGGCTGCTCGTCTTCCAGCTGCGCACCTTCGTCGCCAGACGCGACGACAAACGGGCCGGCACGCTGGCCACCACGCTGCTGCTGGGCGTCGGCGTGCTCGCCGCGCTGTTCCTGATCAAGATGCCGTTCTCCGGCTTCTGGGCGTGGTACGCCCGCGCGGCCGTCGTCGTCCCGGTGCTCGGCTGGTTCTGGGCCAAGCAGATCTGCGAGCGCACCGCCAAGGACCTGCGGGCCCGCTGGGACGGGCTGCTCTCCGGCACCAGCGTCGGCGCCAAGGTCCCGGAGGCCGTGCCGCGCGGGCCCGACCAGACCGCCGCCGAGGCGCTGCGCCAGTCCCTGGCCCGGCTGAGCGCCGAGCAGCAGTCCAACTCGGTCTTCTACGCCGGCCCCAAGGGCATACTCGGCATGGGCACCCGCTGGGGCGCCTGGCAGCTCGCCGAGGACCTCGTCCCCGCCGACCCCGGTCGGGAGATCCACCCCTTCCGCAGCTGGGACGTCGTCCGCGCGATCCACGACCAGCTGTCCCTCCTGGAGCGCGGCCCGCTCAACACCGGCGGCTTCCCCAAGCCGTCGATACGGCACTGGATCGTCACCCCGATCGGCGAGAAGGCCACGGCGGTGTCCCGGCCCGAGGGCACCGACGTCGAGGCGTTCCAGGTCAAGCCCCACGCCATACAGGACATCTGCAACAAGCAGCAGTTCGGCAGCGGCGACCGGCACTACCTGGGCGTGCAGTGGACGCTCTGGGACGGGCAGCTGGTCATCACGATGCTGATCACCGTCACCGTGCTGCACGAGACGCTGCGCATCGAGGTCACGGGGCACGCGCTGGGACCGGTGAACTCGCTCTTCACCAGCAAGCCTGAGGCGCCGACCAAGGAGGTCGCCAAGTCCTTCAAGCCCTGGGAGAACCGCACGATCAAGCTGCCGCTGGTGAGCACCGACGAGGTGGTGCGGCTCGCCGTGCGCGCCCCGCTGACCTGGTACCCGCCGCTGCTGAACTGGCTGGGCGGCTCCCTCGGCCTGCCCGAGCCGTTCGGTCTGCGGCACGCCTGGGCCGACCAGCCGTGGCGTCACCGCTTCATGGCCGACGACGCGCTGCGCGCGGCCACACCGGTGCTGCGCGTGGTCCACTCGGCCGCGATCAAGGTCCTGGAGGACAACGGCGTGAACACGGAGAAGTTCGGCGCCCGCTCGGCGTTCCTGAGCGGCAACGTCCAGGATCCGACCCCGCGGAAGGCCGACGTCTACGACGCGTAGGCCTCCGGCGCCTCGGCCGGTGCGGGTGCGGGGCGGGGTGTGGCCGCCGGGGGCCGCCGCTCCCAAGCCCCGCATCGGCCGTGAACGGCCTCGTCCGCGAACGCCGGCCGGGCTGTTCAGGCCGCCGGCCAGGCCTCCGCGAGCATCGTGCGGGTGTCCGCCAGCAGCTGTGGCAGCACCCGCGTGTGGCCGACGACCGGCATGAAGTTGGTGTCGCCGCCCCAGCGCGGGACGATGTGCTGGTGCAGATGGGCGGCGATGCCGGCGCCCGCGACCGCGCCCTGGTTCATGCCGATGTTGAAACCCTGCGCGCCGGACGCGGTCCGCAGGGCGGTCATGGCCTGCTTGGTCAGCTCCCCCAGCTCCGCGGTCTCCGGCCCGGTCAGGTCCGTGTAGTCGGCCACGTGCCGGTACGGCACGGTCATCAGGTGGCCGCCGTTGTACGGGTACAGGTTGAGGACCGCGTACACGTGCTCGCCGCGCCGGACGATCAGTCCGTCCTCGTCGGACTTGGCCGGGATCGAGCAGAAGGGGCAGCCGTCGTCGGCCCCCGGGCCGGTCGGCTTGTTCTCGCCCTGGATGTAGGCCATCCGGTGGGGGGTCCACAGGCGCTGGAACGCGTCCTGCGTCCCCACTCCGATCTGCTGCTCCGGCTCACTCGTCATGCTAGGCAGCATATGGCTTCACCCCTCCCCGGCGTGTCGCCGGGGAGGGGTGCCGGCACTCTCCGGCCAAGCTTGGCCGGTGGACGCCGACAGCCGTGCGCGGCGCTGGGAGAGCCGGACGGGTCTCCCGCTCGCCGTCGCCTCCCTGGTCTACCTCGCCTCCTACGCGGTGCACGTCCTGGCCCCGGGCCTGCCCGCGTCGGTCCGTCTCGCGCTGCGCGCCCTGCAACTCCTCATCTGGCTGCTGTTCGCGATCGACTACGGGGTGCGCTGGCGGCTCAGCGGCACGGGGCTGCGGTTCGTACGACGGCACTGGCTGGACACGGTGGTCGTGCTGCTGCCCCTGATGCGGCCGGTGCGGATGGTGAAGACGTACGAGACGGTGGAGCGCCGGCACGGCCGTCCCCGGCTGCCGCTGCACGCGCGCGTGATCGTGTACGCCGGTCTCTCCGCGCTGCTGCTGGGCTTCGCCGGCGCGCTCGCCGTGTACCGGCAGGAACACGGGGCCCCGCACGCCACGATCCGGACCTTCGGCGACTCGGTGTGGTGGACCTGCTCGACCCTGGCGACGGTCGGCTACGGCGACGTGGCCCCGGTCACCCCGTGGGGCCGCACGATCGCCGTCGGCCTCATGGCCTGCGGTCTGGCCCTGCTGGGCGCGGTGACGGGGTCGTTCTCGTCGCTGCTGCTGCAGCGGTTCTCCCGGGAGGGGGACGAGGACAGGGAAGGGCCCCCGGGACCGTGATCCCGGGGGCCCGCGCGGCTCAGCCGGTTCAGACCTGGGCCCGGTCCGCCACGACCTGCGCGATCTTCGCGATGGCCTCGTCGAACGGGATGCCGTTCTCCTGCGAGCCGTCGCGGTAGCGGAAGGACACCGAGCCGTTCGACATGTCCTCGTCGCCCGCGATGACCATGAAGGGCACCTTCTGCTTCTGGGCGTTGCGGATCTTCTTCTGCATCCGGTCCGAGGAGGAGTCCACCTCGACGCGCAGGCCCTTCTTCTTGGCCGCCGCCGCGAACTTCTCCAGGTATTCCACGTGCGCGTCGCCGATCGGGATGCCGAGCGCCTGGACCGGCGCCAGCCACGCCGGGAAGGCGCCCGCGTAGTGCTCCAGGAGTACGGCGAAGAACCGCTCGATGGAGCCGAACAGCGCGCGGTGGATCATGACCGGACGCTGCTTGGAGCCGTCCGGGCCGGTGTACTCCAGGTTGAACCGCTCGGGCAGGTTGAAGTCGAGCTGGATGGTCGACATCTGCCACGTCCGGCCGATCGCGTCCTTCGCCTGGACGGAGATCTTCGGGCCGTAGAAGGCCGCGCCGCCCGGGTCGGGCACGAGGGGCAGGCCCTGCTTCTCGGCGACCTGGCGCAAGGTCTCGGTCGCCTCCTCCCAGACCTCGTCGGAGCCGACGAACTTCTCCGGGTCCTTGGTGGACAGCTCCAGGTAGAAGTCGGTCAGACCGTAGTCCCGCAGCAGGCCCAGGACGAAGGTGAGCGTCTTGTCCAGTTCCTCGGACATCTGCTCACGGGTGCAGTAGATGTGCGCGTCGTCCTGCGTGAAGCCGCGCGCGCGGGTCAGGCCGTGCACGACGCCCGACTTCTCGTACCGGTACACGGTCCCGAACTCGAAGAAGCGCAGCGGCAGTTCGCGGTAGGACCGGCCGCGCGCGTCGAAGATCAGGTTGTGCATCGGGCAGTTCATGGGCTTGAGGTAGTAGTCCACGCCCTCGTCGAGCTGCATGGGCGGGTACATGCCCTCGGCGTACCAGTCCAGGTGCCCGGACGTCTCGAAGAGCTTCCCCTTCGTCGCGTGCGGGGTGTAGACGAACTCGTAGCCCTCTTCCTCGTGGCGGCGCCGCGAGTAGTCCTCCATGACCCGGCGGACGATGCCGCCCTTGGGGTGGAAGACGGCCAGGCCGGAGCCGATCTGCTCGGGGATGGAGAAGAGGTCCAGCTCGGTGCCGAGCTTGCGGTGGTCGCGCTTCTCGGCCTCGGCGAGGAAGTCCAGGTGCGCCTTCAGCTCGTCCTTGGACGGCCAGGCGGTGCCGTAGATGCGCTGGAGCATCGGGTTCTTCTCGCTGCCGCGCCAGTAGGCGGCGGCGTTGCGCATCAGCTTGAACGCCGGGATGAGCCGGGTCGAGGGCAGGTGCGGACCGCGGCACAGGTCCTTCCAGCACAGCTCGCCGGTCTTGGCGTCCAGGTTGTCGTAGATCGTCAGCTCGCCCGCGCCGACCTCGACGTCCGCGCCGTCGTCGTGCGACGCCGAACCCTTGAGGCCGATCAGCTCCAGCTTGTACGGCTCGTTCGCCAGCTCCTCGCGGGCCGCCTCGTCGGTGACGACGCGGCGGGAGAACCTCTGCCCGCGCTTCTGGATCTCCTGCATCTTCTTCTCGATGGCCTTGAGATCCTCGGGCGTGAACGGCTTCTCGACGTCGAAGTCGTAGTAGAAGCCGTCCTTGACCGGCGGGCCGATGCCCAGCTTGGCCTCGGGGAAGAGCTCCTGCACGGCCTGCGCCATGACGTGCGCGGTGGAGTGGCGCAGGATGTTCAGACCGTCCTCGGAGGAGATCTCGACGCCCTCGACCTCGTCGCCGTCGGACAGTTCGTAGGCGAGGTCCTTCAGCTCGCCGGCCACGCGCGCGGCGATGATCGAGCGCTCGCCCGCGAAGAGGTCGGCGGCCGTAGTGCCCGTCGTCACCACGCGTTCTTCCCGCTCGGAATCGCGTTGGATGATCACACGGACGTCTGACACCGGTCTCTCCTGACTGAAGGTGGGTGCGGCGCCATACCAGGAGCGCGCGCACAGGCGATCGTACCGACCCGACGGCACCGACCGCGAAACGGTCACCCTCGGTCGCCGTCCCCGTACGCTTCCCCGCACGCCTCGTCGAAGAAGTCCAGATTCTCCTGGAGGGACTTCGTCAGCCGGTCCCGATCGCCCTCGTCCACCTGCACCGGTACGACTCCGGAGGCGCCGGTGAGCCTGCGGAAGCCGCCCCGGCGCTCCAGCCGGCCGCGCACCCGGACGGGGAGCCCGACGAGGTGGGCGTGGCCGGCGATGCGGTAGTCCTCCTCGTCCAGAGTGACGCGCAGGTGCGGGACGTCGGCGCCGGCGAGGACGCGCAGGCGGACGGTGCCCTCGCCGGCGGGCCCGGGGCGGCGCATGCGGACGACGGCGCCGGTGACCTGGACCGGTACGGAGGGTTCGGCACGCAGGTAGCGGGCGCCGGCCTCGCGGAGCACGGGCAGGTCGCCGGGTGAGAACTCGACGGGGTCGGCGGAGGGGGCGCAGCCGTCGGGGACGCCGGCGCCCGGGGCCCAGGAGACGGCGACGCGGGCGCCCTCGCTGCCCCGGACGAGGGCGCTGAGCGCCTCGGTCAGCTCGCGGCTGACGCCGGCCTCGATCGCGCCGTCGAAGGCGTCCATGCCGCCGGTGGCCCGCCGGTAGTCGATGGCCTCGCGGGCGGCGTGCAGGGCGTGGTGGAGGCGGACGGCGAGGGGGCGGCCGGTGGGCACGGGGGCGAAGGCGGTGAGGGTGCCGCCCTCGGCGGCGGGTCCGACGAGGACGTCCGCCAGGAGGGCGGCGGCGGGACGGCGGTGGCGGGCGCCGTGGTAGCCGGCACGCGCGCGCGTGGCGAGCGCGGCGGCGAGCAGCGTCCGCCGGGCGGCGCCGCGCAGGTGGTCGTCGGCGGGCCAGGGGGCGGCGCCGGCGGGTCCGCCCGGGGTGTCGCGCCACCAGCGGATCTCGTCGCTGGGGACGGCGAGGGAGATCAGCACCTCGCGCGCGGAGGGGGTGGGGCAGCGGGTGAGGGCGTCGAGGGCCTCGTCGAGCAGGTCGTCGCTGTCGGGGAAGGCGCGGCTCTCGGGGACGAGCAGGCTGGTCCGGCCGGCGCCCGGACCGGGCGGGGTCCAGCGGCCGTACCGGCCGGGCGCGCCGCCGCGGCGCTGCCAGCCGTGCCGGTGCAGCAGGGCGCCGAGCACGGCCGGGTCGACGTCGGCGGGGCGCGGCGGCCGGTGCCAGGGCAGGTCCTCGGGGTGCGGCCGGAGCTGCCGCACCGGCGGCTCGGCGGGACGGTTGCTCATGGTCTGCCTCCCGTCCCGACCCGCTTCATGATCTCGCAGAGGGCCCGGTCGTCGAAGATGCGCGAGGTCGGTATCCGTACGGTGGTCCGGTGCCGGCCGGTGACGGGGTGGCCGGCGAGGTTGGTCCAGTAGCAGCAGTGCCTCAGGTCGAGCCGGTCGTGGCCGGCGCGCAGCCAGTCGTCCCGGGAGCGCGGGACGAGCATGACGACCAGGATCTTGTGCACCGAGACGGGGGTGCGGGCGAGCTTGCGCAGGTGCGCGTTGTCGAGGGTGAAGGAGAAGGACGCCCCGGGCGGGTTGGGGGCGACCTGGTAGGTGGCCTTCAGCTGCACCTTGACGGTGACTTCGTCGTCGAGGGTGTGTCCGGGCGCGCTGTGGCTGACGTGCCAGTCGATGCCGTTGTCCGGAAAGGGCTGGGACAGCGAGCAGCCGGCCGCGGCGGCGACCGCGTGCAGATAGCCGACCTGCAGTGTCTCCATGCAGGCGGTGGTGGCGAGCGTGCCGCGAAGGGTGCCCGGGCGATCGGGCAGCAGCCCGCCCCGCTCGGGCTGCGCAATGGCCATGACGAACAGCCTTCCAGGACAGGGGTTTCCCCGCTGCGGGCCGCTGAACTGCAGGGACCCGTATTCCTGTTGTCTCCTCCCGGCGTACGGCGCAAACGGCCCGGGTATCACCAAACGGGCAGAAGACGGAACGTCACCTGCCATGGGTGAACGAGGAGTTGGGTTGGGATGACGACCTGGTACGAGGGGCCGCTGGCCGCCTTCGACACGGAGACGACGGGCGTGGACGTCGAGACCGACCGGATCGTGTCGGCCGCCGTCGTCGTCCAGGACGCGCCGGGGACCCGGCCCCGGGTCTCCCGCTGGCTGGTGAACCCGGGGGTTCCGGTGCCGGAGGCGGCGACGGCGGTGCACGGGCTGACGGAGGAGCACCTGCAGCACAACGGGCGCTGGCCGGCTCCGGTGATGTACGAGATAGCGGAGCAGCTGGCCGAGCACGCGGCGCTGGGCCGTCCGCTGGTGGTGATGAACGCGCCGTTCGATCTGACGCTGCTGGACCGGGAGTTGCGCCGGCACCGGGCGTCGACGCTGGACCGCTGGTTCCAGTCGGTGCCGCTCAGGGTGCTGGACCCGCGGGTGCTGGACAAGCATCTGGACCGGTATCGCAAGGGCCGGCGCACCCTGACCGACCTGTGCGCGCACTACGGCGTGACGTTGCAGGACGCGCATGACGCGGCGGCGGACGCACTGGCCGCGCTGGATGTCGTCCGGGCCGTGGGGCGCCGGTTCGCGTCCCGGCTGGAGCGGCTGTCCCCGGCCGACCTGCACACGTTGCAGGCGAACTGGTACGCGGCGCAGGCGCGGGGGCTCCAGGCGTGGTTCGCGCGCAGCGGCTCGGAGGAGGTCGTCAGCACGGAGTGGCCCGTGCGTCCGGAGCTGTCGGCGGCGGCGTGATCTCCGCGGCGGCATGAAGAAGGCCGGTCCGCTGCTGCGAACCGGCCTTTCCCGGTGGGCGATACTGGGTTCGAACCAGTGACCTCTTCGGTGTGAACGAAGCGCTCTCCCACTGAGCTAATCGCCCGGGAACGCACTGAACAATACAGGTCGGGAAGCGGTTCGTTCAAACCGCTTCCAGGTGGCGCAGCAGCCCGCGCCGTCCGGCCCGCATCATCAGGCGGTGATTGAGGCGGAAGAGCGGCCGTCCGGGGACGGCGAGCCGCCGGAGCAGGGGCTTGCGTACGCGGACCTCCTGGTCGTACCGGGCGAGCGTGCCGGAGCCGTCGGCGGTGACCGTCCAGCGGGCCCAGCCGTCGATGTCCCCGGACAGGGTGACCTCCAGGACGCCGGCGGCCGGGTCCCGGCGGGTCTTCCGCACGGTGGACGTGAGGCTGTAGGGCAGCACGGACCGGATGACGATCACCCCGGTGGCGCCGTCCAGCCGGGTCACCGCCCGTACCTGCGGCCACCAGCGGGGATAGTCCTCGGGCCGCCCCAGTACGCCGTACACGACGTCCGGCGGGGCGGGCAGGGACCACAGGCTGCGGAATCGGTAGCGGTTCCAGTCCATGGCACGAGTGTGGCGCGAAACCGTGCATAAATCTGAGTACGCGTACTCATGCGCCGTTCCGTGATCGGGGTCACACTCCAAGGGCGAGCGCCGCCGCCCGTGCGACGGCGCTCCCCCAGTCCGGGTCAGGCCGGCATCGCGTCCCCGAGCAGAGCGAGATTCTCGATGGCGGAGAGGCCGTAGAGGGCGGTGTCGTTGGTGGACACCCAGGTCGCCTCGCTGCCGGGGACCAGGGTGGCCGGTCCGGTGAGCTTCTCGGTCTTCCAGGGGGAGGACTCGGTGTAGCCGTCGGAGCCGTAGAACTTGGCCCAGGCCCGCTTGGCGAGGGCGGCGTCCCCGGTCTGTACGGCGGCGTAGGCGTCCAGGCGGGAGTGGCCCTGGAAGAGCAGCAGGGTGCCGAAGTGGGTGCCGTAGCGGGCGGCCTGTTCCGCCTTGGTGGCGTTGAAGTAGCGGCAGTAGTCCAGGTACGCCTCCCTGAACTTCGGCATGTCGACGAGGTGGATCAGCTCGGCGCACAGTTCGTTCAGGCCGAAGACGGCCGAGAGGTGGGAGACGGACACCGCCGGCTTGTCGGCGACGGCGAACGTCCCGGTGTCGAGGTCGTACAGGCCGCTGCCCTGGACGAAACCGTTGGGCTGGGCGGCGATGCCTTCCATGGTGGACAGCACGCGGGCCTTGGCCTTCTCCCATTTGGGGCCCTTGCGCTCCCACTCGGTGAGCCAGGCCGACACCAGGCCGCTCCAGTCGGTGCCGAAACCGATGGACAGGGCGTGCCGGTCGGGGGTGTAGGGGTCGGTGCGGACCTTGCGCTGCGGGTCGAGGACGAGGAAGGTCTCGTCGGAGTCGACGTTGGCGTGCATGAGGTCGCCGACGCGTTCGTCCGCGGTGAGGAAGTAGTAGAAGCGCCGGTAGGTGGTGTTGGCGATGCGCTGCTGCTTGGCGCTGTCGGCGAAGTGCTGCACACCGTGCCGGGTGCCGAGGCCCGCCCACTTCCCGAGGTGGTAGACGTCGACCTCGCCGGTGTGCCGGGTCATCGCCTCGGCGAAGCGGAAGATGTCGGACCGGCCGCTTCGGAGGTACGCGTACCAGAGCCACAGGTCGGGTGAGAGTTCGGAGTTGTCCCAGGCGTAACCGCCGATGTCGTACCGCCACACGTGCCGGGCGGAGTCGTAGGTGTGCATGATGTCGCCGTAGTCCCAGAAGCCGTACCAGCGGCGCATCTCCACCTGGTCCTTGTAGTAGGCGAAGAGGAAGTCGAGGTGGTCCTCGATCTTCGCCTTGGCCGGGGTGGAGCGGTCCGGCTCGGAGTACAGGCCGGGGCCGAAGACCTTGGCCTTGATGAGCTGCCTGGGCGGGGCGGCGAGCTGGGGCAGGACCCGTACGGCTTGGGCCTGCCGGGCGAGGGTGTCGGCGGCGGGGGTGGAGTCGTTGGCCCAGAAGAGGAGTTCGGAGGTGCGGGCGATGCCGTAGGGGGTGCCGAACCCGGGCTCGTAGTCCTCGTAGGTGATGTTGAGGCCTTCGAGCTGTTCGGCATAGCTGTCCTGGCCCATGCCGTCGTGGTAGAAGCGCAGGTCCATGGGCTGGGCCTCGGGCGACCAGAGCCAGAGGGTGACGGTGGCCTCGTCGGTGTGGGCGTCGCGGATGTCGAGCTGGGCGGGGAACTTCTCCCAGAAGTCGCGCAGGCCGAAGGAGAGGCCGCCGCTCACGCCACCGACGTAGCCGAAGCCGGAGGCCCGCTTGCCGCCGCCGGCGCCGATCCAGCCGTAGCCCTTCTTGGTGCGCTTGCGGACGGTGAAGCCATCGGCGGAGAGCTGGGCGAGGGTGTAGTCGCCCCAGTGCGGGACGTACCCGAGGCGGGTGGTGACCCGCTGGTCCCAGGTGGCGGGGTCGGGCAGCTTCCGGCCCTCGTACTGTGCGGCCTGGACGGCCGCGCCGGGGTCGCGGCGCAGGCCGGTGATGCCCTGTACGGCCTCGCGGAGCAGGCCGGTGCCCTCGCCGCCGAGGCGGATGTGCCGGTCGTAGGCCGCGTCGCGCATCGGCACGGTGAAGCGGACGCCGAGGCCGCGGACGAAGTCGCCGGAGGCCTTGCCGGGCTCCTGGGTGCCGTCGTAGGTGACGGTGTGCACCATGCGGAAGGAGTCGGAGCCGGCGTAGAAGTAGAGGCGGAGGGAGAACGGCAGCCAGCCGCGGTCGCCCTTGCGGTGCTTGCCGTCGACGCGGACGACGGCCCGGACCGGCCCGTCCTGTTCGACGGTGACCTCGGAGACGGCTCCGTCGAACCGCTCGGTCCTGACCGTGCCCTGGTCCCCGTCCTCGATCTCGGGCTGCCGGACGAGGAGGAGCCGGCCGTTCCTGGCGATCTCCGTGGCACCACGGGTGACGGACTTGATGATCGTCGAGCCGTTCTTGCCGATCTTGGCGGTGATCACGCCGGTGGAGACGTCGATGGTGCCGCCGCCGCTTGCGACGGTCACCCTCCTGGCGGGCGCGGCGGGGGTGCCCGCCGTCAGCGTGAGCTTGCCGTTGCCCGAACTCACCGCGTGGGCCGTCCATTTGAGGGAGCCGTCGGGCCAGTGGGCGAGCGGCCAGGTCTGGACGGGTACGGCCGTGCCGTCGGCGTCCGTGACGGCGAAGGTCTGGTCCTCCTGGTGGACGCCCATCGGCCAGGGCACGCCGACGGTGGTTCCGGGGGCGGCGCCGAGGCCGCCGTCCTCCAGCCAGTCCAGGGTCACCGGGTCGGGACCGTCGGCGGCGGCCGCGGGTGCGGCCTCGGCGCCCTGGGCGCCCAGGGCCCAGCTGAACGGAGCGGCGGCTCCGGCGACGGCGGCGGCCTTGAGGAGGGATCTGCGGGGGATGGGAGACATGGGAGATCGGCCTTCCTTCCGTACGGCTGGTCAGGGGCATGACAGAGAGGCGCGGCGCCGGGGGCGCCGGCCGCGGGTGGCGGCACCGCCGGCTCAGCGGCGCCGGTACCGCTCCTCGACGGCGACGGCCGCCGCGGCGACCGCCCCGGACACGGGAACGGCCAGCGGGGCGATGAGCAGGGCGGAACAGCAGGTCAGGACGGCTCCGCCGACGAGCAGGAACGATCCGGCGGGGTCCCGCACGGTACGGCGGCCCGCGCCGGCGAGCAGCACCCGCCAGCGCTCCCCCGGCGCCCACACCGCCGCCGCCCGCAGCCCGGCCACAGCCGTCCCGATCAGCGCGAACAGTCCCACGGCCCCGGCCAGCGGCCCGCCGGGCAGCCCGGCCCGCACGGCCTGGACGTCCGCCCAGGCGAGCAGCGCGGCGCCCCACCCGGCGACGCCGACCATCCATCCCCCGCGCAGCGCGGAACGGAAGTCGGCGGTGAACTCCCGCCATCCGCCGCCCCGGTGGGCCGCCCGCCGGCGCAGGTGCCGGGCGCCGGCGGCGAACGCGGCCGGATAGGTGACCACGCCGAGGGAGGCGACCGCGATCCACACCCCGGTCAGCAGGCACTCGGCGAAGATCCCGAACCTGTCCGCGAAGACCGGCTCGCGGCGCGGTCTCACCCGTGCTTCGGCCATGGTTCAGCCCTTCAGTCCGGAGGTCGCCATGCCGTCGATGAGATAGCGCTGGAAGGCGAGGAAGAACAGCAGCACGGGCAGCAGCGCGACGAGCGACATGGCGATCATCCCGCCGTAGTTGGCGGCCACGCCGTCGGAGTCGCGGAACATCATCAGGCCCAGGGAGACGGTGTACTTGCCGGGCTCGTTGAGGTAGATCAGCGGGCCCATGAAGTCGTTCCAGGCGTTGATGAAGGTGAAGATGGCGCTGGTGATGAGCGCGGGCCGGCACAGCGGCAGCACGATCGACCAGTAGATGCGCAGGTGTCCGCAGCCGTCGAGGCGGGCGGCCTCGTCCAGTTCCCGGGGCAGGTTCCGCATGAACTGCACCATGAGGAAGACGAAGAAGGCCTCGGTGGCGAGGTACTTGCCGAGCAGCAGCGGCACGTAGGTGTTGACCATCTCCAGCTTCTGGAACATCACGTACTGCGGGATCAGCAGCACGTGGTACGGCAGCAGGAGCGTGCCGATCATGAGGGAGAACAGCAGGTTGCGCCCGGCGAACCGGATGCGCGCGAAGGCGTAGGCGGTGAGCGAGCAGGAGACCAGGACGCCGACGACCGCGCCGACCGCGTAGACGAGGGAGTTCTGGAAGAACGTCCAGATCGTGATGTCCGCGATGCCGTCGGCGAGGCCCTTGAAGTTGGACAGGATCGGGCGGGACGGGAACAGCGTGAGGCTGTTGATGATGTCCTTGCTGGGCTTGAAGGAGGCGCCGATCACCCAGACGACCGGGTAGAGGATGACGGCCAGGATCAGCAGGGCGCCGAGGTGCCAGGCGAGGGAGCCGGTGCGCCGGCGGGTGAACACGGGCGGTTTGCCGGTGGTCGTGCTCATCGGGCGCCCTCCTCGTAGTGCACCCACTTCTTCTGGGACCAGAAGAGGACGGCCGTCACCAGGGCAACGGCGAGCAGCAGCATCCAGGCCATGGCGGAGGCGAATCCCATCTGGGAGTTCTTGAAGCCCTGCTGGTAGAGGTAGCAGGTGTAGACGAGCGTGGCGTCGGCCGGTCCGCAGTAGGTGTTGGAGACGACGTAGGCCGAGCCGAAGATCTGGAAGGAGTGGATGGTCTCCAGCAGCACGTTGAAGAACAGCACCGGGGAGATCATCGGCAGGGTGATGTTCCAGAACTTCCGGAACGGTCCGGCGCCGTCCATCTCGGCCGCCTCGTACAGCTCCTTGGGTACCTGCTTGAGCCCGGCCAGGAAGATGACCATGGGCGCGCCGAACTGCCAGACGGTCAGCGCGACCAGGCAGTACAGCACCCAGTCGGCGTTGCCGACCCAGCCGCCGACGTGGAAGCCGAGGAAGCTCTGCGTACGGTCCACGACGGCGCCGTCGGAGAACAGCGACCGCCAGACGAAGCCGACCGAGACGCTCGCGCCGATGAGCGAGGGGGCGTAGAAGGCGGCCCGGTAGAAGGCCTGGCCGCGGCGGCTCTGCGCGAGGAGCAGGGCGACACCCAGGGCGAGCAGCAGCTTCAGCGGGGTGCCGATGACGACGTACTTGGCCGTCACCTCCACCGACTTCTGCCAGCGCGGGTCGTCGAACATCGTGGTGAAGTTGTCGAACCCGACCCACTTCGGGCTGTTGAAGAGGTTGTAGTCGGTGAACGCGAAGTACAGCGAGGCGACCATCGGGCCCGCGGTCAGCAGCAGGAAGCCGGCGATCCACGGGGACATGAACAGGTAGCCGGCGAGGTTCTCCCGCCGCCGGCCCGACCGCCCCGTCCTCGCGGTGACGGCCGAGCGGGTGCGGGTCGCGGACACGGAGTCCTTGACGAGCGTCACGGCGGTTCCCCTCAGGCCTGGAAGGCGGCCTCGGCCTCGGTGAAGAGCTGATTCACCGCGTCCGAGACCTTCGCCTTGCCCTGTCCGAGGTCACCGCCGATGCGCAGGAAGGCGGCCTCGACGGTGTCGGCACCGGAAGGGTGGGGGGTGATCGTGCCGAGGACGCCGGCCTCGGCGGTGTCCTCCTCGTACTGCGCGATCTCCTTGTTGACCGTGTCGGTGGGCCGGTACGCCTCGTACTGCTCGGTGCTGGCGAGGATGCCCCGGTCGTAGCCCATGATCTTGCCGACCCGGGGGTCGTGCACCATGAAGTCGATGAACTGCGCGACTTCCTTCGGGTGCGAGGTGCGGGACGAGGCGCTGAGCATCAGGGAGGCGAGGTACTGGCCGGTCCGCTTGCCGTCGGTGGTGGGGATCGGCGCCAGGCCGTACTCGCTGTCGCCCTCCGCCGAGTAGCGGACGGTGAAGTTGTCCCAGGTGAACTCGGAGGCGCCGTGACCGGCGGAGAGCGAGGACTTGGGCTGGTCCTGGGAGACGATCTTCGGGTCGGTGACGATGCCGGCCTTGACGCGGTTGTAGCCGTCGGTCCACCACTCCGTCAGGTCGGCCTTGTCGAAGCCGAGTCCGTCCTCGGTGAAGAACGCCTTGCCGTTCTGACGGAGGTAGAGGTCGTACAGGTACATGATGGCGAAGTAGCCGGTGTCCCCGGGGATCTTCGTCTTGTCGTGGATGGTCTTCAGGGCCTTGAAGTACTCGTCCCAGGTCCAGCCGGGCCGCGGTTCGACACCCGCCTTCCGGAAGAGCTTCTTGTCGATGACGAGCGCCATGGTGTTGGAGCCGACGGGGACGCCGAGCTGTTTGCCGTCGACCTCGCCGACCTTGGTGACGCCCGCCCGGAAGTGATCCAGGCTCAGATTTCCGGCCTGCACCTGCGGCTTGAGGTCGAGGAGAATTCCACGTTTGTCGTACTTCCGAAGGAAAGTGACGGCGCTTTGGAAAACATCCGGGGGATTTCCGCCGGCGGCCTGCGTCTGGAACTTCTCCCAGAACGACTGATACGTCTGGAAATCCGTCTTGACCTTGATCTTCGGGTACTTCTCCTCGAAGAGCGCAATGGACTGGTTGATCTTCTTGGCTCGCTCCTCGGCACCCCACCACGAGTAACGGATCGTCACCGTCCCGTTCCCGGAACCGCTTTCACCCCCGCACCCGGTCGTCGTGGCGAGCCCGAGCGTGGCCGCCGAGGCCCCGGCCGCCTTGAGGATCGTACGCCTGTCAAGATTCCTGGTTCCCACAGTCGGGCCTCCCCGCAGCATCGTCGCCGCGCTTCATGAATCGTTTCAAGTAAGCGCTTGCTGGCACAAGGTACGGAGGGGCCCGTGGTGCGTCAATGATTCGGACAGGATTTCCTCGCGGGCGGCGGGGCGACGGTGCCCGCCCGTGGACCGTCGCGGTACCCGCCCATGGACCGTCGCGGTGCCGGCCCGTCGGCCGTCATCATGCCGGCCTGCCGGCAGTCCCCCTGGTGAAAGGGCGCGTGGCCGACAACCCGAACAAGCGGTCAGCGAATGACCGGCGATCAGGCGGGCAGGGACGCCAGCCAGTCGATCAGGATCCGGTTCGTCTCGTCCGGACGTTCCTGCTGGACGAAGTGCCCGCATCCGTCCAGGACGTGCGAGCCGCAAAGGCCCGGCAGAGTTTCCGGATAGGCCTTGACTGCGTCGGCCAGCCAGGCCAGGGAGGCGTCCCGCGCACCCCCGATGAACAGCGAGGGCTGCGTGATCGGGGCGCCCGCGTACCCGGCCAGGTCCGCCCAGTCCCGGTCCATGTTCCGGTACCGGTTCAGGGCGCCCGTCAGCCCGGTCCGCTCGAACTCCCCGGCGTGGACGTCGAGGTCCCGCTCCCCCAGCCAGGACGGCAGCACACCGGCGGGGAAGCGCTCGCGCAGGGTGCCGCCGGCGCCGACGAAGTGCGGGTCGGGGGCGCCCGGCGCGGGCATGGTGTCGGCGGACAGGGCCGCGTAGAAGCCGGCGAGCCAGCCCCGCACGTCGGGCTCGATCTCGGCCTCCGCCCGGCCCGGCCGCTGGAAGTACGAGACGTAGAACTCCTCACCGGCCCCCTCCCCGCCCATCCCCGCGAACACCTCGCTGGGCCGCGGCCCCCCGGGCGGGGTGTACGGCACGCCCAGCAGGCCCACGGCCCGGAACACGTCCGGCCTGGTCAGGGCGGATACGGCGGCGATGGTCGCGCCCCAGTCGTGCCCGACGACCACCGCGGAACGCTCGCCCAGCGCCTCCACCACGGCGACGTTGTCCGCGACCAGGTCGAGCATCCGGTACGCCTCCACGGACTCCGGCTTCGACGAACGGCCGTAGCCCCGGACGTCGATCGCCACCACGCGGTAGCCGGCGGCGGCGAGCGCCGGCAACTGGTGGCGCCAGGCGTACCAGGACTCCGGGAACCCGTGCAGAAGCAGCACGAGGGGGCCTTGGCGGCCCTGCTGGACGGCGTGGGTACGGCCGGCCGGGGTGGGGAGGAGGTGGTGGGTGCGGGCG
>NZ_MUMF01000278.1 GCF_002155905.1 Streptomyces tricolor | reverse complement strand
GCCACCGCCCTCCCGCTGCGCGGGGATCTCTCGGTCGACCACGACCGCTACGCCGAGCACTGCGCCTGGCTCGTCGCGAACGGCTGCGACGGCGTCGTACCGAACGGCTCGCTCGGGGAGTACCAGGTGCTCACCCCCGAGGAGCGGGCCCGGGTGGTGGAGACCGCCGTGGCCGCGATCGGCGGGGAACGGGTGATGCCGGGCGTCTCGGCGTACGGCTCGGCCGAGGCCCGGCGCTGGGCCGAGCAGGCGGGCGAGGCCGGCTGCACGTCGGTGATGCTGCTGCCGCCCAACGCCTACCGCGCCGACGAGCGGTCGGTGCTCGCCCACTTCGCGGAGGTCGCGAAGGCGGGCCTGCCGGTGGTGGCGTACAACAACCCGATCGACACCAAGGTCGACCTGGTGCCCGAACTCCTGGCCCGGCTGCACGGCGAGGGGCTCGTGCACGCCGTCAAGGAGTTCTCCGGTGACGTCCGCCGCGCCTACCGCATCGCCGAACTCGCCCCGGAACTCGACCTGTTGATCGGTGCCGACGACGTGCTGCTGGAGCTGGCGGTGGCCGGCGCCAAGGGCTGGGTGGCCGGCTACCCGAACGCGCTCCCGCGCGCCTCGGCGGAGCTGTACCGGGCCGCGCTGGCCGGCGACCTCACCACCGCCCTCCCGCTGTACCGGCAGCTGCACCCGCTGCTGCGCTGGGACTCACGGGTGGAGTTCGTCCAGGCGATCAAGCTCTCCATGGACGTCGTCGGACGGTACGGCGGCCCGGTGCGCCCGCCGCGGGTCCCGCTGCCGCCCGAGCAGGAGGCCGCAGTCCGCGCGGCCACCGAGAAGGCCGTCGCCGCGGGCCTGGCGTGAGGGAGCCCGACCATGCGCAGCACACTCGTCCTGCACGCCGTCGACTCGCACACCGAGGGCATGCCGACCCGGGTGATCACCGGCGGGATCGGCACCATCCCCGGGGCGACCATGAACGAACGGCGGCTGTGGTTCCGGGAACACCGCGACGACGTCAAGCAGCTGCTGATGAACGAGCCGCGCGGCCACTCGGCCATGAGCGGCGCGATCCTCCAGCCGCCCACCCGCCCCGACTGCGACTGGGGCGTGGTCTACATCGAGGTCTCCGGCTATCTGCCGATGTGCGGGCACGGCACGATCGGGGTGGCCACCGTGCTGGTCGAGACCGGCATGGTGGCGGTCACGGAACCGGTGACCACCGTACGGCTCGACACCCCGGCGGGCGTCGTGGTCGCCGAGGTGGCGGTGGCGGACGGCGCCGCCCGTGCGGTGACCCTGCGGAACGTGCCCTCGTTCGCGGCCGGCCTGGACCGCGAGGTCACCCTGCCCGACGGGCGTACGGTCGGCTACGACCTGGCCTACGGCGGCAACTTCTACGCGATCCTGCCGCTCGACGCCCTCGGGCTGCCCTTCGACCGCGCCCGCAAGGACGACATCCTGGCCGCCGGACTGTCCCTGATGGAGGCGATCAACGAGCAGGCGGAACCGGTGCACCCCGAGGATCCGACCATCCGCGGCTGCCACCACGTCCACCTGTACGCGCCCGGGGCCACGGCCCGGCACTCCCGGCACGCCATGGTCATCCATCCGGGCTGGTTCGACCGCTCCCCCTGCGGCACGGGCACCAGCGCGCGCATGGCGCAACTGCACGCGCGCGGTGAACTCCCGCTGCACACCGAGTTCGTGAACGAGTCCTTCATCGGCACCCGGTTCACCGGCCGGCTGCTGGGGACTACGGAGGTCGCCGGGGTACCGGCCGTGCTGCCCAGCTTCACCGGCCGCGCGTGGATCACGGGCACCGCGCAGTACCTGCTGGACCCGACCGATCCGTTCCCCCGGGGTTTCGTCCTCTAGCGTCCTCTAGACTCACCCCGGTGATGCGTGACATGGCACAGAACACGCGGGGCGTGGAGATGCCCGCACTGCCCCGGCTGGGCGGCCGGCGGAGCAGCTACCGCGAGCGGGTCGCGGACGCCCTGCGCGCCGCCCTGATCGCGGGCGAGCTGCGGCCGGGCGAGGTCTACTCGGCGCCCTCGCTGGCCGCCCGGTTCGGCGTCTCGGCCACGCCGGTGCGGGAGGCGATGCTCGACCTGGCCAAGGAGGGGCTGGTCGACACCGTGCCCAACAAGGGCTTCCGGGTCACCGTCGTCTCCGACCAGCAGCTGGACGAGTACACGCACATCCGGGCGCTCATCGAGATCCCGACCGTGGTGGAGCTGGCCCGCACGGCCGACCGGGTCTCGCTGGAGGCGCTGCGCCCGGCGGCCCGGGAGATCGTCACCGCGGCGGTGGCGGGCGATCTGATCGCCTACGTGGAGGCCGACACCCGCTTCCACCTGGGGCTGCTCGCTCTGGCCGGCAACGCCCACCTGGTGGAGGTCGTCGCCGACCTGCGCAAACGCTCCCGTCTGTACGGCCTGACCGCGCTGGTGGAGGCGGGCCGGCTGCTCGCTTCCGCCGAGGAGCACCTGGAGCTGCTGGACGCCCTGCTGGAGCGGGACGAGAAGGCCGTGCACGCGGTCATGACCCGGCATCTGGGGCATGTCCGCAGCCTCTGGGCGGCGCCGGACTGACCGCCTCCGGCCGGAGTGCCCGCATCCGGGGCACCGCACATCTCGCGGCGCGAGGGCCGTACCACGACGCTTTTTCCGTGGTCAGGCGGCCCGCACAGAACAACGAACGGCGGTTTTGAGCCAGGTCCGCGCATCCCCGACCATGGGGCCCGTCCCGGTGATCCCGGGAACGTCAGTTCCATGAGAGGCGCACCACCCATGCACAGCACCGGAACCGTCCCGCAGTCGGCTCCGGCCCCCGCGGGCAGCCCCGCGGAGTCCCCCACGGCCCTTGCCGAGGACCCGCACGGCAACAACGGCAGGCATGCCCGCCGGTTCGGCCTGCCCGTCGCCACCGCGCTGGTCATGGGCAACATCATCGGCGGCGGCATCTTCCTGCTCCCCGCCTCCATCGCTCCGTACGGCACGGTCAGCCTGGTCGCCTTCGGTGTGCTCACCGTCGGCGCCATCGCGCTCGCCCTGGTCTTCGGCCGGCTCGCCGCGCGCGACCCGCGCACCGGCGGTCCCTACGTCTACGCCCGCGAGGCGTTCGGCGACTTCGCGGGATTCCTCGCCGCCTGGTCGTACTGGATCACCACCTGGGTGTCGAACGCGGCGCTGGCCGTCGCGGCCGTCGGATACCTGGACGTCCTGATCCCGGTCAACGACCACCGCTGGACCGCCTGCCTGGCCGCGCTGGCCCTGCAGTGGCTGCCGGCCCTCGCCAACTTCGCCGGCACCCGGTACGTGGGCGCCGTGCAGCTGGTGTCCACGGTGCTGAAGTTCGTGCCGCTGCTGCTCGTCGCGGTCGGCGGACTGTTCTTCTTCGACCCCGACCGGCTCGGCCCGTTCAACGCCGGCGACCAGAGCCCGATCGGCGCGGTGTCCGCCGCCGCCGCGCTGCTGCTCTTCTCCTACCTCGGGGTGGAGTCCGCCGCCGTCAGCGCGGGCGAGGTCAGGGACGCCCGCCGCAACGTGGGGCGCGCCACCGTGATCGGCACCGCGGGTGCCGCGCTGGTGTACCTGCTGGGCACGCTGTCCGTGTTCGGCACGGTCCCGCACGACCGCCTGGTCGACTCCACCGCGCCGTTCTCGGACGCCGTGAACACCATGTTCGGCGGCAGCTGGGGCGGTACGGCGGTGGCGCTCGCCGCCCTGGTGTCGATGACCGGCTGCCTCAACGGCTGGACCCTGCTCAGCGCCCAGACGCCGTACGCGGCGGCCCGCGACGGGCTCTTCCCGAGCGCCTTCACGCGCCGGCGGCGGGGCGTGCCCACGGTCGGCGTCGGGGTGACGGTCGTCCTGGCCTCGCTGCTCACCGTCTACAACTACCTGTCCGGCTCGGGCAAGGTCTTCGAGATCCTGGTGCTGGTCACCACGTTCACCGCGACCGTGCCGTACCTGCTGGCCACCGCCGCGCAGATCTACCACCTGGTGTCCGGCCGGGCGGTCGACCGGGCGCGGCTGGTGCGGGACTCCGTGATCACCGCGGTGGCCGCCGCCTTCTCGATCTGGCTGATGGCGGGCGCGGGCTACGCGGCGGTGTACCAGGGTGTGCTGTTCCTGTTCGTCGGGGTCATCGTGTACGCGGTGCTGGCGGCCCGTCGGCAGCGGAAGCAGACACAGGCGGTCGAGGTGCCGTAGACCGGTGCCCCTTGCCGGGCGCGCGGCGAAGCGATCCTTCCGGATCCCGCGGACACCGCCGCCCGGGCGACGGTGTCCGCGGGATCCGGA
>NZ_MUMF01000277.1 GCF_002155905.1 Streptomyces tricolor | reverse complement strand
CCGCCGACGCCGAACCCTGTCAACCCGCTGTCGGCGGGGCGTGCGATCCCTTCCGGGTCGACGGCCATGACTTACGCCGGTCGCGTTCCCTCCAGCGCGCGCCGGAAGGCCACACCGCGACCGTAGCCGGCGTCGCGGTCGACTCCACGATCGTCCGGGCTCATCAGCACGCCGCCGGGGCCTGCCGGAGGGGGTCCCCGTCGGCGAGCCGGACGGCCGTGCCCCGGACGGTCCCGCGGCGGCCTGACCATCAAGATCCACCTCGCCGCGGTCAGCCGCTGCCGACCGCTCGCCTTCGTCGTCACGCCCGGCCCGGCAGGCGAGGCGCACCACTCCCGCGCGACCGCGACCACCTCCGCAGGCGTGGCATCCCCGCCTTCCTCCGGTCAGCACGCTGATCCGAACGAGGGCGCCTAGGCGGCCAGTGTCTCGTCCTCCTGGGGGGCGTGCGTACGGCCGGTGTGCTCCTCGAGGAGTGTGTCTGCCGTGAGCAGGGCCTGCTCGATGGTGCGGGCCCCGGTCATCACGCACAGTGTGTCCACGGCGTCTTCGAGATTCATGCTGGTGGAGCCCGTGGGGTGCACATCGTGTGCGATGCGCGCCTGAGCGAACCGGGCCAGCACCTCGCGCAGTTCCTTCTCCGTGGGAAGGGGCATGCTGATACCTCCTGTGGGGTGTGTCGGGGGCTCTCTAACAAGCAGCGGCCTCTGCCACCGTCGCCCGCACCTTCAGGAGCGTGTCGGCCCCCGTGATTTCCAGGAGTCGGCGCACCTGCTGCGTCGGTGCTGCCACGCGGAGGTCGGCCTTGTGGTGGGTGAGGATCAGCAGATTCAGCAGCGTCGAGTCCCCGAAGGTGATGCCGGAGGCGTCCAGGACCACCTTGCGATGCGCCTCGGCCGCGGTGTCCAGAGCCTCCGCGAGGGGCGTGATCGAGTACATGTCGTAGGAGCCGCGCGCACTGACGACCCAGGCGTCGCCGTACTCGAACTGCACCACCGCGGCCTGGTCGTGTATCCGCAGCGGCGCCCCGCGCACTTCGTCCGGGCGGTCCGTGACCCCTTCTTCCAAGAACACCTCGGGTCCTCCCGTGTCTCCCCTGCTTGGATCACGCTAGCGATTACGCGAAAACTATGTCATGCATTCGGTGTCCGGCAAACCAGGTCAGTAGAATGCCGTGCATGGTTGCAGTGCCTGGATCTCACACCGGATGGACGTTCATCACCAACCATGCGCGCGTACTGGCGGCCATCGCCGACAACCCGAACATCCGGATCCGCGACATCGCTGCCCACTGCCGGCTCACCGAGCGTGCCGTCCAGCGGATCATCTCCGACCTCGAACAGGACGGTTACCTCTCCCACACCCGCGAAGGACGCGCCAACACCTATCGCATCGATCCGGACAAGGTCCTGCGCCATCCGGCGGAAGCAGGCCTGACCGTGGCCGCACTGCTCTCCCTGCTCGTCCGGGACGAGACCGACCGCATGGGGAAACCCGGCAGCCAGTCCCCCCGCCTGGCTGGTGCCGGCGGCGCGAGCTGAGGCTGCCGCTCGGATCCTCACGGCGTCGGGCTGATTCGGACGACAGGTCCCGGGCCAGGTAGTCCGGTCCCGCCCGGCTCGGTCCGTCGGCTGCGGCGCGCGGCCGCAGTGGGGCGGGCCGGCCGCAGTGACCGGCAGCGACACATTCCGCGCAAGGCCGTCACCGCCGGTCGGACGCCGGCAACGGCCCTGGCGGCGATCGACGACAGCCGCCTGGGCGTGCCGCGACACGACGGGCAGCGGTTTGCGGAGGAATGTGTGGTTCTTCAGCGACCCCGCCTGGGCTCCAGCCCTGAACGGCCCCCTCGTCCGGCGCACCGACGGCAACCGCGACGGCGGGGCCCTCTGCGTCAAGGGATCCGCGCCAGGGAACCCCACCGTCGGCCGGTGTTGGGGCAGCTGGGTGCCGGGGCAGACGGACAGGAACCTGGAACAGCTGAAGGAGAGACCATGGCGGACGATTCATCCATGAGGGCTGTCGGCTGGGCGCGCTCGTTGCCGATCAGCGCCGGAGTGCGGGAAGCCAGGAACTGGACGCGTTCCCACATGACCGCACTCGGCTGGGATCGGACTGCACCCGCTCTGGTGGACGCGGTCGTGCTGGCCGTCTCGGAGTTGGTCACCAACGCCCACGTCCACGCCCACAGCGCCGCACAGCTCATCCTCACCTGGGACGAGGAATGCCTGCACGTGACGGTGCATGACGCCTCGCCCCGGCTGCCCGAGCAACGCCGCACGGATCACGACGCCCTTGGCGGGCGAGGGCTGCTCCTGGTCGACGCCCTCGCCGACGACTGGCAGATCCGCCGTTGCCCCCGCGGCAAGGACGTCACCGCCTGCTTCCAACCGCCCGCTTCGGAGGAGGGACGAGCGCGAGAAGCAGAATGAGCAGCAACGGAGACGCAGTTATCGGCCTTGTGCGCTGCCGCCCGTCCCGCACCGCGCCCCGACCGGCCTGACGGCCCGCCGCCTCACCGGCGAGAACGCGATCCGCCGGCGCGACCCGGCACCTCGCGTGCTTCGGTGAGGGCCCGCTGCCTGAGGTTGCCGCCGAACAACTGGATCGTGGTGGCGGCCAGGACGTCGTCGCTGCCGATGGTCCGCCCGTCCCCCTTGCGGCGGGACAGGGCCCGGTGGGAATCCCCGGGGAACGGGGGTGGGGCCGGTTCGCCCAGCATCACCAGGGTGACCGTACCGAAACGCGTGACCCCGCCCTCGCGAACGACCATGGCCGCGTCCCGGGCGAGGTCCGTCAGGAACGCGCTGGCTATTCCGTCCAGGTCGCGGACCATCGCCGGGACGGCCGTCACTCCCTGGCTCCGCAGCAGCTTCCTGACCCCGGCCTCGAACCTGTGGGCGCCGACCACAGCACTCGGCTTGCGCGACCCGCTGCGCTTGCGAGAAGGCACGAGGACGCCCGCGGCGTCGTACAGGACACCGGTCAGGCCTCGAAACGTCGGGCTGTGGTCGTACCACTTGGTCCCCACCTCGAGTTCGGCGTTCCGGTCGATCGCCGACAGAAGGTCACCGGGAATCAGCTTCTTCCGGGCCTCCTCCGCCGCCGCTCTCCTCGCGCCGTCGATGATCTCCGTCAGCACGGTCCGCGTCACCGACGCGGCGGCCCACGCGGCCGACCGGGAGACGTGCAGCGAGGTCACGTCCCTGAACACCGCTTTGACGAGAGAAGGCTTGAACGGTGGGACATCCATGACCGAGGCGGTCCGGGGGCCGCCGCGTCCAGGGCGTGCGGGCTGTGCGGTCATCGGAAGGAACGCTCCCTGCTGTCGGAGTGGTCAGAGGCCCCCACTTCACCACGCAGACCCGCTCTCCTCCCCCATCCTCCGTCGAAGCGGCACCCGTTCAAGGCCCTGACAGGCACCCCCCGACGGCCGGGCCGATGATTGGGCCCCGGCCACCGCGGAGCCAGGGCGGGGCGCGGGGATCAGGCCGCGGCCGTGGTGCCGCACTTCCGCAGCGCCTGCCAGGTGCCGGGGCCGACTGTGCCGTCGGGCGCGAGGCCGTGGTCGCGCTGGAACCGCTTGACGACCGCTTCCAGGCCCGCCCCGAACAGGCCGTCGACGGGTACGTCATAGCCGCAGCGCCGCAGCAGGCACTGGACTTCCCGGACCTCGTTTCCGCTGTCTCCCCGGGATACCGGGGCGGTGCCGGAGTAGTAGCCGCACCAGAGCGCCCGGCCGTCGCTCGGCGCGGCAGCGAGTGCCGGCAGGGACGGCGGGGTCGGGGGCGCGGTGGAGGCTCGGGCGGGCGCGGCCGTGAGCGTGAACGCGGCCAGGGCCGCGACGGTGAACGTGCCGATCCATGTGCCGGCCCGCGTGCGGCCACGGTCGCGGGACGTGCGTGAGGTGAGCAAGGCGGTCTCCTTTCGCATGTCAGGTGACGGGGGCGGCCCAGGCCGCCTGCCAGGTCGCCGGTCCGACGATGCCGTCGGCGGTGAGCCGCTTCTCCTTCTGGAACGCGAGGCACACCTGCCGCGACCGGCTGCCGTACACCCCGTCGGCGTCGAGGGACCAGCCCCTCTCCCGCATGCGGGCCTGCCAGGTGGCGACCCCGGGGTGCCGGGTGAACGGCGGGTAGGTGAACAGCACGCCCGGCCAGGGCGGCGCGTCCCGGTGGGAGCTGTCGCCGTCCGCGGGGGCGGTCACGGGGGCGCGCCAGGACGCCTGCCAGGTGTCGCGGCCGACGACGCCGTCGACCGTGAGGCTCTTCTCCCGCTGGAAGGCGAGGCACACCCGGCGCGACTGCTCCCCGTACGCGCCGTCCACGTCGATCGTCCAGCCGCGTCTGCGCATCTGTTCCTGCCACGTCCTCGCGCTCCAGTGCACGGTGACGGGCGGGTATTGCAGCAGAACACCCGGCCAGGGGACCTCCTGCCCGGGCGGAGGCGGCTCCTCACCGCCGGGGCCCGGGGCGGTTCCGGGCTCGAACCGCCCGTCCCGTACATAGGCGTAGAGCGCCCCCGGGCATTCCGTGGCCGTCAGATCGCGGTGCCCGACGATGCGGGCCCCGGCGCCTCCCAAGGAGCGCAGGCCGGCGATGGCGGTGCGGATCGCCTCGACCAGACCGGTGGTGACCGGGTCGTAGCGGCCGGGCGTCCCGCCCGTCAGCGCGCAGACCGCGTAGAAGCGGTCGTTGGCGTCCTTGGTGCCGTTCGCACCGGTCCTGACGCCGTATCCGCGCCCTTCGAACACATAGCCGTGCGGGCATGCGAGGAAGGAGTAGGCGATGTCGTCGTACTCCCCGTTCATATGGGTGTTCTGCACACTCCGCACCAGGGGTGCGCACTGAGCATGGCCGGCGAGGGCCAGAGGCGTCTCACCTATGTGGTGGACGGCCACACCGCCGTCGCCGGGCCGTATGTCGTGCGACACCTTCTTCGGCGCCCTGGCGCCCCATGCCGCACGGGTGACGAGCTGAGGCGCCATCAGAGCTCGCCCCCGCCCGTGCACTGGACCCAGCCGTTGAGCGGTTCGCGTGACACGCCCTCGGCGTACCAGTGGTCGGAGACGACCGGAATGATGGCGTCCGGGTCGGTGGGGCTGAGCATGTCCCGCGTGCCGAGCCCGGCCGGGGAAGCCGCGGCGGCGGCAGCGGACCCTGCGCCGCTCAGGGAGAGCGCCGTCGCGGCCGCTGCCGAGAAGGCGGTCAGGAGGACGTGTCTGCGGGTGAGGTGCATGCGTCTCCTCATGTCGAAACGGGCTTGTCGGAAGCCGGGAAACCGGCCGGGGCACTGCCCCGGCCGGGCAACGCTCGCGCGTCAGCCGCGCAGCGCCCTCCAGGTGTTCGGGCCCGCCTTGCCGTCGGCGGCGAGCGGGTGGTCCGCCTGGAACGCCTTGACCGCGCGCTCGGTGGCCGCCCCGAAGATGCCGTCGATGCCGGACGAGCCGATGCTGTAACCCCAGACGTCACGCAGGAGGCACTGGATCTCCTTGACGTGGGCGCCTCGGTCGCCGCGGTCCGCGTACCGGGTGCCGCTGTGGTAGCCGCAGGAGACGGCGGCCGCGGCGACCTGCTTGTCCGAGGCCGGGGCCGGAGCCGCCGGGGCGGCCATGGCGGAAGCGGCTCCGCCGAGGAGGAGCGCGCCGGCGAGGGCGGCGGGGACGAGACCGCGCAGGGTCTTGGTCATGTGTGCGTATCCCTTTCCGGTCAACGGTGTTCGGGCACCGGAGGCACGCGTCGGTGCTCCGGATACCGCACGTCGTCGGACGACGGACGGACAGGCGCTGCCGTCCCGTCCTCTGGCCCGACCGATCTTGGCGGGCGAGGTTTTGTTCAGCACCCCCTCACCAGGGACTTTTCAATTCCGGAACGAGGGGCCCAAGAGCGGCGGAGCCTCGGCCGCCGGAGACGGGCCTTGTCGGCACTCTTTTCGCATCCGTACGGTGTCGGACGATTTTGGCTAGGCTGGTGGGCCGAGCGATTTCGGAGGGGGAGTATGGACGGCGCGCGAATCGTCGATGTCCTGCAGGGAGTTGTGGCTGAACGCGCGCCCGAGGAACGGGACACAGCGGCGGATCTGCTGAACCGCGAGCCTGATGAGATCACGCGGATGCTGTCGTCCCGCGGCGGGGACAGCGAACTCGGCTTCGGTCTGGGCGAGGTCGCCGTGCTGGTGACACCGCTGGTGTGGATGGTGCTGCAGCAGTTCGCGCAGGAACTGGCCGGCGCGACGGTGCGAGCGGCGACCGGCCGGCTGTCCGCGGCGTGGCGCAGGCTGCGCGGCAGGCCGGGAAGTGTGTCCGCCCTGCCGCGGCTGGACGAGGCACAGCTCGAGGAACTGTGCGACATCGTCACCCGGCGCGCCCAGGAGTCAGGGCTCGCCGAGGACTCGGCCCGGCAGCTCGCGTCGAGCGTTCGCCGCCACATCGAGCGCCACCAGTAGCGAGGCCCTTCCGTGCGGCCGTCTTCCGCAGTGGCGGAGGCCTATTACCGACGGTGGAGCGCCGGCACGACCCGCAGGTTCGTTCTCCTGCTCCTGCTCCTGACGACCTCGGGCATGTTCCTGCTCAACACAGCGGCCCAGAGCATCCTGTGGCGCCCGGCGTACGCGCCCTGCGTACGGAGGTACGACGACACATGGCGGCTGGCGGGTGAAACGTTCGACGTCCGTGCCCTGCTGACGGACCGGGCAGCACTGGAGTGGATGGTGTCCGTCCCCTGTCAGCGGCAACTGGCGTCCTGGTCCTCCGCGGTGACCGTGGCGGGTCTTGTGATCGTCGCCCTCGTGACGCTCACCGTGTTCTGGTTCCTGCCGACGTGGCGCTTGCGCCGCCTGGTGCCCGTGCGCGCCGCGTCCAGGAGCGCGTTGTACGCCGAGCTGGAAGAGCTGCGAGCCAGGTGCCGTCTCCCGGTACGCCCGAAATACGTCATCGACCCCAGCGCACGGACGAAGTCGGCGGTGGTCTTCGGCCGGCCCGGTCTGCTGGTCCTGTGCCTGGACAGCGGCCTGGTGAAGATGGTGCGGAGGGAACCCACGACCTTCCGCACCGTGATCCTGCACGAATTCGCCCACCTCCGTAACAAGGACGTCACCCTCGCCTACGCCACCGTCTCCCTGTGGCGCGTGTGGCTGGCACTGATCGTCCTGCCCTGCGCGGTGCAATGGGCCTGGCTGAACTGGACGGGCGGCCCTTACTGGGCACTTCACTACGGCAGCCGCGGCACGGCGGTGCTGGCCGTCGCTTTCGTCGTAGTGGCCCGTTTCATGCGTGCCGAGGTGCTGCGCAACAGGGAACTGTGCGCCGACTTGGATGCCTACCGATGGGGCGCGGACCTCGGCCTGTGGCAACGAGCCGCCACCGCAGAGCGTCGTGCCCGGGGACCGGTCCGGCGGTGGTGGCGTCACCTGTGGCGGTTCCATCCACACTGGCAGCGGCGATACGAGGTACTGCACCAACTGGACAGGGGAACGGTCTACTACCGCTGGAACCCGTCCGCGGCGACCTCTTTCGCCTTCCTGGGTTGCTTCGTCCTGATGCCGAGCGTTCTGCTCAGCCCGCAGTTCCCGCCGCTGTGGGGACCCGTCCACAGGATCCTCTTCTACGGCACTCTCACCGTGTTCCTGGTGACGTTCGGCAGCGCCGTACCGGAGAAGAACGGCAGCGCCCTGCCCAGCCGGCCGGAGCGCCTGCTGTGGCGCAGGAGCACCGTCATCCTGCTGGGCGCAGCGGTCGTGGCGCTGTCCTTCCTGGCCTCCTTCCCGGACGCCACCTGAGCCAGGACCGCGACGTGAAAGTCCTCGTACAGCGCGGTCCCCGGCTCGTGCAGCGCCGGCGGCACGCTCGCGTACGCGGTGCGGCGCCCCGCCTCGGCGTCCGGCCCGGCCCCCGCCGGCGCCGGGGCGGGGCACGGCGGCTCAGACGAGCGGCAGGGTGTACTCCACCGCGCGGGACGGCGTCGGGGTGAAGCGCAGCCGCTCCAGGGCCGTCCGGAGTTCCGCGTCCTCGGGGGCCGCGTTGACCTCGGCGGCGGTGAGGCCGGGGTGGTCGGTGTCGAGGATGTGCAGGGCGGCGGCGGTGAGGGCGGTGAGCTTGTCGGCGGTGCTGTCGACCTCCCGGTCGTGGACCAGGAGGGCGCGGTCACCGGCCAGCTCGACGTCGTACCAGGCTTCCTCCGTCGCGACACGGAACGCCGCGGGCCCGCCCCCGTCGGGCAGCTGTCGTTCCGCGCCGTCCCCGCCGGGAACACCGGCCGGCAGGTCGCGGCGCCACCAGCGGTAGACCTCGGCGCTTTCCCGGGCGCCCAGTTCGAGCGCCGCCTTGCCGGGGCCCGTCTCCTCCACGGTCCAGCGCAGTGCCGTACCGCCTGCCGTGCGGGCCGCGTCCGCCGCCGCCCTGAGCAGGGGCACCAGGCACTCCTCCGCGGAGCGGTCGGGGACGGCGACGTAGCGCAGGGCGGCGTCGGGGGCGCCCAGATCCAGCAGCGCCAGGGAGCCTTGCACGGCTCCCTGGGGGCGCGCGGTGAAGACGGCGACGGTCCGGTCGTCGCTCCACAGCTCACCGGCGAGGGACGGGTCGGTCAGGCATTCGACGAAGTGTGTCACCCGTTCATGGTCCTGGATGGAGGGCCTGGTCATCGCACCGGGTGGGCAGAACAGCCACCGTCGAACAGGCCGCTGATCAGAACCGCTGAGGAACCGATCACGGCTGCTCACTCCCCCGCGTACGGCCTCCGCCCCGCACACCCATACGTTCTCATGTGCGGTTTCCACCCTGCGGGCACCGTGTGCGGAGGGCCGTTCCGCTGCCCGGCGCGTGCTTCCGACATCGGGGGACGGGCGGTGCAACCCTTCTGGCGGTTGGTGAGTCTACTGATCGATCACGCCGTGATCAGATCTACGAGGAGATCATCATCAGCGCCGTACACAAGACCTTGACCGCCGCCGCCGTCGCCGCCGCGGTCCTCGCGGGCTCCGCCGCCTGTGGAACGGTGGAGCAGCTCTCCGCCGGCAAGAAGCTCGACCGTGCCTTCGACAAGCTCGGCGAGAAGAAGTCGCTCTCCTTCGAGCTGGACCTGGACACCGACGCCGCGTCGCTGAAGGCTCTGGACGCCAAGTCCGAGCCCGCGCCCGGCGAGGAGATACCGGACGAGGCCGCCGAGATGATCAGCGGCGCGAAGATCACGTTCACCGTGCAGTCGAAGAAGCCGATCAGCGAGTCCGGTGAGAAGGACTTCGTCGGCATGGCCATGAAGGTCAGCAGCCCGGACGGCGACCTCACCGAGTACCGGCTGATCGGGGACTACGCCTACGTCCGTGCCGACGTCAAGGCCCTGGGCAAGGTGGCGGGCAGCCCGGTGCCGTCCGCCGATGACCTGCCGCCCGAGGCCGGGGCGATGAAGGACGTCCTCCAGGGCAAGTGGGTGAAGTTCAACACCAAGGAGATGGAGAAGGCCGCCGCCGAGGGCGAGGAGTCCGGCGGCGTTCCCGCTCCCGACCCGTCCCTCGACGCCAAGACGCAGAA
Source organism: Streptomyces tricolor (assembly GCF_002155905.1). Lineage (GTDB taxonomy): Bacteria > Actinomycetota > Actinomycetes > Streptomycetales > Streptomycetaceae > Streptomyces > Streptomyces tricolor. The sequence continues at coordinate 2,016 of NZ_MUMF01000277.1, read as the reverse complement.
GAAGCTCGTCAAGGCCCTCCGCGAAGTCATCGCCCGCGAGGTGAAGTTCAGGACGGCAGGCGGCGAGGACGGCACCGAGCACATCACCGCCACGGCTCCCTTCCGCACCCTGGCCACCGAGCTGTTCGGCCGGCTCCGTCCGCTGGAGAAGGACCTGCCGCCGGGCATGGAACTGCCGACGGCCAAGGATCTCAAGGACGCCCCCAACACCAAGGTGACGGCTGACTTCACGCTCAAGAACGGCGAGCTGACCGAGGTGGACGTGGACCTCGCCAAGCTGGCCGAGAGCGCCGAGGTCAAGAAGCTGGGCCTGACCCTGCGCATCGGCAAGGGCACCAAGCCCACCGCCCCGGCCGGTGCCGCCGAGCTGGACATGGACGAACTCATGAGCGGCTTCTTCGCCGGTGCGGCGATGGGCGGCGGCGAGTTCGCCGAGGACGACCTCGCCGGCCAGGACCTGCCGGAGGACGGCTTCTGATCACGCCGGGCGCGGACGGAGCGGACGTCGCGTCCGCGTGGTGAACCACCACGCGGACGCGCTCCGCGCGGCCCTCTTGTCCGGTGTCGCGCCCGGTTCCGGCAGGTCCGCCGGCCGGAGGGTGGTCGGCGTGCTTCTACGGCCGGTGCGAGGCGGTGGTGAGGAAGTCCAGCACGAGGGGGCCGGCGTGGGTGCGGCACTCCTCGAAGTAGGCGTGCCGGGCTCCGGGGATGAGGTGGAGCCGGGCACCGGGGATGCGGTCGGCGAGCAGGGGGGCGTTGGCCGCGGGGTTGAGCAGGTCGTCCGTTCCGTGGACGACCAGGGTGGGTGCGCTGATGCCGGGCAGGAGGTCCCAGGCGTTGTGCCGGTCACTGGCCGCGAGGTGGTGGCGCCGGGAGTGGGCGGGCATGCCGGGGTCGCCGAGGGTGTGGTGCGGGCCGGGGTGGTCGGCGAGCCATCGGGGGGTGTACATCAGCTCCAGCAGGGCTTGCCGCGCGGCGCCGGGCTGCGGCTGGGCCAGGGCGCGGCGGACGTCGTTGCCGCGTTCGACGCTGTGCGGGCCGCCGGGTGAGGTGCAGCCGAGGACCAGGGCGCCGACCCGGTGCGGGTGGCGGGCGGCGAGTTGCTGGGCCACGCGGCCGCCCATGGACGTGCCGTAGACGTCGGCCCGGTCGATGCCGAGTTCGTCGAGGACGGCGATGACGTCCCGGGCGAACAGTTCGGTGCTGTGGGGGGTGTCGGGCTTGTCGCTGTCGCCGGTGCCGCGGTAGTCGAGGGTGAGGGTGCTGCGCGCGGGGTGGAAGTCGGCGCGGACCGCGTCCCACCAGTGATGGTTGTTGGCCTGGCCCGCCAGCAGGACCAGCGGCGCTCCCTCGCCTCGCAGCTGGTAGGCGATGCGGGTCCCGTCCGGTGCCGTCGCGTAGGTCATCGGCTGGTTCCCTCACTCCTGTGTCGGCGGGCCCGGTGTCCCCGCTCGCCCCGGGGCCTTGTCGTCCTCCACCGTCGCAACCGAGGCCGCTCACCGGTTGTTCCGGCGTTCCGGCGCCGGCCGGCCTGCCGGTCGGTTCCGGCTCCGTGCGCCGGCTGCCTTGCCGCCTCCGCCTCCGCCTCCGCGCCGCACGGGCTCGTGCATCAGGGTGAGGATCGTGTGCGCCGGGGCGGTGGCCTTGCTGCGAAAGGGTGATGACGCGCGGAACGGCGGCACGGCGCGCGTGCGGGGCTCTTTCATGGGTACTGCCCGGTGGCCGAACGGTCGCCGGAGACGCGCAGCGTACGAGGAGGACCAATGGGTCGGCTCTCAGCGGGTGTTCTGGCGGTCGCGGCGGCGGTGTCGGCCGTGGCGTTCACGGTGCAGCCCGTGCAAGCGGCGGACGAACGCCCGCCCCTGCCCGACGCCACGGACGAGGCGTTCAACGCGGAGTGCCTCGCGGTCCACAACCAGTATCGCGCCCGGCACGGCGCCCCGCCGCTGGCCCTGGACGACGCGGCCGTCGCGCACGCCATGGACCGCGCCCGGACCGCTTCGGCTCAGGACGGGG